>NZ_CP070228.1:1200000-1500000 GCF_016904675.1 Arcanobacterium phocisimile | reverse complement strand
GCTGGACTGTGAGGTCAGCATACGAGAGTTTCCATAGTTGAGACTTCAGGTCTGGAGTGTTCTCTGCCTGGGTAACTGTGACCTTGACTGGCACGGTTGTTACTTTGTCATTTAAGTGGGTAACAATAACTGAGAATTCGTAGTCTTGTGCAGCCACGTATTCGTCTGGGGTAGCAGTGACAGTACCAGTCTCAGAGTCCACTGTAATCCAGCTTGGCATCTTCTCGCCCTTGGCAAAGGTGATGCCGTGAGGTAGTGAACTTTCCTTACCGAACAAGGAAGCGGCTATCTCAACGCTCTGATTCTCTTTTTGAGCAACATTGAGTTTGTTGTAAGAGAACTCCCATACGGTTGTATCGAGATCGGTGGCTGGTGCCTTAGTAACGGTGATCTTTACGGGGACTTGAGTAACTGTTTTGTCGGGATGGGTAACGGCTACGTTGAATGTGTAGTCTTGTGCTGCTACGAATTCATCCGGGGTGGCTGTTACTTCGCCTGTCTTTGGATTTACTGTTACCCACTTGTGCATGTTATCGCCTTCAGCGAAGGTGACGCCTTGTGGTAGGGCGCGTTCCTTGCCGAACAGGGTAGCGGTGAGTTTAACATTGGCTGCCTTGAGCTGCTGGACAGTCAAGCTCTCATACGATAGACTCCACAACTTTGAGTCGAGCCCATTGGTCTTTTTCTCGGTGATCGCAATAGTTAGCTGGCCTTCAGCCACTTTCTGGCCTTGAGAAGTGCCGATAACAGTAACAGGATATTCGCCCAGTTGAGCGTCACTAGCAGGGGCAATAGTCAGTGCACCAGTCTGTGGATCAACACTGATTGCACTGTGGTACTCCTGATCGAGGGCAAATGTTGTGCCTGCCGGGAGGGTATTAAGCGGAGTGGTCAGGGGCATCGTCTGTGAGGAGCCCTGAGGAACGGAGACTGCTCCGGATTCGTATTCAAGCTTAGTGATCGGTCGCTCAGTCACGTTTACGTTGATAGTCACTGTATCTTTACTATTATCTTGAGGATAAACGACGCCAACGGTTACTGTGTAGGTGTCAACTTCTAGATCTGAATCGGGCCGAACAGAAACAGTGCCATCGGGGGAGATCGTGGCGTGCAACCGTTGGTCAGCTTGTTCGATACCTGGCTGAGCACCAACATTGTCGGCTGAAAAATTGCCGGCATATGAGGAGAATGTCAGTGGTTGAGAACTGCTCGCTCCACCTTGGGCTACGGTTATCGCTTCTGGGTATGAAGGAGTGTAGGTATCTGCATCTGTTGGCACCTGTGGTAAGACCGCATTCTTGACGAGATTATCGTAGGTAACGTCGATAGCGCGGCCGGGCTTAACGCCCTTGAAATCGCCGGTTTGTGCCTGATTGGCATCAATCTGATTTGCGCCCCAGCGATACCAAGGGTGGATTCCTTTATCATCATAAGTGCCGATAGCAACAATAAAATTGACCGTCGACTCACCATTCAGTGGCTTAATAAGAACAAATCCGGGATCGGCTGGGATTTTGTGCCCAACGGAGCCACCATTTTTGTCCCACTGGTACACCCAGACATTGTCCTTGAACTTGTCCATGGATTGCACAGAATTGAAATCAAAATTAACCCGAACGGCAGTATGGGGTGATTGCTCTTCGGCTGCTAGTGCAGGACGGCTAGCAAATAGCCCGCCATTGAAGGTGAAAATAGTAAGTGCGAACGCGATAATGAAAGCGAAAGCACGTTGAGAACGTTTCATTGTCATATTTGTTCCTGTATCGCTATCAAAGCAGGGATCCTGAAAAGCTATCTGTATCCTGCTTGGCTGATAATTCACTTTCTTAGAATAGAAAAGAATCGTTACGTGCGCGACAAAAATATAAGAATGATGTTTGTAATAGGTCACATATTGTTTAATTCTAGGAAGCGTGTTCTGTCGCGTTTTGTCTACCAGTCAACTAGTTGGTTGGAATCAATATCGTGTTGTGACGAGATAGGAAATAGTGGGCCCGCGGATGAAATCCGCGGGCCCCACTAGCATTAACCAAAGAGTTAGTTCGTCACTCGGTACACGTTGGTTTCGCGCAGCTCAAAACCGGCTCGTTGATACAACCGGTTAGCTGCCTCGCGCGATGGGCGAGAGGTCAGATCAACCGTCTTCGCACCTCGTTTCTTCGCCAACTCAATAGCGGCAGCAACCAGTGATGCGCCAACGCCCTTGCCGCGGGCTGCCTCATCAACAACCACGTCTTCCACCCAGGCGCGCCACCCGGTGGGAATCTCGAATGTGACAAGCGTCAGCATACCGAGAATCGGTGCTTCGCCAGCCGAACTAGCCGAACCGTCGTCGTCCCGGAAAACCAGCAAATCAACGCAATCTTGAGCCAAAAAGCCCTCGATTTGTTCGCCGTTCATTGGCTTAGCGGAACGCGAAAGCTGACCGATCAGCCGGCCGAAAGCTGCTTCTAGCTCTGGAGTAACGTCAGAGACAAGATCTACTGCCATTTTCAGATCACTTCCATAGCTTGCTGAGCAATCGAGAGCTCTTCGTTGGTTGGAACAACAAGCACGGTAACTGCCGAATCTGAAGTCGAAATCTCGCGTGGTTCCTTCGAACGAACCATGTTCTTATCGGCATCGTACTTGACGCCGAATGGAGCGAGACGATCGAGGAGCATCTTGCGGGTCTCCCACGAATTTTCGCCCACGCCAGCGGTGAAGGTGAGCACGTCCAAGCCGCCCATTACTGCAGTGTAGGAGCCAACGTACTTCAGTAACCGGTGGATGTAGACTTCGAGTGCTTCGATTGCGTTCTCGTTGCCCGCATGAGCCATCTCCCAAACCGAGCGCATATCGTTCGAACCAGTCAAGCCCTTCAGGCCAGACTGCTTGTTGAACAGGGTGTCGAGCTCGTCAATGCTCATACCAGCCTGACGAGCAAGATGGAACACGGCAGCTGGGTCAATGTCACCAGTACGAGTACCCATGACGAGACCTTCGAGTGGGGTCAGACCCATCGAGGTGTCCACAGCTTCGCCGTTAACAACAGCTGACACCGAGGCACCGTTACCCAGGTGCAAAACGATCTGCTTGAGATCGTCGCGGCCCAGGATCTCCGTCACTTTACGGGAGATGAACTGGTGGGAGGTGCCGTGTGCGCCATAACGGCGAATCTGGTACTTATCGGCAACCTCGCGGTCGATAGCGTAGGTGGCGGCCTCGGCTGGCAGATGCTGGAAGAAAGCGGTGTCGAAAACGGCAACGTTTGGCACGTCGAATAGTTCGCGGGCAACCTTGATGCCCTTCAAGTGGGCTGGGTTGTGGAGCGGTCCGAGTGGGATGAGCTCTTCGATCAAACCTTCAACACGGTCGTCAATAACGGCAGCCTTATCGAAATGCTTTCCGCCTTGAACGACGCGGTGGCCAACTGCCTTGATTCCGGCTTCGTCAAGGTTCGGGCCAACTTCGTTGAACAACCGGATGACTTCGCGCAAGCCAACGCCGTGGTCTGGCACGGGCTCGTTGATATCGGTGGTGGTGCCGTTGTAGTTGTGCTCGATGTGACCTTCTGGTTCGCCAATACGCTCAACAAGGCCAGAAGCGATCGATTCGCCGGTTTCTGGGTTGACGAGCTGATACTTGATGGACGAGGAACCAGAGTTGATAACAAGAACTGTCATTGTTCGTTTCTTACTTTCTATGACGGAGTTTGATGAATACCGACGGCGGTGTGCGCGTCAGTTCTGAGCTTGGATTGCGGTGATAGCAACAGTGTTGACGATGTCTTCGACGAGTGCGCCGCGGGACAAATCGTTGACCGGCTTATTCAGACCCTGCAAAACTGGGCCCACGGCAACTGCGCCGGCCGAACGCTGGACTGCCTTGTATCCGATGTTGCCGGCGTTCAGCGATGGGAAGACGAACACGTTTGCCTTACCAGCCACTGGCGAATCCGGCAGCTTGGTTTGAGCCACGTGCGCATCAACAGCGGCGTCGTACTGGATTGGGCCTTCGAGAGCGAGCTCCGGAGCCATCTCGCGGGCAATAGCGGTTGCTTCAACGACGGCGTCCACATCTGGTCCCTTGCCGGAAGTTCCGGTGGAGTAGGAAAGCATGGCAACGCGCGGATCGACGCCGAAAGCGCGCGCGGTTTCCGCAGAGGAAACGGCGATGCCGGCGAGCTCTTGCGGAGATGGGTTGGTGTTGACTGCGCAATCGCCGTAAACGTAGACGCGGTCTTCCATCAACATGAGGAAGCAGGAAGAAACGAGGGTAGCGCCTGGCTTGGTCTTAATGATTTGGAAAGATGGAACGATGGTGTGTGCGGTGGTGTGGATTGCGCCGGAAACCATGCCATCGGCGTCGTTCATGTGAACCATCATGGTGCCGAAGTAGGACAGATCCTTGACCTTCTCGCGAGCCTGCTCGATAGTGACGCCCTTCTTGGCGCGCAGGCGAGCAAACTCTTGGGCGTACTTTTCGTTGAGTTCTGGATCGTCAACCGAAACAATGCGTGCCTTGGACACGTCAACGCCGAGTTCGGCGGCGTGGGCGTGGATCTGATCGGCGTCGCCAATCAAAATAATGTCAGCGACCTCGCGAGCCAAAAGTTCGTCAGCTGCCCGCAAAATACGTGGGTCGGTAGCTTCGGGGAGCACGATCCGCTTGCGGTCGGCGCGGGCGCGCGAAATGAGCCACGACTGGAAGGATAGTGGAGTCACGACGTCGGAACCCTGCTCCATCGCAGCGATCAAAGCGTTACGGCTAGCTTCGGATAGTTCGATTGCTTCGCCGTCGGCAAAAACGATCGCGTTGTCGATACCAGCTTCAGCTACGATTTCCGAATCAGCGTTGGTGACAACGATGCCCGAAATTGGGGCATGCTCGTGGGTGAATTCGTTGGCAGATAGCGAGACGATTGTGGCAAGCTGATCAGCCGAACGCAGCGCGCCCGAAACGGCGAACATAATGGTGGTGGACAAGTTTGCTGCTGCGCGACCAATGCGGGCAAGCACACCCGGGTTGAGCGGATCGCCGTCGAGCAAACCAAGAATAAGGACAGCGTCGAACTGTTGTGCGTAATCGGTGTAGCGCTTGACGACGTCGGTCATTGCGGCTTCTTCGTCATCCACGTATGCTTGGCGGGTAGCACCCCAGGCAAGCTGAAGGTCATCCTCGCGGCCAAGAAGGCTCAAGGCTTCTTGGAACTGAATGTCTTGTTCGACCGGGCCGTTAGTAAAAGCACGGAATACTCCTACTGACGAGTATGTTTTTTGTAGCTCAGCAACGAGCGTACGAACAATTGCTTGAGTTCCAACATTTCCTTCGGCTGCGGTGAAGTACAGACTGTGCGTCACGTCGGGTCCTTTCAACGTCTTTGGTGTAACGTCTTTATTTTGTCACGGTTTTAGGACTTTCGGGTAAAGGAGACCATAGTTGCGTACCCCTCGTTCTGTTCGACGTGCCCGCCATCGGGCGGCAGTGCGCCCAGCTTTGCGGGGCGGAATCAACGCTACGCCGGTCACCTTAGAGCCCGGTTCGTGGCGAACTATCGGCGAATGGATAGTGACGCGCTTCGGTGACCTTGGGCTGGTGTTGCTTGATGCGGGGGACGTTTTGGCCGACGGGGGACGTGAGATATCTCGCGCCGAACCTTATGTTTCGGGGATGCGGGTATGGATTTTTCGTCCCGTTCCAGACGAGCCAGATTCACCGATTGAGTTGAGTGTGGTTGCTGACGAAGAGCGGTTCATTGTGGTGGATAAACCTCACGGTATGGCAACAATTCCGCGCGGTTCCCATGTGGCGCACACGGTTACGGTGGCGGCGCGCCGGCAGTTTAACGACGACGATCTGGTATGTGCTCACCGGTTGGATGCGGAAACGGCAGGGTTGGTGTTGCTCACTCGCAAGCCGCAGTGGCGCAAACCCTACCAGACCTTGTTTGAACGCCGGGTTGTAGGGAAGACGTATTGTGCGATCACCCGCGATATTCCCGGGTTCGATACCTGGGAAACCGTGGAACTGCGCCTCGAGCGCGGGTATCGGCCGCTGGCTACCGACGTCGTCGACGGTGAACCGAACTCAGTGACGCATATGCGAATCGTGGCGCGCGCTGACGGGCTGGCCCAGTGGGAGCTTATTCCGCACACCGGCAAAACTCATCAGTTGCGGGTGACGCTTGAGCATGTGGGTGCGCCGATTTTAGGCGATCCGCTGTATCCGCGGCTGTTTACCAAAGAAGAGGAAGCCGCGCGGGCATATCCACTGCAGCTTCACGCCCGGGAACTGAGCTTCGTTGATCCAGTGGATGGGGCCGAGCGCGTGTTTGCTAGTTCGGCGCGGTTGGCGAAGGCGATTGTTTGATGAGCTTTAAGTTGTTCGGAATTGCCGAACAACTGCCACTGACGGTAAACAATGTTCTGTCCGTTTACTCATTTGCTTCGTGGATCGAGTATTTCACTCCGAGACCAATCGTCAAGAGCAGGATTCCAATGACGGGATTGGTGAATGCCTGAAATTGGGTGCCGAGGTACTGCATTATCGCGCCGATAAACATTCCGGATTTATCTGCCTCGACGCCCCACCAAGCGAGATACGGTCCCAGTATTGAAAATAAAAGGTAAGCGATCAGGAAGGCAAGACCTGCTCGGACGAGATACTGGCCGAACCGTTGAGCATTAAAAGCGTGAGACATGAGTATACTCCTTCGTATTTCCAAGCTATTGTCAGTATATATATCACGTTACGGAAAGCTAATCGGAAAATCGCTAGTCTTGCTGGAGCTTTGCATAATTAATCTGGAGGCACGTGGTGTATCACCAAGAGAGATATCACAGGCTCGATATGCGGGAGAAGATAGCAATTCCGGGTGCTTATTCGCTAGTCTAGAGGGTATGAATACAACTGATCTTCGCCCAGTGATCGTCGTCGACAACGGCGCCCAATACGCTCAACTTATCGCTCGTCGCGTGCGAGAAGCCGGATACTTCTCCCAGCTCGTCCCGCACTCAATGCCTACCGCCGATCTGCTTGCCAAACAGCCTGCAGCTATCGTGCTTTCTGGTGGACCATCGAGCGTCTACGAGCCAGGTTCGCCGAGTCTTGATCCGGCCATTCTTGACGCCGGTATCCCAGTGTTCGGCATCTGCTACGGCTTCCAGCAGATGGCACAAGCATTGGGCGGAAAAGTTGATAAAACCGGCTTGCGCGAATACGGCGCAACCCAGGCCGACGTCGTCGAAAAGGGTGTTATCCTTGGCGAAAACGCAACCGAAAACGTGTGGATGAGCCACGGAGATGCCGTGACGCAAGCACCGGAAGGTTTCGTTGTGACCGCAACGACGCCGGGCGCACCAGTTGCTGCGTTTGAAAACCGCGAGGCGAAGATGTTCGGCGTGCAGTGGCATCCAGAAGTCAAGCATTCTGAGCACGGACAAGACATGCTCGTGCGGTTCTTGCGTGACGGCGCTGGCTTGGAGCCAAACTGGGATTCGGGTTCGATTATTGAAGATCAGATCGAAAAGATTCGCGCCCAGGTTGGCGATAAGCATGCGATTTGTGCGCTCTCTGGCGGCGTGGATTCTTCGGTTGCGGCAGCGCTCGTGCACCGCGCAATCGGCGATCAGCTCACCTGTGTGTTCGTCGACCACGGCTTGCTGCGCAAGGGCGAAGCCGAGCAGGTTATTGAAGATTACGCCGAAGCTCGCGGCATGAAGATCGTGGCTGTGGATGAGTCGGAGCGGTTCTTGAACGCGCTCGCGGGTGTGCGTGATCCAGAAGAAAAGCGCAAGATTATTGGTCGCGAATTCATTCGGTCTTTTGAGGCTGCGCAGATCAAGTTGATGGAAGAAGCACCGGAAGGCGTGGAGTTCGCGTTTTTGGTTCAAGGAACCTTGTATCCAGACGTTGTTGAGTCTGGCGGTGGAGACGGTACTGCGAATATTAAGTCCCACCACAATGTTGGCGGTCTGCCAGAAGATATCGAGTTTTCGTTGGTAGAGCCGTTGCGTGACTTGTTTAAGGACGAGGTGCGCGCGATTGGTTTGGAGCTCGGCTTGTCCGAGAAGCTTGTGTGGCGTCAGCCGTTCCCGGGCCCGGGCCTTGGTATTCGTATCGTTGGCGATGTGACGTTTGAGCGTTTGGAGACTCTGCGGGCAGCGGACGCGATTGTGCGTGAAGAGCTCAGCGCTGCTGGTATGGATCGGGAGATTTGGCAGTGCCCAGTTGTATTGCTAGCTGACGTTCGTTCCGTTGGCGTGCAGGGTGACGGCCGTACCTACGGTCACCCGATCGTGCTGCGCCCAGTATCATCCGAAGATGCGATGACGGCGGACTGGACCCGCGTGCCATACGACGTGCTGGCCAAGATCTCCAACCGCATCACCAACGAGGTTGCTGATGTTAACCGCGTGATGCTCGACTGCACCTCGAAGCCGCCGGCCACGATTGAGTGGGAGTAGAGCTGTTAGTAAATCGTTTTCCGATCAGATTCTGGAACCGATTCTGCGCCTGACTTCCACTACTATGACGTAGTGAAAGATCATTATTCATATAAGGAGCTAACTGATTTTACTAGGCCAGTTAGCTCCTTATATTAGCTATTCAGAAAATTTGTAAGAGCTTCGACCTTTTCGTCAATGCTCTTCATTCGATCGCTTACCTGACTTTGGCATATAATGTTGTCTGTCGCTTTAATAATTTCCTTTTCGCGAGCCTTTCGTTTAGCCTCGTCGCTTATTTTTTCCAGTAACTCAAATTTTAACGTTATCTGACTATCTTCTATCGTGTCAGCCGTGAAACCAAAATAGGCTGGGTTCTTTTTTAGCCCATACAAATGGGTGGCGCAACGCACTAATGTAAAAACAGATTCACCGATATATAATACTCCGAGTTTGCCATTAGGTTTGAGTACACTTACTTGATAAATGCCTGCTCCGATAGCTTCTACTATATTTTTCGAGAAGAAATCAATCTTAATTTTCATTGTTTTGTCTCCGTGAGGCTCATATGTTAAAGACTTCAACTAGCCGCTTTTATGTGAATAACATTCTTTATGTGCAATATTCTACCATTCGGCTTTCCGTGCTGGAGTGTTCTAAGTTTTTAGGTCCAGATGAATTGAGTGTTGTTTTTTGATTCCCGCTCGTAGCACCCCGGGGTTTCTTCCGTTTGAATGGACGGGAATTTTGGAAAGCCGTATGAAATGTGATCAGGAAGTTAAGGGCCCTTGGAGTGGCTTAGTTTTTAGGGACACTCGGCTTAAGTGTTGACCGTGTTTTCCTGTTTCCATTGTTCCGCACATTGCTCGGCAGTGGGTGAAAGAAGCCCATAAGATGGGCCAGGTCGTGTGTATCGAGATAAAACCTGATCGGGTAAAAAGGCTCGGCTGCACCGGGAAGTTCAAGAGCTTCGTGACACGAACAAGTTCAGATAAGCTGCGTCGGCTTTTTCGCCTCGGAACTCGACTCGTGGGTGTTCGAAATGATCACGTTTATAGACGGATATCGTGATCGCTTCTCAGTCGAATTCATTTGCACCACGTTGAAAGCTTATCGTATTGGTGGTTTCATTAACTCACGTCGTTATCGGCAATCCAAGGCCCGCGGGCTGAGTTCGCGACGCCTTCGTGACATCGCTCTTCTTGAACGTATCGGTGTGGTCCAGAATAAAAACTAATGATGTCTACGGGTGAAGAAAGCGGCATGTCCTGCGCCCAGAAGGTAGGGGTATTGGACGTGAGTGAGACTGCTCGCTTGATCGGCTTAGCTGGCCTGAGCGGCAAGGCGCAGGATGCCGTTGGCTACTCGCAAGCCGAAGGATTCGGATCTGAGACCTGACCTAGTTAATCGTGAATTAAAAGTGCCCGGGCCGGGCTGAGGTGTAGGTGGTAGACATTACTTTTATGTGAACCAAGAAAGGGTTTGTCTACGCCGTTTTCGTTGTCGATGTGTTCTCCCGGAGGATAGTCGGTTAGGTGTCGTCCGATTCGATGCGTGCTGAGGCACTGCAGGCGCTTAATCAGGCAATTGTGTGTGCAAAGCAAACAACGGGTCTGATTCATCATTCCAACCACGGCTCGTAGTATGTGAGCATTGTCGACAACGATCCTCTGTCCGAGCATGAGAGCGCAATCTTCTATCGGGACGGTGAATGAGTCCTATGGCAATGCTTTAGCTGAGAACGTCAATGGTTCTTACAAAATGAGTTAATCCATACTCGTACGTGGAGCAAGGTTGTTGGCTTGGAAATCGTGACGTTCGAGTGGGTGAACTGTTGGAATGAAACCCGGCTTCACCAATGTCTGGGTTAGCGCACACTCGCTGCAGTTTGGTCAGAATTTTGGAAAAACAACCCTGCCCAAGAAATTATAGAAACCAACGAAAGTACCCAGGAATAGAACTCAGAGCACTTCGATGCGGAAACTTTCTACAGGTGTCGGCATGTCTGCTACGCTAGAAGAAATTGCAGTGTCGGCGTCGTCAGAGCTGAAAGAAACTAAGGGTATTCGATTTGATAGGAAGCAAAACTAGTTCGATTCATGAAGCTGAGATGCGCGAACATGTCCTGCCGTATGCATAAACACAGAAAGGGTATCTGAGTGTGGATAACCGGTGAGGTTGAACTACCCGATGCAATTTTAGATGCGCATGCAAAAGGTGAATTGGTTTTCTTTGTTGGCGCTGGTGCATCACTCGATAGCCCTTCGAGGCTTCCTACGTTTCAGCAACTTGCCATGCAACTTGCGCAACGTGCATCGCATTCTGAGCCTAAAGAAGATGAGCCCCTAGATTATTTTATTGGGAAACTGGAATCTCAAGATTTTGATGCGCATCAACACACGCGCGAAATAATTTCGGATTCGACGTCGAGACCCAATTCACTTCATGCTACAATAGTTGATTTAGCTAATAGTGGGGAAAAGTTTCGTGTAGTAACAACAAATTACGATAATCATCTCTCTGAAGCGGCACGTAGTCAAGGAATTACGATTCCTGATATGTGGTATTCTCCGGCGCTTCCCTTGGGACATGATTTTACGGGTCTAGTGCATCTGCATGGATCGGTGAAGCGCCGAAAAGAAGAAATGGTTTTAACTGATCAAGATTTCGGACATGCATATCTTACTGATGCATGGGCCACTCGTTTTCTTACCTCGATGTTTAATCGATTTACGGTCGTTTTTATTGGCTATAGTCATGACGATACTATTATGCAATATCTAGCGCGGGGGCTACCGTCAGATAGCAAGGGAAACACTGGCAATACCTCAAAGAGATATATTTTTACAAGTCGTCCTTCCGGCGAAAATGCGCGTAATCTTTTGGATGAAAAGTGGAATTATTTAGGCGTTGAGCCGATTGTGTATCCAGTTATTGATAAGGATCATTCAGTACTAGTTAGGGCACTGAAAACATGGGCTGATCGCGTCAGACTCGGTAGAGCTGAACATCGTGCTCGAGTTAGAGAAATCGTTGTTGGTGGAATAGAAATGTCACCAGATGATCGAGATTATATTCGTAAACAGCTCCAAACTGAAACGGGTACTAAGGATTTTCACGAAGCAACTAGATCATTGTTAGATTCGCAGAAAGTTGAGTGGCTGAGATGGGTTGAAGAAATCCCCGAGTTTAAAGCTCTATTTTCCTCGAATGCTAGTACGAATGAATCGTATTATCTAGCTCAATGGTTTGTTGATATTTTTATTGAATCGCCGACTTTAAACGGCTTCGCATTACAGACTGTTCAACGTTTTGGACAAAAGATGAGTTCAATTTTATATCGAGAGATGTGTATTGGGGCATATCGATTACAAGAGGAAGATAACGCTTCAAGCAAATTATGGAAAACACTTTTAGCTACCTCAATTTATGGGCAGTCGATACAGCGAGATTCATTAGATTTCTTATATGCAGATGCTTCCAACTCCGAGGTGTGTGTGTTGCCCTTACTGAGAACAATTCTTCGGCCTTTCCTGAAATTGGAAGTAGACTTTATCAGTGAACAATTAACTGGCAACGATATTGCAGAGCAGGAAATAAAATTACCCAATGCAAGCGTATCTTGGCTTTTGGAAGAATCTGAACTAACTGAGCAAGTGAAGTTGGCAGTCAGTGTAGCTGCTCCGGGAGATAAGGCGCTTGGTGGACTCCTAGAGGGAGCACTTTTAGAAGCATACGAACTACTCGCTGTTTACTATGGGGATAGATTGTTTGATCCACTAAGTTTTCACCGATCAGCGATTGAACCGCATCCTCAAGATAGCCGGCGAAAACCAGTCGATGCAATCATTGATGGACTTCGAGACTATGGGGTTAAGACGCTACTTCAATGGCAGAACCTACCTGACCGTTGGTGGAATTTTGAATATCCTCTTATGCGTCGGCTAGCCTTACATCTGATAACGATTGATCAAGAACGCAACTCGGATCAGAAGATTACTTGGCTACTCGATCGAACTGGGCTATATGTATCTGCTTTTAAACATGAGATATATCAGTTACTTCGAGAATCAGTTCCGTCAGCCTCGTTAGTACAAAAGCAGAAGGTTCTCGAGGCTGTTTTACTTGGGCCGGATTATCCAGAAGAGCGTGATGATTATGATCGAAAAGCAGCATATGCAAAGTACAATTTACTTGCGTGGTTAAAACAAAGTGATCCTAAGTGGTCTGAAGTGATTGCTGAATTTGACGCTATTCAGGTGGCGAATTCAAATTTTGCTGTCCGTGAGCATCCTGACTTGGACATGTGGATGGAGAGTGGAGTTCGTACTGAAAAATTACCTTTTAGTATTGATGAGTTTATAGGTAAAGTTGAGGAAAACGCTCAAAATGCAGTAGAAAATCTTGTTGCGTATGATTATTCCCCATTTAGCTTAAATAGTCCCAGGTGGGAAGATGCAATATTACTTGTTAAAAAGCTTGCTCAGCAACGCCCAGATCTTGCAATAACTTTGTGGGATAAGTTAGGTGAGCGTACGGATATTGCCGAACCGCAAAAAGAGCTCTATAACGCGATTATTGAAGGATGGAGCGAGTCTGATCTTGGCAATAGTGTGGATGATGCGATTGAGCATTTAAACTCACTCGTAGTCGATAAAGATTATGCACATATGATCGGATATTTCCTTCGCCAACAGATTCTACAATGGATTGACGCGACGGAATCAGCGACGCTAGCCGTAATGCGAAAGTTAGCTCGAGCGTTGTGGGATGAACACAGCACCGAATTCACCTATTCGTACAAAGATAGTGTAAGCGCCTTGACTTTCGCACCGCTATATTTGAATTCATGGCCAGGATTTTTGGCGCAGTATTGGATCAGCGAAGTTGATCGTCGTTGGCGTAGCGAGCGAGATTCTTGGTTTGGCCTTAACGATGAAGAGTTGGATGCGCTTGTTGCATTTTTAAATGCCAGTTCTGATGCGTTGGATGCTACCCAGCCGGCAATCGCTCAGCAATTGTACTTCCTGTATGGTGCGGATAAAGGTTTTACAACCGATCATGTGTTACCGCTTTTTGATGATGCCGAGCGACATGCGTATGCGTGGTATCCGTTTTTGCATAATGCAAGATGGAACGATAGTCTTCTGGAAGCTGGTCTATTTGATACTATGGTTACTGAGTTGGATCGTCTTGGGGAATTACCTGAAGAAATGATCCGAAATACATTTTTAGAGCTCGTTGTCGCGGTTGTATCCTACGCGGGTATTACGGATGATGAACGTAGAGGGCTGCTTGATAGAACAATTTTCGCTTCCAATGGGCAATATGCAAATCAATTTGCACAAGCAGTAATCCATTTCCTCGCGAGAGAAGATGTCGATGGTGTAGAGATCTGGCAACAGTGGCTCGGTGAACATGTCCGGCGCAGGCTTGCCGGTATGCCTCGGAATGCTTCACTAGCCGAACTTTCTTGCTGGGCAGATGCTGTTCCGTTCGTTGGAAGGTTTATTCCGAAAGCGATTGCGCTTTTCGGCGTGCGTAACATTGGTTTTTCTGAGATGAGTAGCTTTCTAAATATTCCGAACCAAGCTCTTAATAGCTATGGAGAGCAGTTAGTGGAATTCTTATCGAAAAGAATAAGAAGCACAACTAAGACTGGCGTAGTCATCGATTGGGAACTCCAAGAATTAACTAAAATGGTAAAGAATGTGGTTGGAGACGATATTGCCCGACCAATGGTAGATGCGTTAATCGAAAAGGACCTGAAGTGGTAATGCTGTTAGTTCGCAGTCCTTGTACGAGTATGGATTCAGTGATATAAGATGCGAAAGAAGGGAGCCCGTGGTGGAGTCTGAACTGATGTTGGCAGCGTTGCAGGTAAATCAACGTATTCATGGTCTTGTCCCCGGAGAAAATGTCACTCTTATACGTGTTGACCGGATAGATGATGACTTGGTAGAAGTAACGTATCGCTATGATGATGGACGCACCGGAGAGCGGTCCCTTACTGCGGCAGATGTGCAGAACTTTTCTCATGTGAGGGGCGCTGAAGACGCTCCTGATTTTAATGCAGATCCGGATGAATTTCGACTAGCTGCAGAAGCACTGAGAATCAAATATGCTGCGACGTACGATCCAATGGCTGCCGTCAGCAGCTCCGATGTGGAACCCTTACCACACCAGATTCGTGCAGTATATGAGGAACTAATTCCACGTATTCCGTTGCGGTTCTTATTGGCTGACGATCCAGGCGCTGGCAAGACTATCATGGCAGGCTTATATCTGAAAGAACTCATTCTACGTTCAGATTGTGATCGTGCGATTATTGTTGCGCCGGGCGCTTTAGTTGAACAGTGGCGCGAAGAGCTCGCACAGAAATTTGATTTACGGTTCGAAGTTTTCAGTCGGCAGATGATTGACGACTCCGTGGGACACAATGTTTTTGCTGAACATCCATTCCTGATAGCGCGCATGGATCAGCTTTCCCGGAATGAAGATATCATGGAACAACTTCGTGATGTTGAGTGGGATGTCGCGATTGTTGATGAGGCGCATCGTATGTCGGCGCATTATTCATCTTGGGAAGGCGAAGTCAAGGAGACAAAACGTTTCGCTTTGGGGCGCCTACTTTCCGAAACCGCTCATAATTACTTATTAATGACTGCGACTCCACATGCAGGTAAAGAAGAAGACTTCCAGCTATTTATGTCTTTGCTGGATCGTGATCGTTTTGAAGGTAAGTATCGGGAAGGAGTTCACCGCACTGACACGAGTGGAATAATGCGTAGGATGGTCAAGGAAGACCTCTTGACGTTCGAGGGTAAACCGCTTTTTCCGGAGCGTAAAGCATACACGGTTGAATATGAGCTAAGTGCGGATGAGCGTGACTTATATGAACAGGTTACTGACTATGTTCGTACTGAAATGGGGCGGGCTGATCAAATCGCACAAGGTGGTGATAAGAAACGCAGTAATAACGTGGGCTTTGCTTTAACAGTATTGCAACGGCGTTTAGCTTCAAGTCCGGCAGCCATTTTACGGTCGTTAGAACGGCGTCAACAACGGCTTTCGGCAAAGCTTACTGAGATGCGTAACTTTACATATAGCGCCGGAGAAGAATTGGAAAATACAGGAACGGAACAAGAGGATTCTCGCAATTTCGATTTTGTTGATGCATCACTTCAGGACTTTTCAGTAGAAGATTTCGAAACATTCGATGAAGAGACGACGGAAGAAGAACGAGCCGCATTTGAAGAGCAAATAGAACAAGTTGTTGATCTAGCAACGGCTGCTAGAACTATTCCAGAATTGCGTGCTGAAATTGCTACTCTAGAAAATCTAATTCTATTAGCGCGTCGAGTACGTTATAAAGATGATGATAAAAAGTGGGTGAGACTGCGGGCCATTCTCGATGAGAAACTTTTGGAGCGTAAGATTTCTGGTGAAACTCGAAAAATCATTATCTTCACCGAACATCGAGACACTCTAGATTATTTACATTCAAAGATAGCTGCGCAGTTTGGCCGCGAGGATTCGGTGATTACTATCCATGGTGGTACTCGCCGTGAAGAACGTAAATTAGCACAAGAGCGTTTTACCCATAATCGTCATGCTGTTGTTCTTTTGGCAACAGATGCTGCAGGTGAAGGTCTAAATCTGCAACGTGCACATTTAATGGTAAATTACGATCTACCATGGAATCCGAACAGGATCGAGCAACGTTTCGGGCGTATTCATCGCATTGGGCAGCGTGAGGTATGCCATTTATGGAATATGGTTGCGCGCGATACGCGTGAGGGTGATGTTTTTGCTCGCCTTTTAGATAAAATTAAACAAATGTCGATTGCTTATAACGGAAGCTTGTTTAATGTTCTCGGCGAAGGCGATGCGTTCCAAGAAAAGTCACTGCGAGATTTGTTAATTGAAGCGATTCGTTACGGAGATCAGCCGCAGGTTAAAGCGAAGCTTCACCATATTATTGATGAAGGGGTGTCTCAGGGACTAGATGAACTACGTGCTGAACGTGCGCTCCATCAGGAAATGTTTGCTGATTTTGATCTCGAATCTGTTCGTGCGCAGATGGAAAAGGCACGTGAGCGTCGACTACAACCCGGATACATTGCGGCGTTTTTCCTACCAGCTTTTCAACGTCTGGGAGGGAGGATATCTCAACGAGAGTCTGGCAGGTATGAAATAATGTTTATCCCGCAACGGCTGAGCAGAATTGCACGGCGGTTAGATAGATGGGCGCCAATACCAGAACATTATGAACGTGTAACATTTGATCGGTCACGAATGCGGGTAGATGGTCTTTTAGATGCGTCTATGATAGCGCCGGGACACCCATTGTTACACTCAGTTATAGAAGCGACTATTGAGGATCTTGGGGAGTCGTTAAAGCAAGGCACAGTACTTATTGATCGCAGTGCAGAACAAGGCGATTTACCAATGCTGATGTATAGTTTGGAACAGCGTATTGCGAATAATTTCGTACCCGCTGATGTTGTGTCACGTCATTTTAATTATGCATTGTTAAGTCAAGATGGGCATGTGGCGATGTTAGAAGCTCCTCCTTATCTTGATTATGATCGACCAGAAGACGCTGAGAACAGCATGATTGCAGAAATTATTACCAGTAAATGGGTAAGTGAAAATCACGAAAAAGAGATTCGCGCTCGTGCGTATTATGAAGGTCTCAAACCTAGAATGGAAGAACTCAAAGCACGTCTAGAAGTTGAAACGCAGAGAGTTTCTCGGCAGGTAGAAGAGCGGTTACTTGCTGAAATTAATCATTGGGATAGTAAACGTAATGAACTCGAAGCTCGAGAACGCGAAGGAAATATCGGACGTATACGGGCTGACGCGGCGCTTGCCAAGGTTCATAATCTGGAAAAGCGGCTGGCGGAGAGAAAAATTCAATTAGCTAAGGCCACAGAACTTGTTGCATTACCGACAGTGACACGGAGCACGGTTTTAGTTCTTCCGAGTAAGTTAGTTTGCACCGGAAAAGCAGAATCTCAATTGTTTGCGAATAACACAGCCGAAGTGGAGCGTAGAGCTGTGGAGGCGGTATTGGCGGTTGAGCGGGCTTTGGGGCGCGAACCAATGGAAATGCCACGTAACAATCCCGGCTACGATATTCGGTCAGTGGATGCGCAGGGATATGTTTATTATATTGAAGTGAAAGGCAGAATTGAAGGTTCGGACACATTTACGATTACGACGAATGAGATCACATTTGCGCAAACACAAGAAGGCCGACATCGTCTTGCGCTTGTTGAAGTGTCAACTAGTTGTCCAGATAGCGATAGAGTACGTTACGTGTGTGACGCTTTTTCTCATCTCGTGCCATCAGTAACAACTCGTTCCTATAATGAATTGTGGTGTGATTATTGGGAGCGAGGGAATGATCCTCGCTGAAGGCAATACTGCTACAGCATTTATTGATATTAGGTGAAAGTGGTCTAGTGAGTACGCATAAAAAGAAGTTAATCGAAACTTCGCTACCTTTGGAAGCTATTAATGCCGCTTCGAAACGTGAAAAATCGATACGACACGGAAATCCCTCAACACTTCATCTTTATTGGTCTAGAAAGCCGTTAGCAACTGCGCGTGCAGTCTTGTTTGCCCAACTTGTTGATGATCCTGTCGCACGTCCCGAAGAGTTCCCCACGGTTGAGGAACAAGATGCTGAACGAGCCCGCTTACATAAGCTAATAGAGCGTTTAGTGATCTGGGAAAACAGCAACGATGAAGCTCTCTTCGCTCAAGCGCAGGAAGAAATTCGTAAAAGTAATGGTGGGAAATTACCTTCAGTTCTCGATCCTTTTGCTGGTGGAGGCTCTATTCCATTGGAAGCTCAACGCTTTGGCCTTGAGTCTTATGCGAGCGATCTCAATCCGCTCGCGGTATTGCTGAATAAATCTTTGATAGAGATACCTTCAAAATTCTCTGGAAAAGCACCTATCCATCCCGGTAGTTTGGATCAGCCGATATATTTACGAGCTGAAGGACTCTCGGAAGATGTGCTCTATTACGGACAATGGATGCGTGATGAGGCATATCGGCGAATCGGGCATCTCTATCCTCAAGTAAGCGGTCCTGATGGCGAACTGCACACAGTGATTGCCTGGAAATGGGCGCGCACAGTGATAAATCCAAACCCGGCAAATCCTATTGAGGTTCCCTTGGTAAATTCGTGGTGGTTGAGCAAAAAGAAAGGGAAAGAAGCCTGGATTCGAGCCAGCGTAGAGAACGGCCAGATGCGCTATGAGGTTGTGCATGACGCGAATGGTCCAACGGGCGATGAAGATGGGACAGTTAATCGGCAAGGTGCAGTATCTGTGAGTGATGGTACGCCAATTGGGTTTGATTACATTCGATCAGAAGCGAGAAGTGGCCGTTTAGGGGCGAAGCTCGTGGCTGTAGTAGCTGATACTAGTCGTGGACGGATTTATATAACGCCAACGGATTTTCATTCTAAAATACCTCAGATAAAATCTCCAGACATTGTCCCAGATTCAGAGATATTTGATTGGCCAGGACGAATAAATGTTTACCGATACGGAATGACTCGATGGGGAGACTTATTCACTAATCGACAGTTAGTCGCGATGACGACTTTAAGCGATTTGGTGGGTGAAGCACGAGAACGAGTACTCGCCGATGCGCTCGCGGCCGGCTTGCCGGAAGGCGATCGCTTAGAAAATGGCGGACATGGAGCACAGGCATATGCGGATGCGGTCACAACATATCTAGCGCTTGGAGTTAGCCGGCTAGCAGATCGATCTTCAAGCTTATGCAGTTGGGATTCGAGTAGAGAGAGTGTGCGAAACGTTTTCGCTCGGCAAGCTATTCCCATGGTGTGGGACTATGCAGAAGTTAATCCCTTCTCATCCTCCTCAGGAAATTTCTTAGGGCAGATCGAATGGGTGGCGAAAGCTCTCGCGCATACACCGGCTGTTTCGCAAGGTAGAGCAGAACAGATTAGTGCCACAAGTCGTAATTACTCCAACCTGGTGATTTCTACTGACCCGCCTTACTACGACAATATTGGCTATGCAGATTTGTCTGACTTTTTCTACGTCTGGTTACGGCGATCTTTAGCGGATATCCATCCGAGTATTGTTGGAACGATGCTTACGCCTAAAACGGATGAACTTGTTGCAAATCCCTATCGACATAATGGGAAAGAAGGCGCGGCACAGTTCTTCGTCAGCGGTTTTAATGCAGTTTTTGAGCGGGCACGTCAAGGGGCTATTACAGATGTGCCGATGACAGTCTACTACGCTTATAAGCAGCAAGATGGAAAAGCTGATGGATCTACTTCCACCGGGTGGTACACCTTATTAAGTGGTCTCATTGAGGCAGGATGGGAAATTACGGCTACGTGGCCAATGCGTAGTGAATTATCCAACCGAATGTTATCGCAAGGAACTAATGCACTGGCTTCTTCAATTGTGCTTGCCTGTCGCCCGCGGCCAGAGAATGCAGCAACCATCACACGACGTACGTTTATTGCGGCATTGAAATCTGAACTGCCAGAAGCTTTGCGTACTCTTATGCAGGGAACAATTGCGCCAGTCGATCTTGCTCAAGCAGCGATAGGGCCAGGTATCTCAGTATTCTCACGCTATGCGCGAGTGCGGGAGGCGGATGGGCGAGATATGAGTGTTAAAGACGCACTTATGCTCATTAATTCGACCTTGGACGATGTTCTTGGTGAACAGGAAACTGACTTTGATCCAGATACTCGCTTTGCGGTGAAATGGTATCGCCAGTACGGGTGGAAACAAGGAGACTCAGGTATTGCTGATCAACTTGCGCGCTCATCAGATACCTCAATTGGAGCTCTCGAACGTGGTGGAATCTTCGAAGCGAAAGGAGGAAAAGCCCGGCTGCTTTCTCCATCTCAGTTAGACGGCGAATGGAACATTCTTATGGATCAACGAGTCAGTGTTTGGGAAGCTACAGTTCGGCTAGCTGCCATTATGGAAAAGAACGGTCTTGATAAAGTTGCTGAACTACTCGCTTATGTGCAGCAGCGCATTAACACCGATGCAGTTAAAGAACTAGGATTTCTCCTCTTTCATGAAGCTGAGAAGAAAAACGATACGAAGGATGCGCTCCTGTTTAATGGATTAGTTAGTGCATGGAGTGATATAAACACGCAAGTTAGTAGCTATGTTCTAGTTGCGGAAACGGAATATCAAGGAGCTTTAGATTTGGGTGAAGACAAGAGCTGAAGCATTAAGCTACAGTTTTTAAAAGGATGATTAGTACTTAAACGAAGATGTTATGTACTTGAGGAATATGAGGGATGAAAATGGCGAGCAACAACCGAGAGCGAGTGGGTAAAGCATTCGATCTGCTATCCGAAGGTCTTATTGATGTGGTTGATACTGTCATGACGCAATACTATGAGACTTCGGACTGGCCTATGAAAATGGCGGAAGAAGATGCCCATAGACATAATTCTTCACCACGTATCTTGACTAAAGAAGATGTGTACGTGCAGTTACGCGCAATCACTGAAAAAGGTTACGAGTTCAAAGATATTTTGTCTCGTGCCCAACAAGGATTTGCTGCAGAATTGCGTGAAACTCGGAACTCGTGGGCTCATATCGAAAGATTCTCATCAGACGATACCTTGCGGGCACTTGACACAATAGAGCGTCTACTTCGAGCCGTCGATTCTCCTGATTCGGCTGATGATGTACAAAAGATCCATAGAGATCTGCAACGTTCGGTATTCGAAGAGCAGAAACGCCAAAAAGTACGTAAGAATCAAGAGACAATTCGGATAGGCTCACATCTTCCGTCTTGGCGTGAAATAGTGCAACCACACGAGGATGTTGCCAGGGGTGATTTTACTGCAGCAGAATTTGCGGCTGATCTTCATCTTGTGCATAGTGGGCAAATTTCGAGTCCAGAGTATCGTGACCCGGTTGAATTCTTCAACCGTACTTACCTCACAGAAGGGCTACGCGATCTTCTCTCCCGTGCACTCCGCCGATTGAACGGAGAAACTAGTGCGAGTCCAGTCGTCAACTTGCAGACGAACTTCGGTGGCGGCAAAACCCACTCCATGCTTGCCCTCTATCATCTCTTTGGCGGAACTGCTACGCAGGAATTCCCGGAGGAAGTCCAAGAGCTTATTGCGACAAATAATAATCCCGATCTTTCTTCCCTAAATGTGCGCAGGGTAGCTCTTGTCGGCACCTATCTCAAACCTGGGTCGCCTATTATCAAGGAAGACGGGACTGAAGTTCATACCCTGTGGGGTGAATTAGCATGGCAACTAGGCGGGCGTGAGGCATACGATGTCATTGCCGAAGACGACCGGGCCGGGACGAATCCTGGTGAAGCCTTGCGTACGCTACTTACACGTTTTTCACCCGCGCTTATCCTTATTGACGAGTGGGTTGCTTATGCACGCCAACTCGTTACCGATAAAGAATTACCGGCAGGATCCTTTGAAACTCAATTCACTTTTGCGCAATCTTTGACTGAGATAGCCAGATCTGTGCCGGGCGTTATGCTCGTAGTTTCTATTCCGGCGTCGGACGCTACAGGAACCGGATCTGGAAGCGATATCGAAATTGGAGGCAGGAATGGTCAGCTTGCCCTTGACAGACTCCAAAATGTTATCCGTCGAGTGGCAGATCAGTGGCGGCCTTCAAGTAAAGATGAATCCTTTGAAATTGTGCGTCGTAGATTATTCCAAGATCCGGATGCTCAAGGGATAACAACAATCGGCGCAGTTGCACGAAGCTATGTAGAGATGTATCGGAAAGAGTCTGCGCATTTCCCACGCGAAGCAACTTCGATGAGTGACGACTATGAAAAGCGTATCCGGGCTTCTTATCCACTACACCCAGAACTTTTAGATAGGCTCTACGAAGATTGGTCAACACTAGAACGCTTTCAAAGAACTCGAGGGGTTCTTAAACTAGTGTCTTCAATAGTTAACGAATTGTGGGCAGCCAATGATTCATCGCCACTGATTATGCCAGGTACGGTTCCCCTTGGTACAACGAGCGTTAACACGGACTTAACTCAATATCTAGAAGATCGCTGGAAGCCAATTATCGATTCTGATATCGAAGGTAAAGGGGCTACCGCGTTAGAAATCGATGCCGGACGGACAGATCTCGGAAAGCGCATTGTCACCCGGCGTATCGCACGGACAATATTTTTCGGAGCTGCACCGCGCGCTAAAAGTACTCGCAAAGGTTTAGATAAACAATATGTTTGGCTCGGAGCGGCAATACCGGGAGATGCTCTAGACAGTTTTGCTAACGCTGTTGAGCTTCTTGGGCAACGTTCAACATACTTCTATGAAGAACAAGGCCATTACTGGTTTGATACCCAACCATCTGTTACCAAAACAGCAAACGATTATGCCGAACGGCTCCGTGAGGATATTGAAACAGTTTGGAATGAGATCACCCGTCGGCTTCAAAGTGAGCAGAAAAAGCGTGGTAGTTTTGACCGCGTACATGTTGCGCCAGTATCTGATGCAGATATTCCAGATTTGGAAGAGACACGTATGGTGATCTTACCTCCGCGAATCTCCCAAGCAAAACACGATAGAAAAGAATCCGAAACTCTAACGTGGGTTCAACATGCTGTTGAAAGCAAAGGATCAAGCCAGCGTATCCATCGTAACTCGCTCATCTTCCTTGCTCCAGATAAAAATAGATTAGAAACTCTTGAAGCAAATGTGAGAACTTATCTTGGATGGAAAAAAGTTTTGGAATCTGGCGATAGTCTTAATCTATCGTTACAGCAACGCCGTCAAGCTGAGGCTTCTGTTGGAAAATTTGATCAGGCAGTCACATCGAAAATTCCAGATGTCTATATGTGGGTTATTTATCCGCAGCAACTTGATCCAACACAACCATTTACGTTAGCTGTTGAAAAGGTTTCTGGGTCAGAATCGTTCTCTTTGGCAGAAAGAGTTAGTGAAAAGCTCAAGCGTGATGAGCAACTTATTACAGTACTAGGTGCCGCTATTTTAGGATCTATACTGAATAACGACCTTCGAGAACTATGGGAGAAGTCTGGAGAGATTACAGTTGGGCAGCTATGGAGCAACTTTACAAACTACATCTATATGCCACGCCTAGTGTGCAGAAAGGTACTCGAAACTGCGATTGAAGATGCCCTGAATAATGTGCTCTTAGAAGAAGAACTATTTGCAATCGCAGTTGGGAAGAATTCAGAAACTGAACGCTATCAAGGGCTAGTCATTCCTCCTAACCCGGGATGCAACATTCAAATTAGCGATACCGTCATGCTCGTGCACCTCCAAAAAGCTCGAGAGCAACTTGAGAAAGATCGAATTGTGGAGGTAGACAATGGAGATGTGGTAGATGACTTCACCGTAATCGACGGCAATGATCTGACGACTAGATTTGACGTGAATGCGGACGATCTTAAAGATGGAGATAACGGTGCAGAAAAGGAAAGTTATTCATTACGCGCTACACGTTTCTTCGGTTCAGTTGAATTAGATCCTGATCGTTATTCCCGCTCATTTGGAAGAATCGTGGACGAGGTGATAAGCCGCATCGCTGGAACAGGAGTAGAACTCCAAATTACCCTTGATATTCAAGCTCAGAAACTTGAAGGGTTTACAGAATCAGAGGTCAGAGTTATTAACGAGAACACACAGGTTTTGAAATTCCGCTCGGCAGGATTTGAAGAGAATTAATGCTGGCTCATTCATGCCCATATGTCAGCAGTACTATTCACTAATTTTAGCTATGGAGCCTCTACTGGGCTTAGTATTCCATGCAGTACTTTGCCGTCAAAGTTGAGTAGTTTAGCGGTTCCAGTAACAGCTAAACTACAGACAAGAATACGAACTCACTGTCTGACAGACAGAGCTCATTCCGCAGACATACTTACGAGCCTTTAAGCCAGAATACTGGACAACAATCAAACAACTATTGACAATAGATAACAGGGAAAAGAAAGGCAAGTAAACCCGCGCCATACAGTCAAGAATATCTATCTCTAGATTAGGTATGCATATGGCTGTGGTTATCTTAATCCCTTATCTAAGTACATTCACGAAAAGTGAAAGGGTCAAATACATGGATGCTGTTGTTGCATCGTTAGCAAAAGATTTAGCTGTTTTGTCTGCCAAGAAAGCTGCATCAGGCATTAGCGCACTATTTACGGCAAATCGATTGAAGAAAAACATTGACGAGATGTGCAATTCTTATGAAGAAATAATAAATGAACTAATTCAGGATAGATCTCAAGCAATCGCAATCGCTCAAGCATATCAAGCTGAATTAGAACGTTACACTATTTCGGATGATGACATTAAACATCTACACAATACTATTGCTCATGCCCTGAATCTTTTATCGCAATTCTCTCCCGATAGCAATATCGACGGGTTGGAAAGCATAAGCTCGCTCATCTCTGTCGATACATTGAAAGCGATGCAACTCTTAGGGTTTAACTATAAGACTGCGATTGGTGAACCTCTGACCAACGCTTGCGCGGAGTTTATTGAAAAGAATTTAGGCTCTGGTAAGTAGCTTTTTCAGACCTGGTAAAAGTCCTTGAAACTAAAGCTTTATAAATGAATCTTCTTGCGACTTTAGGGATGTAAGAACGTAGTTCGTGGATATCTACAGAGCAATGCTTCTCACATTACGTCTAGCTGTCTATTATAGTGGGCTAGGTGTTGCAACATAATCAAAGAACAATTGGTCTTAAATATTTTGATAACGGATGCTCTCATCAGTCTAATATTTCGTCCAAAAACATAACGGTGTCTTTAGTGGGCATGTATGTCCTGAGAAATTTTAAATAAAACCCTTCTTGTGCTTTCTATATGTTGTGCACAAGTATCCCTATGGAAAGCCTGCTGTTCCACCCGTTTCGTCGGCTTCTAACCGCACTCGCTTCGTAGTGTCACCCAAACATAGTTAAGCGGGCTAACCAACGATCATTCGCTGGCTAGCCTCCTTATCCTCGTATTTCGCCTCAGTTAAACACAGGGTTAAAGGCCAGAAAGTGTGTCTGGAGTTGGGGTTTTTCATTGATGTAGTAGGGGAAAGTTGTAGATTCTTATCTGTGGTAGATAAGAATCATGACTTCCTCCCATTACCAACGACGTTGTGATATATGCAGTGGTGAGCTGAAAAAGAATGGTAAGACCTCGGCGGGTAAAACACGTTACCGCTGTAAATCCTGTGGTGCGTCTTCAACAGCTCACCGACAAGGACTGACCAAAGAAGCTCAAATGAAAAGCTTCATCAACCTCGATACTGGGTAATAGTTCGCGTAAAGAACGCACCATAACTCGTTCCCAACGCCGTAGCCAACAATGGTGTTGGAATGTCCCTGTCCCACATCCCCAACCCACTGGCGAGGTATATCAAACCCTCATGGTCGATGGCACCTACTTCGCTTCATGGTGTTTACTCGTGGCCTATAACGGGACACATGTTGTTGCTTGGCAATGGGCCATATGAAGTGTCCCGGGTTTTGTTCCTAGGCACGTGCCTTGATTTCTATTATTTTCGTGGTCCGGTGTTGCCGTTCCAAAACTCCTGTTCAACCTCAGCCGGTGTACGGTAGCCCAAGCTCTGGACAGGCCGTGACAAGTTCGGCCACGAGACCCATTCAAACGCCCGCGATTTCAACATCCAGCCACGCCCCGCCCACGACCACCTATGAATGAATCAGCTCATTCTTGAAATGAACCGTTGACGTTCTCAGCCAAAGCATTGTCATAGGAATCGCCAACCGTCCTGGTCGAGGTAAGTAATCCCATGCTCGGCAAGACACTCATTTTAAACAATGGACACATACTGCGAGCCGTGGTCGCAATGGTGAATCAGCCCTGTTGTTTTCTTCGCACATACGATCGCCTGATTGAGCGCCTGCAACGGCAACGCTTTACGTTCGCATTGAACCGACCAGCGTCCACCCGACAATCCGTCGGGAGAACACATCGGTCACAAAAGCGGTGTAGAGAAAACCCCTTACGGGTACGGACATAGGTAATGTCACCCCACCCACAACCGATTCGGTCTAGGAGCTCGACATTCACGTTGCACCAAGCCCGGGCGAGTATCTCACCCCCTGAGGTTTGCGAGTTGTCACAGGTGAGAGGCCCTTACCTTTACCACTAACTCCAGCAAGGCGCATCAAACGAGCGGTTTGCTCACGACCAATATCTTTTCCCCTCACGGTTCAACGCGTGCCACATTTTAACCAGTCCCATAGACACTGTAGTTACCTTCATGAACCTCAACGATATGCACTATCGGCAGCAGCATCACGTAGGCTACGAGCACTAACGCCACGGGATTTTGATCGACGATAGCCAGGAGCAGTGATGAAACCGCCAACACGGTGAGTGTTTAACGTCGTGCAGATGAACTGAGTAGAGAAACGATTTCGATACTCATCAATGAACCGAATCATTTACCAATGTTTCGGGGCCAGTTCCAACGCGAAAAAAGCCGACGCTGCTTATCTGAACTCATTAGTATCGCGAAGCTCCTGATTTCCACTAACGTAGCCGCGCATTTTCGACTTCCAAGTCCTCCGGCATGCATTCGACAACGTGCCCTTTCAGGGCGAGCTGTGTGCGTCGATTACCAACCGGTATGCCACGAAATACCTAAATTCGGTGCCGCAATTTTACACGGCTCTGGCATGGAAACATTTTCCGCCAAAATATGCTCTTCTACCAAGCGGACGACGCGATCCTTCGCATCCTGATCAAATTTCTTGCACCTACCCAAGCTATGCCCATCTGCTTAAACGAAACAAAACCTGGGGCACTTCAGAAGTTTCGCGTATGGGCATAGACACGTCAATCTCTAGTTGTTCACATAAAATACCGGCTAGATTCGAGGGCTAAAAATCGATTTCTAGGTATTACGGGAGTTTGAATCCAGTATTGATTTGAATCCAAACTCCCGTAGTCCGATAGTTTAACTTGTAAGTCGCTCTGAAGCTTATCGAAAGTAGATTTCCATCCGGTCGGAAGATTCAGTTGGCTGGATTTTTAACTAGCCGCCAAGATTGCTGATTGCTGATAGGGTCCAAGATGTCAGTGTTCTTTTCGTCGATGAAATCCCCTCGTTCAATTTGTATAACGGATTCCGAAGTAATTCCTGACAAGCAGTACCAACAAGCCTGTGGATTGGTATAGTCATTTTCGGGCCAAACGCTTGGTTGCTTGTAGTCTTTTGGATGATTCTGGATATCAGAGTGTTTACCAGACTTATATACTTCAGCTTTTAGTGCATATTTACCGTCTTTGGTCATCAGAATAATATGATCTACCTGCTGAAGTATGTCCGGCTTTGGGCCACTTCCAGTTGTAAATAGAACCTTTCCGTTGTGGTCAGGGTTCATAGCGTGCCATGTGTGAATCTGGACTATGCAGCTAGCGGGTAGCGTGAGTCCGTCTCGGTTTTGATCTTCAAACCTGTAAACCAATGTGTATGACATATTATAGGCCTTCCGTTGATCTGAAATTTGGCTCAACCGTATTTCCAAAATGGTTTTGGGATGCCGAATTTGTCAATCTGACATCTTATAAAATGATATAGCATACAATAACACGATATGAGATTAATGCAGTATTTACCCTATTTAAGGTACTCTGAGTCCAGTAATTTTGACGTCGGGCTTGTCTGAGGAGCTGGTGTGGCGTCAGCCGTTCCCAGGTCCGGGCCTTGGTATTCGTATCGTGGGCGATGTGACCTTCGAGCGTTTGGAGACGTTGCGCGCAGCAGCGGATGCGATCGTGCGTAAAGAGCTCAGTGCTGCTGGTATGGATCGGGAGATTTGGCAGTGCCCAGTTGTTTTGCTAGCTGACGTTCGTTCTGTTGGTGTGCAGGGCGACGGCCGTACCTACGGTCACCCGATCGTACTACGCCCGGTTTCGTCTGAAGATGCGATGACGGCGGACTGGACCCGCGTACCATACGACGTGCTGGCCAAGATCTCCAACCGCATCACCAACGAGGTTGCTGACGTGAACCGCGTGATGCTCGACTGCACCTCGAAGCCGCCGGCCACGATTGAGTGGGAGTAGGGGAAACCCGCGGCAATGGCTTAAAATAGGGATTTTTAGCCTATTGACATAAGCAACTGGGGAAATTCGGTAACGATGTTGAAAAGAATAATCTCAGTAATTTTTCAAAGTGGCTGACAATCGATGGCAAAAAGACCGTAGCTCAGCTACGGTCTTTTTGCGCTTTGTTGAACATAGATATTTTGCAAATACTATTTAGCCAAACATGAGTTTTGCCTCGGAAAGCAAAATCGATCACCGTGGTTTCTTTACTTTTCTTTCAGGCAATTCCGGATACATTTCTTCAATCATCTTCTGCATCGTTTTTCTATCATCCAGAATGGTTACAGGCAACATCGGTTTTGCCCCGGTATACGGAGGTTCCGGTTCGCTATCCGGCATATACTTCTTGCTTGCCTCAGTAATCTTTACCATAAAACCTTTACTGTAAATCCCGCCAAATATGCGTTCTTTATAGTAAAAGATATATCCGCCCATCATAGGGATACTTCGGATAGACCCAAGATCAGATAGTTGATCCATGATGTATTCCGAAAGCTCTTTACTGTTCAACATAATGACCTTCATTTATCGGGAAGATAGTTCTGTGTAAATTATCCGCGCTTATTGTACCCTGATCCTAACATTATCAAAGACGTCGATGCGTGATCCTTATACGCTATATTCTCTATCCGGCACCGTTAGCGTTTATCTAACGAAGGGCAGAAGCGAGTATGTTGTTTGAGATGGATCCGGACTTATGCCTCTTGTTGTGGCTGCGTTGGCGGTAGTGACTTTAGCTTTTATGACTTGGTATGCAGTGAAAGTGTTGGGGTGGAAGCCTGCACTTGCCATGATCGGCAGTGGTTTAGCTATAGCCTATGTCTTGGAAGAGATAGGTGTGCATACCGGTCTTATTTTTGGCAGATACTATTTCACTGCGCTGATGGGTCCGAAACTGGATGTTATCCCTATTGCGGTATTTTCCGGTTGGGTCACGCTTCTTTACATTGCATGGGTAATAACAAATCTGTTGATTGATGGTTCCCCAATTCCTACCAGGCATACGCCTGGCCTGATTGTTTTGCGAGCGGTTGTAGGTGCATTGGTTGTGACCACTTTTGACTTAAACTACGACCCAATTGCGGTGGAAAACGGATGGTGGGTGTGGCTGGATGGAGGCTCGTACTTCGGTGTCCCTGTACATAACTATGTGGGGTGGTTCTTCGTAGCCTTCGTGTCTTATTTGGTTCATGGGTATCAGTTACGCCGTAAACAAGTACTATCTTTAGAAGTAGCTTCGAAGGGCGTGCGTCGGTTGAGTATCGTTCCTGTTGTGCTGTACGGAATATCAGGACTTACTTTTATCCTTGTCAACTCTGGTGGGCAGCTGGGTCTTATCTCGTTTTATGTTTTCGGGATCCCATTCCTTGTGGCGGCATGGAAATGGGGCGTGTGGTACAAGAACTTGTCGACAACTACTAGGCTATCGGCAGGTTCACGGTAGATAGTCACGCTGTAGATATTCTTGGGTGTCTACCTTTATTGTCTTGTCGTGAGGCAACGAGATTCTGAGGGCTCTCCTGAAGGACAGCGTTACTCTTTGGCGAAACCGCTGAGGCAGTCGATCTGATTGCGTATCAGTAGCTCAAGTGCAGCCGGTATGGATCGTGAGATCTGGCAGTGTCTGGTTGCGTTGTTGGTTGGTGCTCGTGTGGTTGGCGTCTAGGACGACGCGCATACTTATGGTCATCCGATCGTATTACGCTCGTTATCGTCTGAAGATACGATGACGGCGAACTGGACCCGCGTGCAGACGACGTGCTGGCTAAGATCTTCAACCGGATTACTAACGAGGTTGCTGACGTGAACAAGTTATGCTCAACTGCGTCTCGAAGCCGTCGGCACTATTGAGTGGGGAAGCAGAAAGAAATAGACTTAGCTGTTTAAACCGTTTCCGTGCCGTTAGTGGTTGCAGTTGTTTTCGACTTTTGGTGATAAGACGGTATCAGAACTAAGACCAGGCTGTGACTAGAAAAAACTAGCCGAATCGCTAATAGTAGAAAATAGCAGATTCTCAGGAAAACGCGAAATTTTCAAATAATATTCTTTTTAAAGAAATAAAAATAATATACTTGATAGACAATGTTAGATATAAAAATTACAGAAAACCTGAAATTTTTGAATTTTGCTATTGAAGACAATTTAATATCGTTCAGATAGAAAGAGAAGAGGAGATAGCCTTGAAAAGGGTAGACGGATACATACATTTTTATATCACTATACTGATTTAAAAACCTTAAAACTTATACTTGTGAATAAAAATTTGCCTTTTACCTCGCTTAGGTACATGGATGATAAATCTGAATTTTTAACGGGAGAAGGTGCTTATTCAGGCAAATTTATTCTTTCAAGCAGTTGGACCGGAAAATAAAAAACAGTATTCCGCAATGGGTAATGTATGGTGATTCAAGTTGTGGAGTCTGTATCAAACTAGAAAGTTTTCCTTTTAATAATAATTATTTATAATATAGAAAATATGCGATTAGCTGACGAGGCGTCGGAGATAACAATGAACCAGCAAAGCATTTTATTACTCCTCCACGATATATTTTTGAGAGTGAATTTGTTGTATTGCCGTTGTTTGTCGACGATGATAAAGATATAAAAGCAAGAAGATAAAACGCAAAAGTTATATATACTGGTGATAAGTCAAAATTGCTTTCTGAGATTACTAATCAGTCGGAAAGCGGTTTTAATTTAGATTTTGCGAAATTAGGTACTTATAAACATAATCAATGGAATTTCACAAAGAGTGGAGATATAACATTTTATGTATTCCCATTGAGTTGCAAAAATTGATGCAGGAAGAGGATCGCAATTTTTGCGAAAAATTTTGGATAATATTTTTCAGATGATAATCCTAAGATAAAATTCGTTGACTACCATATTGATGAAAAGTATTTCAATACTCTGGAAGTCATCTGCGGGCCAATGATGGACGACTTTGACTATCAGGAATTAATTATTTTTGCAAAAGAATAAACCCAGATATTAAAGATTAGAAGAAGCGACTTGTATAACAAATGGTGGAATAAGAATCTCGATCTATAAAATATTTTTTGTATTTTGCTTTCCAGAAGAGTATCTGGATACGTGGGAAACTGAATTGCGTGACAGTGTGTTTGATGTTGCCTAAAGTACAGAGGCGTATAGACTAATATATTTATACGGTGTCAGTGCGCTGGTGCCTTTTAACGAATATTATTGAGTGAGAGTTTGTGAGGTTTTTGGCTGATTGATGTCTAGATAGTCTACGCGAAGCTTAAGAAACGAATGATAGAGATGAGCTTTTTGTGGACGAACCACAGGTGTCGCATAGCCACTCAAAACAGTAGAAGATGTTTTTACTGCTCCTCTATCTATTTTGGCAAGTCTATGTGGTTTGTTTGGAGCGTTTGTTACCCGCCTGTGAGGTGGTCCCGGACCTAGTCAAGCTTCTCTGAGTGACGATTCCGGAAAGTGATTCTGGTAAACCCAGTGAGATGGGTTGTGAAGCAGAAATCTTTTCCTTTCTAGCTTCGGCAATGATCACGGCGGTAGTTTCACCCTGATTCCAGACAACGAGGTGAGCAGTAGATAAAGAGGACACTCGGTGACTAACGCTTCGATCTGTGCCTGAATGTTGGTTCGTTGGCGATACAACCCGGCTAAAGTTCGCGATAAGTGTGGAATGACGATGGCTGTTGCATTCGTGTAGTAACCCTTACATTCTGCGCAGTAAGGGCGTCCAATGATCTCATCGGTCTAGGGTTACCGGCGCCTCACTCCGTGTTTCTTGAGCTTAACACCAAGAGGAGCCATTGGATTTCATTAAATTGGCAGGCGCTGCCAGGCTTGAAGTGCAACGTGGAAAGCCGGGTGATCTAGGCGAGGTCTGATCACGGGTTCAAAACCGGGATGGATCTGTATTATTAGGCCGTGGATCCTGTTACCAGTCTGCGTGATCTAGAGGGTCAGATAACGATCGAACCCAGTTTGCAGTCCAGCTCGGCCTCGTCCTTATCTAAAAAGTACGTAGAGTATGGCGTGGGGCGGGGGTGATGATAAACGCATCGTGTGGATTAGTTTTCGCATTGTCTAGATACAAGTCAGCGATCCGCCAAATTGTTAGCCGGGTTACGCACGCGAGCTTGATCCCTATCGCATAAGCGATGTGTAATGAGTGTTGCTGTAGCTGATTAACCATAGCAACACCTGGCCTTGGTCCGTGAGATCGGTATAGATCTGACGTAGTGATGAGAAGGAGTCAATCTTCTCGCCGGCTGAGTTAATAGTGAATTTTCAGTGATCAGTCTTTCCCTCATCGATACCAAGCTAGGTAGTGAATTCATCCGATTCTGTGATCTTCGCGACTTCGAGGCAAAACGGTTGTTCTCGTGGATATGTTTAGGCAAACATATCCATTCTGTACACAGTACGAGAGGCATCGTATCTCCGCGTTACGCCCCTGATTAGCAATCACGAGCGTCTGCCCGATCCCGGTTGACGACACCCCCGATCCTCAAATAAACAGGGGTAAATAATCATGCCGGGACCGTCCAGTCGACAAACTCATTATCCTGCAAATCCACCAGATGCTAAGCAACGGGGCTGACTCTATGGCAATAAGGCAGGTTTGATAATCGTCCTGTAGTAGTATTCCCCAAGTGCAACGGAACGCTTTTCAATAATTTCTGAATCAAATTGACTGTACTCGTCGCAAAGTTTAATTACTTCATCGTATTTAGAGTTTCGATAGATGGCTAGTTTTTCGTCAAATCTACGATTGTCTGCTTCCTCGTTCAGTGACTTTTCAAGGCAAATTAAGTTTCCGATTAGTAGTGTATGTTCGTTATCGGGGTTTTCATTGATGATATGTTCTATAGTAGCGTCATCCCAAAAATGATCTCTCCCGTTAGTGAATGAGATACTGAGCTTATTTAAAACATATTTTGTTAGCATGTTTGTTGGCCTCGGCGATTTCGAATACTTCAACGCTATAAAACTCGATATGAAAGCCTCTTCGGTGGGTATTTTATCTTCAAAAGCAGCGAATAAATGATCATTGATAATTCGCTCTGTCTCGTTTTTGCTTGTGCTTTTACGAAGTTTGATTGCAAAAGTAGAAAATCGAGCCTCATATATATTTGCTTGTTTTTTCAACAATGCAGAATAAATAAATATAAAATTTTCAATAAACTGGATTGCGCGTTTAAATGATTTGTTGCCAATGAGATTTCGTGATTTAACGTCCATCAAGGCCATGAAAGCAATTCGGGGTTGTGTCACTCCGAATGTCCTTTCGACGTTATTTAAACTTTGGACTGCCCAGTTATATTCTTTTCTATTGTTAAAATCTTCTAATAGCGGGTGAGCGATCTTCATGTACACTTCTGCTTCTTTACATAGATCCGTAACAAATGCGATGAGTTTATCCTTTTTCTGCTTTTCAGGGCCTTTTAAGAATTTAGATTTGAATTTGTCGTACAGTCGCGTAGTTGGGCATTTGTTGTATTTGGAGAACCAATAGTGCCTGTAAAATGTGACAAAACCAATTTCCGGGTCGCGCTTTCGGAGAATATTTTTCAAACTTTCCCATTGCGTGTAGAGCCGTTCATCCATGCCTTTTTCATCGTTATGGAATGGCTCGAGAACAGAATTTTTAATGAGGTCAACACTAGCAAGCTGTTTTCCTTTTGCGTTCAAAATTTCGAAAACTTTATATGCAACCCCCTTATCTTCTGTAACAATCGAAATGACTCGCATTTTTAAGATCTGGTCACGGATTCCTAATAGCAGATCTTCGTAGGATATATCTAATTCTTTAAAGTGGTCACGCTCCCTCAGATGACTTTCGTCCAATTCCTTATTGAAAAAATCGTATGTCCGCTTGATATTCATTTCTTCGTCAGTTGAAGGCTGCACATCCGCATGCGCCCCCAGAGATTGTACATATGCAAGGAAGAAAGGGTGCGAGGTTTTTGTTTGGATGCGTGGGACTAATTCTCCATAATTGTTTTCGCGTTTAACGTAAGAGAAAGTAGCTGAAGCGATTTTTTGTGAACCAATTTCTTCGAATTTGTAGGATAAAGCCGATAGCATTATTGTTATTACAGTTAATCTTTGTTGCCCATCGACAACATCAATTGTTTCATCAGTTTTTTCGGAACCGGAAAAAACCATTGTGCCTATGAAATATTCGGTCGGAATTATAGGTCTTTTCTTTGTTGGGTCAATATATAATGCATCGATGATGTCATCTAGAAAACGCTTGTAGTAAGTTTTGTCCCAGCTATAATCGCGTTGGAAGTTTGGGATCATCATCGTTGGGTAGAAACCGAGGATGGACTCTATATTCATGTCGCTTGGTTTCAACTGCATAGTGCATCTCCTAATGTGTGCTTTCAAAACTCTTACCAAAGGCCGTGTCTCTCCATAACCTGTTTTGCAGGTGAGGTTAATTTGAGGCGAAACGGTTCCAGCGTTTTAGTACTTACTGTACATAATGCTCATTATCTAATACATTTAAAAATAGTGCTAATTTTATTATATTTCTGTGTGTAATTCTGGTATGTTTGATCGGATTTTGTAGAGATCATGATTATCTAAAAACGGGATTCGACAGACGATATTTAGGGAAAACCGTTGTGTAATTGGACGACGTCGTTCGGCGTTGATTCGGACCTAACAATACATACTGAGACGTGTTACCTGGTTGCGGGAGAGAATATTATTGCGAATAAGGCAATTGTTGAGTTGTATTCTGTTCTCGAAGAATCATTAGCAACTAACCCGGTTCCGTTGTACGCAAAGTTTGTTTCGGTACAAGATTTTGAGCAGAGTCTAGATGGAGCCTTATCCGATCACGATACGCAGGTTGAAAGTATGGTGAAATCTTGCGGACATATGGGCGGTAAGTTCCCGCTCACACCATCCCAGCGTACCGCGCTTCATGCGTTTTTATCTGATGACGACGGCGATATTACTGCAGTCAGTGGTCCGCCGGGTACTGGGAAGACGACGATGCTTCAAGCAGTTGTTGCCAATCTTGTTACCCGGCATGCGCTAGAAGGCATTGATGCGCCATTGATTTTGTGTACCTCAACGAATAATCAAGCAGTGACGAATATTATTGATTCGTTTAGCTCGGTGGGGGCGCAAGCTCAAGGTGGTTTTGATGTGCGCTGGATACCAGCCGCGTCTGATGCTAAAACTGAAGAGCCGTTACATAGCTTAGCTACCTACTGCCCGGCCGTTTCTAAGTATAATAGTGCGAAATCTCGCGGCTATCTCCTCGACACTACGCATAAGGAAGGTGCGTACTCCGATTATTCGGATCCGGGCTATATCGAGTCGGCTACTGATTATTTTCAAGCACAAGCAACGACATATCTTCAAGCCAGCGCACAAGGACCAGTAGCCAGTATCGCGAGTATTCAACGGGTGCTCAAACAACAACTGTTGGAGATCGATCGTCGTCGTCGCCAACTCATTATGAGCTTCAGTGACTATTGTGAAAGCCCACGTCCGTCACAAACGATAGCCCAAGAACACGAAAATGAAGCGTATCAGCGCACCGAGCATGGCAGGCATGCAGTAACGAATCGTGGCCAGAGCTTGATGAAGAGGCTCTTTCGCCGCTCCAAAGCAAGAAACACATCTGACACAGCATCACATCACATAACGCGCACAGAGATAGCTGGCCAAGAGCTGGAGAAGATCTTGGCAGAATTGTGCGTCACCGGCATCATTAGCACCGAACAGAGTCAGAAGATCCGCAACTCAAGGTCCCTGAGTGAACTTGATGAGATCCTTGACGTCACATTGAGGTATCACGAGTTTTGGCTGGCGGTACACTATTACGAAGCGACCTGGTTGCTTGCAGCAGAAAATAACGAGTTTGTGCCAGAAGAAGACCGATACCAAACTACCGCGAGGGTGATGGAGAAGTATTGGCCACAGGCATGTGCACTAACCCCGTGCTTTGTGCTGACCACCTACCAGGTGCCGAAATATTTTTCGCTGTGGACTGGCGATAAGTTACATCAGCACTATAGCCTCTCCCGTGCAGATCTGCTCATAGTCGATGAAGCCGGACAAATAGATACCTCGATTGGGGCATCTGCTTTCGCGTTCGCCAAGCGCGCGATTGTTGTGGGCGACGAACGTCAGCTCGCACCGATCTGGAATATTGATCCAGTCACTGACGAAGATCTAGCTACCGGTGGCGAATCGTCGTCGAACAACGCAGGGGCATACTGGGACGTTATGAAAAAGCGCGGTTTAACGGCGTCACAGCCGTCGTCGGTGATGAAAGCGGCTAGTCATGCAGGTAACTGGGCGTATTCAGATCCGTCCAAGCAGCCGCGCCCGGGCTTGCTCTTGACCGAACACTTTCGGTGCCATTCGCGGATCATCGGATTTTGCAACGAACTCATATACGACGGGCAACTTCAACCACGTCGCTCAGAACAAAACTATCGCCTCGCAGATACCGTAGCCAACCCGTTCATGTTCTATCGTGTTGCGGGCACGCAGGACCACACTGCCGGTTCGAGCCGGGTCAATCGAGAAGAAGCCGACGCTATCGCTCACTGGATCGGGGACAACTACGAATTTTTCGAGACGCGGTATTGCGGTGGGGGTGACGACGGCGAAGCGCGGTTAGGTAAGGACGCTATCATCGGCGTCGTTACGCCGTTTGCTGCGCAAGTTGCCCTAATTAGACGTGCCTTGCGTAAGCACTGTCCAGATATCGCCCGTCAAATTAAGGTCGGTACTGCGCATTCTCTACAAGGTGCAGAACGGCCAGTTATCCTCTTTTCATCGGTCTATGGGGAAACAAGTGAGCGAGCGGCGTTTATCGATAACACGTTAGAACTGATGAATGTGGCGGTCTCGCGGGCAAAGGATCTGTTCGTCGTCGTTGGATGTCAGGCACGCTGGAAAGACCAAGGTAGCGTGTTTAGTTTGGTGCGCGCCTATGCGCAAACCCCGGTGGATTCGCCGTTTGTTATGGGTGCTACGGGCGCCACGCAAGAATCTTTCGACGAGGATGTGCTTTACAAAAAGTCCTATTGGGAAAACTACGGCTATATGGTTGCGAGCGATATGTTACGAAGTTGGGGTAGTACTGTGAAGCCCCAAGAGCTCAACAAAGCATTGATCCGGGATGGCTATCTGATACGTGACGACGGCGTGCTACGGCCAACGAGTCGTGGAGTTAAAGTAGGTATCGTGAGGTACCAGGGTGAATCTCGCGATGGCAAAGCTTTCGTTAATGTCTGTTATTCGCCGCAGGCGCAGGATTTGATTCGAGAGTTATATGGGGAGGCTAGAGACCACGTTCTGCTATACTGAAATCGTTTACAAAAACGGAACGATTTCAGTATTGGGTAGTTTGGGTGGAAGAATTTGAAAATCTGGCAATGTCGCAGTGGGGTATGTTCACTACTGCACAAGCTCAACAAATGGGAGTGCGGCGTAATCAAATCTCTCGACTCCGCGATGCAGGTCGTGTAGAAGAGCTGACCTATGGCGTGTACCAGTATGTGTCTGGTAACCAAACCTCGCATGCTGATGTCAAGGCGGCGTGGTTATCGGTCTTTCCAAAAGAAACAGTTTACGATCGGCTCAACAAACCGAACTTTGATGCGGTTATTTCTGGCAGAACTGCGGCCTATATGCATGGTGTTGGGGATTTTCATGCTTCTCCGTATACGTTCACGCTGTCTGTGCGTAAACAAACCACACGTGATGATATCCGTTATTTTCGTCAAGAGATTGACCCAAAAGATATTATTCTGGTCGAGCAGGTGCCAGTGACCACTATGGAACGAACTATTTATGATCTTATCCGGCTCGGTGAAGATCCTGACCTGATCGCAAACATTATCGCTGATGCCGCCCGCAATGAATATAGATTCGATCAAGAACGTCTTGCCTATCTGCTTAAACCGCTGGCAAAGAAGCATGGATATTCAACAGGAGATGGGGAAGCGTTTGCCCGTGACTTGTTCACGCGTAATGCTGCTTTGCTGCAGTTGAACGCCGGTGTTGCAACTCTAGCGCAGTCTTTTGAAATGATAACAGAAGCCGGAAAGGCTATGCGTGCTCAACATAATATGTTGAAAGACTCTGCAGAGGCAATAGCGAAAACTACCGGGTTGTATTCTGAAAGCTACCGATCACTCATGCGTACTCTTTCGATGGCATCAGAGATCCAGGGATGGTTTAAAAGTCTAGAATTGGGGAAAGAAACCATGGAATCTCTTAACGCGTCGTTCCGTCAAAGTACGCCTGATTTTAGTGAGCTTAATGCGATCCTGGGAAAGAAGAGCGCCGATGACTGAACGCCGTTATCGCACTGCGCGTGCGCTTGAACTCGCAGTCAAAGAGAGCGCGAAAAAATCTTCCCAGGATACGAACCGCGCGATTGAAGGGTATTATGCGGGGAGGTTTCTAGAAAGAATTTTTAGTGAAGATCCGCCAGCTTTCATTCTTAAAGGCGGACGAGGGATGCTTGCTCGTACGATTGACGCGAGATATACGCGAGATACCGACGTCGTCTATAACGGGCAGGATCTCGAGGAAGCTCTTAGTGAGCTAGAACGTATCGCAAGAATTGACCTTGACGATTATCTTGAATATATCGTTGAGCCCGCAAAGCCGATTGCCAGTAATTAAGAATATCGTGACGGTTATCGAGTAAAAATTTCTGTACTTCTTGGTAAAACAAAGAGACTCAATGCGTTATCAATTGATCTCGTAGTTGATCGTATCCCGGTTGAAGAAACAGATGCTATTGAACCGGCAAATCGATTGCATATAGAAGGAATTCCAGTTTTTAAGTATCGCGTTTATCCAGTAGTGCATGCTGTAGCAGATAAAGTGTGCGCAACGATGCAACGCTATGAGGGTGGCCGAGTCTCTAGTCGGGTTAGAGATCTTGTAGATCTTATTATTTATCTGCGGAATGAAAAAATTGATGGAGATGCGCTTGCAAGACGGATAGCATCAGAAGCTCGGATTCGGCGACTTGGAACTCTTGAATCTTTTTATGTTCCGGAGGCCTGGTTTAACGACTACTCGGGAAACTTCCGAAGGATTGCTAAAGAAGCAAAGATTCCGGATGAGCTGCAGGATGTTGCGACCGCTGAAGAGCTAGTAAAAATCTGTATTGATCCGGCTCTGGTGGGAGAAACAGTTGGTTTAGTGTGGGACCCTACGGCATTGCAGTGGGAGGAAAAGGGCAGCGATTCTGAAAATAGTCCTTCTTTGGATTCAGGACGAGGCTTCTGATCTCTAATAGAGAAGGAATTAAATGGACCTACCGAAGTTTAGCCGGACAAGAGTATTCTTAGCGGCAGTTGTGTCCTTCCTTGTGTTTGTGCTCGTTGCCCTCGCCATAAACTAAAGGTAATTCTTCAGGAACACGACAACAGAGTAAACTGTTTGGCTTAACGCGAGAAGAGCTGATGCTACTGGAGCTTGAAGTCCTCATCTCATAGCAACTTTACAAGTCTCTCTCATAGATTGCGTTGCATCCGCTGATGTTCCGTTGAAAGTCGCTGATTGCTTCGGCGGTTGCAGACGACCTTTTTGATTTTTGCGGTGTGTTCCGGATTGTTTTCGTGGTTGTTCCGTATATTAAGTTATTGTATGTGACCGGGTTCTAATGGGCGCGATCCCTGCGGCCTGCAAGGCACAGGGTGACGTCCTGAGTTTCAGCCTTTTAGGCCATCTCTAAAAGTAAGTTGTCAAGAGCAACAGGTGAAACACATAGCTCTGGAGACACGGTATGCTCGAAACAATCGCATTAATTGCTTTCGCAATAGTTTGCATCGCTGAAAACAATATTGGGTAAATGAAACGCTAGGGTGTCACCATTATGTGGATGACTCTTTTCTCTTGCTAGTAAAAACCAGGGGGGGGAAACGAGATGGTCGTATTCGCTGTCTGGACAATCATTCGGCTCATCATTGTGAGCTATATTCTGGAGTTTGTTTTCAGATAGAACACCCAATATTTGCAACCCTTCGGGTTCCCATACTCTTGTAAGCAATCGAATATAAGCCTTACCAAATCATGGTGACGTTCATGCTGCTATCGACGACGGCGATATCGACAGTTTATCGCATGCTACACGGCCTACCGGAGCTTGTGCAACGAGCGCAAACAGGGCATATTCTTAGATGGCGGATACTGCTTGGTGCTCAGAGGGGACTTCAGCCTGCGATCCATCCCTGAACCGCAGAAATAATAACCAGAGTTAGTAAAAACCCCACCACATAGTTCAGCCACAAGAACCGGACCCAACCGCTATGTGTGCGCCCAGACTGAGCATCACTAACACTGACCCATGGCAGGATATTTAGCGCATAGACCAGCACGAGCGGGCAGACCCACAAGCCGGCGCCACCACGGAGAACCAAAAGCGCAGCGGAAAGCAGATACAACGCGATGGCTGTGCGCACCGTATGAGCAGCACCGATCTGGGTAGCAATGGAACGAATTGATCCCTGCCGGTCCGGAATGACGTCCTGAACCGCCCCGAAAGCCTGCGAAGCCATTCCCCACAAGAAGAAAGCGGCAATTCCCAGCCAACTAGCTTCCGAAATCTGAACATCGGGGTAGCGGCTAGCTGCCGCAAGCAACCCCACCACCGCGGGGCCCACAAAATGTGTAGAAGACGTAAATGAATCTAGGAAAGGAACCTCTTTGAACCGTAAATATTTGGCGGAATAGGCTGCCACCATAAACAGCACATAGAGCAATACCAGGCCCGTCCAGATGCTTGCTCCAAACAATAAAATCAGCGTCGGAATGGTAGTTGTGATCACCACCGCCCACAGAATCTGCTGGTGGAATCGCCGCGCAACCAGAGCTCCCTCGACTCCGCCTTTACGTGGATTTTGTAGGTCTGATTCATAGTCAAAAACATCATTGACTCCGTACATGAACAGGTTGTAGGGAATCAAGAAAAACAGGGTGCCTAGAATTAAATACCAGTCAATTCGACTGCTTTGCAGTCCGTAAGCAATCGCGAATGGGTAAGCTGTGTTGATCCACGATAAGGGACGCGAAGTCTCAAAAAGTACCCACCAAAGGCTGGGGTTCGCACTGTTAGGAAGTGATTTCATGACGCCATTCCTTATGGTCGAGGATGAGAGAGATGAGGATTGTGCCAGCTAGCGGATACGCGAAATCTTCCAACGGAGCGAGCCACAGCAAAAGTCCGCTGGTGCGTGACCAATGGTAGCCCACTATCTGGTTATAGATGAGTAGCGGATCGAAGACGGCTGTCAAAAGACTGACTATAGCCAAAGTAAACAGAATAGAATCTACCGGCAACCGGTTTTGTCGGTTAACACGATAGAACCAGAAGAACAGTGGCAACAAAAACACCAGGTTCACAAGCATATAGGTGTATGCCTCAAGATATAGGCGAGGTTGCGAACTGAGCACTAAGTTCAGTATCAAAACAACCACAATGGTGCCAGAAATTTTCGCCAACGGTAAGCGCTCGCGATACTTTCGTGCTACCAGGAACACTAGCAAGGTTAGGTAGTTCAAGAACAGTAAGAAAACTAGTTCCTCTACTGGAATTTCCGGGGCAATAAACAGTCCGATTTGCCACGGCCCTGAGCCTTTAAAGAAAATCCCGAACCAGATGCCTGCCACATCCCAAAACAAAAGCCAAGCGGTAGCGGACAATATTGCCAGTAGTACCTTGGAACGCTGAGTGCCAGCAGTTATGCCGTGCCGCCAGTCCAAGAAACCCAGACCGGCAAAACTAACCAAGATACTGCCCAAATACCAGAACCGGGTGATGTCCATTATTCCGCCACTGAGGGATCAAGTCGTGATCTGCGCGGTGCATCTTTAGGCTCGGGAACAGGCCCAACACTAGTGTCACCGTGCAGCCGCTTCAAGACGTTCTCGGCGCTAATCAACGCCATCGGAACCCCGATTCCGGGGGCCGTGGTTTGACCCGCATAAACCAGACCGTCGATCTTCTGGGAAGCGCTGCGAGCCCGCAAGAAAGCTGACTGCCCTAACGTATGTGCCTGGCCAAGGGCGTTGCCATGGAACGAACCATACAGTGCCAAATGGTCAGCTGGGCCAATAGTGCGACGTAAAACGATTCGCTCTGCCAAGTCAGGGATATTAGCCCACTGGGAAATCTGCGCAATCGCGTTATCTACCGCGGTTTCGACCTGAGAATCTCCTGCCCGACTGATCGCCTCATCAGTCATCTCAGACTGGTTAACGGAGGTAGCCTCGGGACCGACATACCCTGTAGTCCGAGTCAAAGAACCGGCCCCGATCTGCGGGTCAGCAGTTACCGGTATCAGTAAGAACAGAGCCTCATGCCCCTCAGGGGCAACTGCAGAATCGGAAGCACTAGCCCGGCAAACGTAGGTTGAGGCAGGGTTCGGGATCGTCTGGTTGCCTTCGAAGATAGCCTTAAAGTTCGCCTTCCAATCCGAAGTGAAGAAGAAGGAATGATGCGCCAACTGCGGCAGCTCACCCGAAACTCCTAAGGTAGCGAGCACAGTGCCAATTCCGTCGGTGCTTTTCTCCCAATACGACTGCGGATAGCTCTGCAAGTTTTCGGGTAGCAGCTTGGTTTCAATCCCCCACAGGTCACCGGCGCCAACCACGACGTCGGCAGGGAAACTGAGCGCACCCGTCGGGCCAATCGCTTCCACCCCAGAAACTGTGGCTTTCGTGAGCCCGCGGCCACCCGGCGTCGTCGAAATCTTAGTAGCGGTGGTGTTGGTATGTATCTGCACTCCCAATTCCCGCACGCGCTCTTCCATAGCGGAAACGAGGGCACGCAAACCACCTTTGGGGTAGAGCACTCCATCCCCTAAATCCAAGTGCGTCATCAGATGGTACATGGAAGGAACCATGTCCGGAGCAGCAGACAAAAACACCGCATGGAACGTCAAAAGCTGTTGCAAAACCGGATCATCTGCCACGGTTTTAGCCTGCGCCTCCAAAGACTGCGTCAGCAGGGTAAGCAAACGAGGAATACCCGTTAAAATATCTGGATTCAACCACGGTAGTACTGACTGGAAATTAGTGTACAAGAAGTTTCTTAGTGCCAACTCGTATGTGTGCTCTGCGGAGGCCAAATGCCGCTCCAAGCGCTCGCCACTGCCAGGCTCACGAGACTCAAAAAGCTGCTTCGCGTTTTCCACACCAGAACGTACATCCAAGCTCTGCCCATCTGGAAGATACAAGCGATATGCGGGGTCGAGCTTTTCTAGTTTTAAGTAGTCATTAATATCGGCACCCAGCAAAGCAAAGTAGTGCTCAAACACTTCTGGCATCAAATACCAGGTAGGACCCAAATCGAAGGTGAAGCCATCAAGTTTGAGTTGATCTACACGCCCGCCCACATGTGGGTTTTGCTCGAGTAAATCCACTGCGTAGCCGTCACGCGCCAGCAATCCAGCGGTCGCGATTCCAGCAATTCCACCCCCGATCACCACCGCGCGGGGCTGGGCGGTTGCGCCTTTAGTAGAAGGTGAAGGTTTCTTGGTGACATGGGGATATCTCGTGCTACGCATCTTGGCCTGCTCTCATTCGACGGAATAAATCTTGAGTGAACTGAGGGGAAAACTCGGTAGCAGACGCCTGCGTCAGCAACCAAGCCTTGTATTGATTGGGAACCCGCACGCGAGTGTGAGCCAGGCGGCTTGCGGGCGTTAAACGAATTCGCCGATTAAGTTCAGCGAACAGATCGTGAACCAGACGCACCGCTAAACGGGAGGAATCTGGTAGGCGAGGGATAACATCTGCTGCTGCGGCAAGGTCAGCGTCGATCTCATCCACCAAACGTATCTTGGTCTTTTCATCTAACGTCTGTGGGGTGACGCCGGGGAAATAGGTACGCCCCAAATCCCCACTGTCAGCAGCAATATCACGTAAAAAGTTGACTTTCTGGAAAGCTGCGCCCAAACGTTTCGCTCCGGGAGATAGCTCTGCCCAAGCAGCTTCCGGATCCGGCACCGATGCCAAGAAAGTTCGCAAGCACATCAAGCCCACCACCTCAGCCGAACCATACACGTAGGTTTCGAGAGAGTCCCCGTCGTGTTGATCAACCGTCAAGTCGGAGCGCATAGAGTTAAAGAAAGCGGTAATAGATTCGTGATCGATGCGGCAACGGTTCGCGGTTTCAGCAAACGCGTGCAAAATCAGGTCACTGGAGAAACCCAGCTCGCACGCGGTGAATACTCTGGCCTCATAGTCATCTAAAATTTGTGCTATCTGAGAATGGGGAATACCGGCGCATGCGCCGTCGACAATCTCATCAGCCACCCGAACCATAGCATAAATGTTTCGCACATCCGTCCGTACTGGTTCTTTCAGTAGCGTCACCGCTAAGCCAAACGAGGTAGAGTACTGTGTAATTACCTGGTTGGCGGCCCGGTGGGCAGCACGTAAGTAGTTAGCTGGGGAAGTCCCCAAATTATCGTACGAAAAGGTTCTCATTTCCTGCGTCCTTCCAGCCACTGTGCTAGCAGGATTAAGCGCTCACTGACCGCCTCGGGCACACCCTCTGCCTCGAAATCTTGGCATGCTTGCGCGTGGAGATCTTCGGCAATCTGGCTAGTGGACGCAATCGCGTCAGTCTGAGCCAAAACTTCACGGGCGTGAGACAAAACGGCTTGGTCTTCCCCATCTTTGAGGTTCTCCCAGATTTGTGCCCAATCTGGGTGCTGAGCAGCAAAGCGAGTAATCAGTGTATGTTTGCGGCCCAAGAGGTCAGAATCTTTAGACTTACCACTAACCTCGATATCTCCGGCCACGCCCAAGATATCATCATAAAGCTGAAACGCTATCCCTAACTTTCTGCCGCCTTCAGTTACATGATGAGTAGGGGACTGGGCCCATTCCGCAATGATCATTCCGCACTGGAGGGGAGCCACGAAAGAGTATGCGCTGGTTTTCAAATACGCCACATTCAGCACGTCACCGGTCGTGGCATGGTGAATCGTGTCAGCTGAAATATCAAGTAACTGGCCCTCTGCGGTTAACCGGATGGCCTGGTCTGTGACCGCAATAAGATCTACAGTTTTGTCTTCGCATCGAGCCAAAAGTTGGTACGCCCCGGTTAAGGCCAGATCGCCTACGATGATCGCAGTAGCGTCCCCCTGATGGTCACAATCAGAGCTGCCCGCAGAACGGGCTAACGTCCGGAAATGTGCAGCCACGGTGGGGGTACCGCGTCTGATTAGGTCACGATCCATAATGTCGTCATGGATCAAAAATCCGCTATGTAGTAGCTCGAACGCCGCCCCGGCAAAAGCTGCCTGTTGAGTCCGGCGTGGGTGCGCAGTCAAATCTCCACCAGTCGCAGCGATCATCACCAGTAGCGGACGCACTAGTTTTCCTCCGTGGGTGGCATCTCGCAACGACACCCATAGTTCTCGATAGGCGGGGCTGGGGGCTTGCGAAATCCGTTCGTCGAAAAGTTCCTGCAAGACTTTTCGTGCAGGCTCGACCAAAGGCGCTAACTGCGGCGGAAGTTGTGAAGTGTATCGTGGATCTGGTTGCAGATCGGAACGATCCGGAGTCATGCGCTACCTCCAGGAAGTGATGGAACAGAGAAGTTTTTGGGCCATTTACTTAGTTGCTTGACCATCCAGGGGCTGAATGCGAAGGGGGTGCAGGCTGTCGCTTGTTGCAACTCAGAAAATGGATGCCAGGCCGCATCCATAACCTCCGCAGGGATGAGATCAAGCTCCAATCGGTGAGGCAGAAATGCTGCATAGACTGGGCACACTTCATTTTCTTGCACACCAGAGGAGTCTTCAGCCAGGTAAGAAAAATCCGGAAGGATGGGGGTAAGGGCTGATTTAGGTATTCCGGTTATCCCGAGTTCTTGTGCCGCGCGACGGTCAATAGCGTCGCGATCAGACTCTCCGACGCCAGGATGGCCGCATACGCTGTTGGTCCATACCCCGGGCCACGTCAGTTTAGACAGTGCTCTGCGAGTGAGTAAAACATGACCGTCAGGATCGAAAATGTAGCACGAAAATGCTTTGTGTAACGGTGTGTGAGTAGTGTGTACGTCTTGTTTCGGTGCAGTACCAATAGCCTGGCCGGCCTCATTGCATAAAACCACTAGTTCAACAGTCAATGGTTTCCTTCTGACTTCCTCCGCCCAAGCGGATCAGGGTCCCAAATGCCGGGAAGTCTCTTTATTGTATCGCGAACTGATAGAAGATAGTGTGTCAAGCCGCGTGCATCTTGCAGTGAAGGCATACTAAGGCAGGCTCGGAACGATGTTTGCTAGCGGCAAAGGTATTCCTATGGCCCCAATAAGCAACGTGCCTGAATCAACTCGGCAATGAGCGCGATTCTCGATCAACGTCTCATGTCACCTGCTGTGACAAGCTAGGCTAAACGGCCTGAACGGGTGGTGCAGAGCATCGGAAAAGCAGAGCCCCTCGTTTCGAGGAGCTCTGCTTTCAATAACCCAGCAACGAAACAACGTTAATGAGAATTTCAACCGATCTAGCGATTAGCTCGTTCACGTAGTTTTGTGCCAACCTCTTCGTCAATGTTGGTCCAGTACCAAATGACGCGCTCGAAGACTTCGTCGTTGGTACCTTCAGTTGCTCCAACCAAGGTATTGACAAGCTCGTCGCGCTCTTGCTCGGTGTAGACGTTACGGACCAGATCATGGGCTTGGCTGAAATCGTCGTCGTCTTCGCGAAGCTCATAAGCTGCGCGAATCATCTCTCCGTCAGCTTCCCAGCCATCTTCAACTCGTCCTTCAAAATCAGAGAACGGCTTACCCATGGAGTTCGGGGCATAGGTTGGAGCCGAACCATGATGGTGGTAGCTCATTGGTCCGTCCTGCTTGTAGGTAGTAACCTCGGGAACAGGCTGATTGACGGGGAGCTGGTCGTAGTTTGGTCCGATCCGGTAGCGTTGCGCATCGGCGTAGGCAAAGACGCGACCCAACAGCATTTTATCTGGCGAGAAGCCAGTTCCGGGCACATAGTTCGACGGCGCGAATGCGGCCTGCTCGATCTGCGCGAAGTAGTTCTCCGGATTTTCGTTCAACGTCAACACACCCACCTCATGCAGCGGGTAGTCTGCGTGCGGCCACACCTTGGTCAAATCGAACGGGTTGATCCGGTAGGTCTTGGCTTCTTCATAAGGCATGACTTGAACGGACAGCTTCCATGATGGGAAGTTACCTTCGGCGATCGCATTCCACAGGTCGCGGCGGTGATATTCTGCGTCCTTGCCGGCTAGCGTTTCAGCTTCGGCATTGGATAGGTTTTCCACACCTTGCTCAGAAATGAAATGGTATTTAACCCAGAAACGTTCACCGGAAGCATTGATCCACATATAGGTGTGGGAAGAGTAGCCGTTCATTGTACGCCACGACTTCGGTAACCCTCGCGGTCCCATGAGATAAGAGACTTGGTGGGCACTTTCTGGGTTGAGCGTCCAAAAATCCCACTGCATGTTGTTATCACGTAAACCGTTGGAGGCGAGGCGCTTTTGCGAATGAATGAAGTGTGGGAACTTCATCGGGTCGCGGATAAAGAATACCGGAGTGTTATTGCCAACGAGATCGAAGTTGCCTTCTTCGGTGTAGAAGCGGGTGGAAAAGCCGCGAACGTCACGCCACGTATCGGGTGAACCCATTTCGCCAGCGACTGTAGAGAAACGTGTCAGTGTGCGAGTGGTTTTACCCGGTTGAAGGAAATCAGCTTTGGTCCACTTGGACACGTCCTGCGTAACGGTGAACGTGCCGAACGCACCTGCGCCCTTGGCGTGCGGGCGACGCTCAGGTACCGATTCGCGATTGAAATGTGCAAGCGTGTCGACGAGCTGGACATCGTGGAGTAAGAGCGGGCCAAGATTTCCTTGCGAGAGCGAGTTGCGATCGGAGTCGGCAGGAGCTCCGTTATACATTGTTGAGCCGGTCGGCTGAGCTGAGGACGCCGGTGGAGTAGGACGATGAGTCATAACGATTACCTCCGATAAAAATAGTTGAAACCTGCAGTATTTAGTCTAGTAGGCGTTCGGAGAAATTGTCTGAGATTTCGCTGAGAACGAGTTTATAAGGAGTGAATCCGCAGCCGGTGAGTTGATAACCACTGACTCCATAACCGAATCTGTGCCTTGATACCCTAGAGCCATGACGCCCTCACAATCTCTCCCGACCGCCCTCCAACAAATAGATTCGCGCCCACTCACACACCATCAAAAGTCCCTCATCGGCCTAGTGATTGCCGGTAACATCGCGGAGTTTTTTGACATGTTCCTCATCGGCTTCGTCGTCTCCCTCCTCACCGGCCCGTGGCAGCTTACCGGCATGGAAGCAGGCGTCATTCTCGCATGCTCCGGGTTAGGTACCGTGATGGGCGCGATCATATGGGGTCGGTTAGCAGATAGTATCGGTCGTAAACGCGCCTTCTTCTGGTGCGTTTTGATGTTCAGCGTTTTTACCTTGGCGTCGGTTTTCACTCCGGATCGTGGCTGGATCATCCTCGCGGTTTTGCGAGTGCTCGTGGGAATCGGCGTCGGCGGCTTGAACATCGTCTCGATTCCTTATGTCCAAGAATTTGTTCCAGCTAAGCAACGCGGTCTGCTTTCCGGGCTTGCCTCAGTTTTCATCCCGCTTGGCTTGTTTTTAGGCGCGCTTGCGCAGTGGGGGTTTGGTGACAACTGGCGTGGGCTGATTACTCTGGGCGCGTTGCCCATCCTCTTACTTTTCTGGCTGCACACAGTTCCAGAGTCTCCGCGGTTTCTCCTGGTTCACGGCCGGCCCGATCAGGCTCGAAAAGCCTTAGCCTGGGCGCTCGAACTGCCCGCTGGTGGCGTAGGTGTGCTTCCGTCGTCGTCGAACGAAACGCAATCTGCCTCGTATCGCACGGTTTTTCGCCACCACTGGCGTTCGCTCTTCATTGTCGCTGCCGGCACGTTCAGCTTTGTTTTGGGTTCAGCGACGATCCAGTCCTGGGGGCAGACGTTACTTCACGAGGGTTATCTTTTACCAACTACAACGGTGGCCACCTTATTCATGTTTGTCTCCCTTGCTGACTTGCTGGGACGGTTAGGGGTAGCCTGGCTTGCCGACAAAATCGGGCGGCGCCCGACGCTACTGATGTGTGGCGTGCTGGGGGCAATCGGGGCATTGCTTGTGGCGTGGTCGGCGTCTTTAGGCACTGACGGCTCGTGGATAGTGTTCTTTGGTGGGATTGTGATAGCGATGGCGTTCGGTGATGGTGCGTTCGGCATCCTCAACGCTTTCGGTGCCGAACAGTTCCCGAACCACGTGCGGGCTACTGGTTTGGGCCTGGGGTATGGAATCGGTGCGTCAGCGAAGATTTTCGGTCCACTAGTAATGGGGCTTTTGATCGGCGGGAGCGCGGTCAAACAAGATGTGACGTTAAACGCCGTCGTACCGGCATTTATCCTGTTTGCGGCCCTGCTGCTTGTAGCTGGCCTTATCTATATGTTCGCAAAGGAAACGAACGGGACGTCGTTGGATACGCTATAAAAGCTCGTTTGCTTAACCAGCGTGCATACGGTTTGCATTTTTGCTCGAAAACCTGAGTTTTTCCGGCTAAATGCACGAATATGCAAACTGTGTGCACAGACAGTGTCTTATGCACACAAGGGGCAAAGCTTTTTCAGAGGATTTAGTCAAATATTGCGCTCGCACGCAGTTGCGCTGGGGAGAGCCCGTCGGTCCATAGGTCGGTCAGTGTGGCATCCATGGTTTGTTCGACACCCAACGAGATGAAATCGGTGTGGACTGTTCCGGGATGGGTTTGCACATAAGCAAGTGCCTTGTCGCGCCAGGTCCCTACCTGCTCAGAATCAGCTGGAAGGTCTGCCAAATCAAGGAATTCTTGGGCGAGAACAATGACGTCATCGTCAATATTGGTGATTTCTTGTTCAGCGAGTTGGCGGATCGTCTGCCATTGTGCCGGCGCCAGTGTTATTTTCAGGAACTGTAGTATTCGTCCGCTGCGGTGAGCCATTTGTGCCGGGTATCGGCGGGCGATCATCATGTTAATGAGTGCGCTGACGTCAGGCGCATAGAGTGGTAGGTCGGTATCGTGGATGCGCATGTTTTTCAGCTCGTGCAAGACAGCCAGTTTTTCTTGAGCCTCTGCGATACGCGCTTTGAGGCGTTGTTCGGCGAGTTCCCATGGCTGTGATGTTTGACTGTCGGCTAAGACGGTTGCAATATCATCTAGTGTCAGTCCGGATTCTTGGAGGAATTTGATGGTGGCTACTCGTAGGAGGTGTTCTGCGGTGTAGATTCGCCACCCGTTGGAGTCGCGGCCAATTGCGGTCAGCAGTCCGCGGTCTTCGTAGAGTCGTAGGGCTTTGCGGGAGGCTGCGGTGAGCGAGGTTATCTCATGTGAGTGGAAGTGCATCGTGGGCTCCCGGTGTGGTTTCCGACGGCGGGCTGGTTTCTGACCGTGGTGTGGCTACTTGTGCTGTGATGGCGTTGAGCGTGTGACTGCGTTTGGACACTAATGCCCAGAGGGTGATGCTGGTAAATCCACCAGCTAACACAAGTCTAACTGCGCCTAGACCGCTGTATGTGTATAACAAGGTGGCAAGTCCGAACCCGAGTGGGTAGGCCGTTAGTATGAGGGTCAGGATAATTCCCATGACTGCGCCGCGGTTTCCTTCGGGAAGGGAGTCCATGGCGGCGATTGTTGCGCTGGCGTTGATGATCGCGAAGCCGACGCCGAGGATAGCTGCGCCGTTGAGTACTGCAGATAGGTCCCACAGGCTCAATACTAAGATCGCGCCGATGAGGCTGAGGCATGTTGCGGTAAGGAACAGTGTTGAGCGTGCAAGCTTTGCTGATAATAGCCCGAAGATGAGCCCACCGATGATCATTCCGACTCCCATCAGCGCAATGATCCATCCCACTCGGTTGGCCTGCCCAGTCAGCGCATAGTGTGTTGGCAGCACGAAGCTTTGGGTGATGGTGTGCAATACGTTGATGCCGACTGCGAAAGTGAGGGCGAATCGTAGTAGCGGGGTGTGGCGGATCAAGCTGATCGCGTGTGTGGTTTGGTGAATGACGCTTGGGCTGTGTTCTTCGCGTCGGTATTCTCCTATAGTGTGGGGCATTAAGGCTGTGGTGAACGCGGCAAGGAATGAGCACGAACCGGCAAGGATAAGCGCCCAGGCTGGATTCGGTAGCAGGAGGAAGACGCCGGCGAGCACGGGTCCGATGATCAGTGCGCCGCCTTGTAGGGTTTGGAAGTATCCGGTGATTTTTTCGTAGGTTATCGACGACGACGTCGCCACCTGTGGTCCGAGGGCTTGCCGGGCTGTTTGTCCGGGCATGTCGGCGAACGCTCCGATGGTTCCGAGGACGATGAACCATAGCACGCTGGTCATTGTGAACCAATCGACGAGGAAGAGACTGATAACGGAGAGTGTGGATAACAGGTCAGCGGTCAGGCTGAGGTTTCTGCGGTTGACGCGATCGGTTAATGCTCCGCCTAAAAATCCGGCAAACATTTGAGCGCTGGTGGTGGCTACGGCAACGACACCTGCCCAAGTTGGGGAACCTAGCCGGGAGATGATGAGAACAGGCAACACGACTGCCATGAGTGAGTTGCCGAGAATTGAGAAAGCGTTGGATGCGAGGTATGCGTAGGCATACCAGGTGTGGTGGACGAGCGTTGACGCTTGTTGTTCATTCATGTTGCTAGCCTAAAATATGGCCCTTGGGGATAGGCCAAGCGTTCGTGGAAATCGCGTTTTTCCCGGACACAGTTCGCTCACTTTTCGGTGTGCTTCGCAAAATGTGTGGGAGGTGTCCTTTAGGCTAGAGGTGTTATGAGTAAAGATGATGCATTTGTTTCAGCAATGGATAGGTTAAAGGCTCGAATTGCGCAGGCTCAGGCCTCGGCAAGTCGGCCCGAATCGTTGTCGGCGTATGCGCCGGCTAGCGGTTCGCCGGCACGCGAGATGGCCGAGGAACGGGTAGGTCAGCTTGTTGAGGGGCTGAACCCGCAGCAGCGTCAAGCGGTGATGCACACCGGTGGGCATATGCTGGTTGTGGCAGGTGCAGGTTCAGGAAAAACGCGTGTGTTGACGACGCGTATTGCCTACCTCATTGCGACCGGGCATGTGCGTCCGAGTGAGGTTCTTGCGATTACCTTCACGAACAAGGCTGCGAAAGAAATGCGCGAGCGTCTCGAATCCTTATTAGGGCCGACGGCGGTGCGCATGTGGATTTCTACCTTCCACTCCGCGTGTGTGCGGATTTTGCGTACTGAGCATCAGGCCTTAGGGATGCGTTCGTCGTTTACTATTTATGACGCTGCGGATTCGGCGCGGTTGATGAAGATTGTTGCTCAAGAAGAAAACATTGATATTAAGGCGTTTCCGCCGAAAACATTGAGCCGTAAAGTGTCGGATTTGAAAAATGCGATGGTGACAGTTGGACAGGCGAAAGAGCAGGCTGTAGATCGTGACGATCAGATGATTGCCGATGCGTATGCCGGCTACCAGCGCCGGTTACGCGCTGCTAACGCCGTCGATTTTGACGATCTGATCATGCTTACTGTCGGGTTGCTACGCGATAATCCGGCGATTGCTGAACATTATCGACGTCGATTCCGGCACGTCCTGGTAGACGAATACCAAGATACGAACACGGCACAATACCAGCTCGTGCGTGAACTGATCGGGGATGAGAGTGATCCGCTCCACGGCGAACTCACCGTCGTTGGCGATGCAGATCAGTCTATCTACGCCTTCCGCGGAGCAACTATCCGTAACATTGAAGATTTCGAACAAGATTTCCCCAACGCCACCACAGTGTTGCTGGAGCAAAACTACCGCTCCACACAAAATATTTTAACGGCAGCAAACTCGCTGATCGCCAACAATCAAGGTCGGCGGCCCAAGAAACTGTGGACGGCAGCCGGAGACGGCGCAAAACTCGTCGGCTACGTAGCGGATGCTGAATCCGACGAATCCGCCTTCGTCGTCGAAGAAATAGATAACGTGCGCACCAAGCACGGATACAAGTATGGCGATATTGCGGTGTTCTATCGCGCGAATGCGCAGTCACGTTCGATCGAAGAAATGTTTGTGCGTTCCGGTATCCCGTACAAAGTGGTTGGCGGTACACGATTCTATGAGCGCAAAGAAATTAAGGACGCGTTAGCCTATCTCCATGCTGTCGCTAACCCGGACGATACGGTTTCCATACGCCGCGTACTCAACGAACCCAAGCGAGGTCTGGGCGCGAAAGCCGAAGGCGCAGTCGCGTTACATGCCGAAAAATATCAGATGTCCTTCGGCCAAGCACTCACCGATGTTGCCTACCCGCAATTAGCTGTTGAACAAGGGCGTAGCGAAGTCGTCGGAATTCAAGCCAGGGCCCGCAACGCCATGGCTGCCTTTGTTCAGATGCTCGAAAAAGCCCGCGAGCAAGCCGATAGTGGGGAAAGTCCTGCCGATATTCTCGACGTCGTCATGGACGCCTCAGGATATTTAGCGGCACTGCAAGAATCCAAAGATCCGCAAGATGAAGTACGAGTAGAAAACCTCGCCGAACTGCACGCGGTCGCCTCGGATTTCCGGGTGCGTAACGAAGAGGGAACACTGGCTGAATTCCTCGACCAGATCTCACTCGTCGCCGATTCAGACCAAATCCCAGACGAAGACGATAATAACGAAGGCGAAGTCGTCCTCATGACCATCCACACGGCCAAAGGACTAGAATTCCCAGTCGTTTTCGCCACGGGTTTCGAAGATGGCACCTTCCCGCATATCCGTTCGCTCTCCTCACCAACCGAACTCGCAGAAGAACGACGCCTCGCCTACGTAGCACTTACACGTGCTCGCGAACGGCTCTACATCACTCGCGCCGCCACCCGCTCCCAATGGGGTGCGCCGCAAGAACTCCCGCGCTCGCGATTCTTAGACGAAATACCGGCAGAGATCATCGAGTGGCGCCGAGAAGAATCAGCGATGGATACGGTACGTCATGCGTCGTGGGGTAGTGCCCGGAACAGTTGGGGCGCTAAGCGCAACAGCTGGAGTAGTAATGACGACGATTTCGCTCCAGTAATTGGCAGTGGAAACGGGAAGTTTACTCCGGGGAAGATCCTGGGCGACGATCCAGCTCCAGTAGTAGAACAAGAACTAGCAGATGCTCCGGCAACCGATGGGCTTACCACTGGTGGGATTGCGGTTGGCGATCGCGTACGGCACGGAAAATTCGGTGTTGGAAAAGTTCTCTCTTTTGAAGGCACTGGAAAATCAACGGTCGCTAAAGTCCGATTCGAGAGCGGAGCTGAAAAACGCCTGATGCTCCGATTCGCACCACTAGAAAAGATCTAGCACGATGAACGATCCATCTTATTCACTACGTACACCACGGTCGGCACGCACGCAGGCAACTCGCTCAGCCCGCCCGGCTAGCGAGGAAGCTAAGGGCCGCTCGCGCGACCATGGGCGCACAAGGCAACAAACCGCGAATAGTCCTAGCACGCGTCTGGCATCGTTTTTTGATCGTGGTGGCTACATAGCTGGATTAGATGGATTACGTGCAATCGCTGTGCTCGCAGTTATCGCATACCACGTGTGGCCAGGAATCTTCCAAGGCGGCTTCCTGGGCGTCGACATGTTCTTCGTCATCTCCGGTTTCCTCATCACCACCTTGTTGCTGCGTGAAGATCGCACAAATAATTTCATCAACCTTGGGCAGTTCTGGGTGCGTCGTGCCCGGCGTCTCGTCCCGGCCCTGCTGCTCCTCATCATTACCGTTGTGCCAACCGCCTGGGCAGTCAACTCTGACCTGATTGTTGGCATTGGTCGGCAAATTCTTGGCGTGCTAACCTTTTCTACCAACTGGCTCGAAATCGCCCATGGAACAAGCTATTTTGATGGCACAGCGCCGATGCTGTTCAAAAATTTTTGGTCGCTCGCCATCGAAGAACAGTTCTATCTTTTCTGGCCGCTGCTTATGCTCGTGATTTTGGCATTGGTTGATTCTCTGCGAATACGAATCGCCATTTCGCTCAGCATGATGCTCGCATCATCACTATTAATGCTCGTTTTATACTCGGGTGAGAACAACACGCGGCTCTACTATGGCACAGACACCCATATCTTCGGGTTGTGCGCTGGAATTACGCTCGCATTCCTCTGGGCATCTGCTCGTCCACAAATCTTCACCACCGCCCATTGGCGATCCTTCCATGCGCTCTACGGGTGGAGCGCGGCAATCACCCTCGGGATCTTCATCTTCATCATGCCGGACAACGGCCCATGGGCATACATGGGCGGGATGCTCATCGCCTCGATCGCAACCGTTTTCGTCATCGCCGACATGCTCTACCCGAACTCGTTTATGGCACAGTGCGGTGAAATCTCGGTGCTGCGCTGGGTCGGGTCGCGTTCTTACGGGTTGTACCTGTGGCACTGGCCGATCCTCGTCCTCGCCGCAGCTATCTACCCAGTCGCTGTGGGCAGCTGGGCGCAAACAGTGCGCTCTCTCATTGCGGTCGTGCTCACCGCCATCATCGTTGAACTATCGTATCGATTCATCGAAACACCGGTTCGTCGTCACGGATATCGCGCTACGATATTCGTCATTCGCTCCCAGATACCGGCAAACCTGCGTGCAACAAGCATCATGGCGCTCGCTGGTGTATTAGCGGTGGTAACCATGGCGACAGTGGTTTTCGCGCCAGCGAAAACCAGCACCCAAGAAATGATCGAAGCTGGCCAAAGCGAACAAGGCGCCGGAGCTGACTCGGTGAAAGAATCGAGTGAAAAGGCGAAAACCACTCAAGGCGAAGCGAATAAACCAGCCGGAACCCCACGCAAGGATCGGCCAACCACATTATCTGATGAACTCGACACCACCATCCCCAACACCTACGAAGTAACCATCATTGGTGACTCTATGGTGTCAGCTTCACGAACAGGCCTGTTGCATGCCATGCCTGGCGTCAACACCATTGGAGAACCATCAACCCAGTGGGCGCAAGCCCATGACATGATCGCTCAAGCTGAACAAGAAAACAAGCTTGGCAGGGTAGTGGTCCTCGACTATGGAACCAACGCTGGGGTGAACAACGCAGACCTCATTCGCGACGCCATTGAACAACTCGGTCAGCAGCGCATGATCTTGATTGCCAACATTTACTCTCCATCAACATTTGTTGAACAAAGTAACCAGCTCATCTCCCAAGTCGTTGACGAATATCCCAACGTCGAACTCGTCGATTGGTATTCGTTGGCAGCAGACCGGCCAGAGTTACTACAAGTAGATTCCACCCACACCTCGATCGAAGGTGCGAACGCATACGGTGACTTGATAAAAGAAACCATTACTGTCACCGCCACAAAGTTCTCTGCTGCTCGGGGCGTCAAACCCGGAACAGGATGGGAAACTGAGCCACCTGCAAAAACCGAGTCAACAGAAAAAGATGCCACAGCGCGCTCGAAAGATAACCAGTAAACCTAGTCAATCAGCTACCAGAAATCCGTGAAACCCGGTAGGCTAATATACATGTCTCGATGTTGAGACATCGGCGTTAGGATATGACCACAACGGAAGGACAATCCGTGGACCTCTACGAATACCAAGCCCGCGAACTCTTCGCTGCGCACGATGTTCCAGTACTACCTGGAATAGTAGCGAGCACAGCAGATGAAGCCGAACAAGCAGCACAACAACTCCTCGAGAAAACCGATTTGGTTGTGGTTAAAGCTCAAGTGAAAACCGGTGGGCGAGGCAAAGCTGGAGGTGTCAAACTAGCCCGCACCGTTGCCCAAGCACGCGACCACGCTGAAGCTATCCTCGGCATGGATATTAAAGGCCACACGGTCAACCACGTGCTCATTGCAGCCGGATCAGATATCGCAGAAGAATACTACTTCTCGATTCTGCTCGACCGCTCCGAACGTCGATACCTAGCCATGTGCTCCAAAGAAGGCGGCGTCGATATCGAACAGCTCGCCGTCGAACGCCCCCAAGCCCTCGCCAAGGTCCCAGTAGATCCGAACGAAGGAATCACCGAAGCCGTCGCCCGCGATATCCTCACCCAAGCACAGTTCGATCCAACAGAACACGACGCCATCGTCCCCGTCCTATTGAAACTCTGGGATACCTACACATCTGAAGATGCCACCCTCGTCGAAGTCAATCCACTCGTGAAAACTCCGCAAGGCGAAATCATCGCATTGGACGGCAAAGTCTCCCTTGACGACAACGCCCGTATCCGCCACCCACACCACGCTGAACTGGTCGATAAGCGCGCCGAGAACCCACTCGAAGCCCGCGCGAAGTCCCTCGGCTTGAACTACGTCAAACTCGACGGCGGACAGGTCGGCATTATCGGCAACGGTGCCGGACTCGTCATGTCCACACTCGACGTCGTCGCCTACGCCGGCGAACAATACGGCGTTGGCCCAGCAAACTTCCTCGACATCGGCGGTGGCGCAAACGCCGAAGTGATGTCTAACGGTTTGGATGTCATCCTCAACGATCCAGACGTCAAATCCGTATTCGTCAACGTCTTCGGTGGCATTACCTCCTGCGACGAAGTTGCCAAAGGTATCGTGGCCGCCCTCGAAATATTGGGCGATGCCGCTAGCAAACCGATCGTGGTGCGACTGGACGGAAACAAGGTCGCCGAAGGTCGCCAGATGCTCGCCGAAGCCAACCATCCACTCGTGACGCTGGAAAAAACAATGGACGGAGCTGCCGCACAAGCTGCGCAGCTCGCCGGAAAGTGAGACCCAATCATGGCAATCTTCCTCAATAAAGACTCCAAGATTATCGTCCAAGGTATGACCGGCTCCGAAGGCCAAAAGCACACCCGCCGCATGCTCGGAGCAGGCACCCAGATCGTCGCCGGAACCAACCCGCGTAAAGCCGGCACTAGCGTCGAGTTCGACGTCGAACCTATCGGTATCGATGCTGACAAACGCACCGCAGGCACAGTTTCTGTGCCTGTCTACGGCACAGTGGCAGAAGCCAAAGAAGCAACCGGTGCGAACGTCTCGGTGATCTTCGTTCCGCCAGCCTTCACCAAGGCAGCAGTTATCGAAGCAGTCGACGCAGATCTTGACCTCGTCGTCGTCATCACCGAAGGCGTACCAGTCAAAGACAGCGCCGAGTTCTTCGGCTACGCACAAGAAAAAGGCGTGCGGTTAATTGGACCAAACTGCCCAGGCATTATTACCCCAGGCCAGTCCAACGTCGGCATCACACCACCAGATATTACTGGCCCAGGCAGAATCGGACTGGTATCAAAGTCCGGTACTTTGACCTACCAGATGATGTTCGAACTCGCAGATATCGGCTTCACCACCTGTATCGGTATCGGTGGCGATCCGATCATCGGCACCACCCACATCGATGCGCTCAAAGCCTTCGAAGCTGATCCCGAAACTGAACTCATCGTCATGATTGGTGAAATCGGTGGCGACGCCGAAGAGCGCGCCGCTGCCTTCATCAAAGAACACGTTACGAAGCCAGTTGTCGGTTACGTTGCCGGATTCACCGCACCAGAAGGAAAGACGATGGGTCACGCCGGTGCAATCGTCTCCGGATCGGCCGGCACTGCGGCTGCGAAGAAAGAAGCTCTGGAAGCAGTTGGCGTCCGCGTCGGCAAGACTCCAACGGAAGCCGCCAACATTGCTCGCGAGATTCTCAAAGGCAAGCAGTAACAGCTAACTCAAGCGGACATCGTATTACCTAAGACACCCTTACTTTCCGCCATGCGGACCCGAGGTATAAGATACCTCGGGTCCGCACTTGATATGTCTGTTCATTGCAACAGTGTCACTGTGGGCGATAGTTGAACTGAAACATCGCGCACAATTAACATGCAGAAAAACATGACAGGAAGGAAGACCAGTGGCTCGGTTACGCAAATATTTTGCCGATACACGACCGCTCCAAAGCCCCGACTTTCGCAGGTTATGGATCGCTAACATTATTACTGTTATTGGTGCTCAACTCACCGTCGTCGCAGTTCCGGCACAAATCTATGATTTAACGACGTCCTCAGCCATGGTTGGGTTGACCGGTATTTTTGGGCTCGTGCCGTTGATAGTCTTCGGATTGTGGGGCGGCACGCTCGCCGATCATATGGACCGGCGAAAACTCCTTGAATTCACTACCTCCGGCCTTATTCTCACCTCGATACTATTCTGGCTCCAAGCAGCCCTAGCTATCAATAACGTCTGGCTCCTGCTCTCAATCTTCTCCCTCCAACAAGCATGCTTTGCCGTTAACCAACCAGCCCGCACCGCAATCTTGCCGAAGATTGTGCCAGCTGAGCATATTCCGGCAGCTTCAGCACTAAATATGACCGTTTTTGCTGGCGGTGCAATCGCGGGGCCGCTCATCGCCGGCGCACTCATCCCACTGCTTGGCTACAGCTATCTATATGCGATCGATGCACTGACACTGTTGGCCACCTATTATGCGGTCTACCGTTTGCCAGCACTCCCGGTAGATAAACCACAAGGCTCACCAGGTCTGCGCTCGGTAATCGACGGTTTGCAGTATCTCGCCGGGCACCCCATCGTACTCGGCAGCTTCGTGATCGATCTGATCGCCATGATTTTCGGAATGCCGCGTGCACTGTTCCCGGAAATAGCGCACATCAACTTCGGCGGTCCGACTCAAGGCGGATACGAGTTCGCGTTCTTGTACGCAGCAATGCCGGTGGGTGTGCTCATCGGAGGATTGTTTAGTGGCTGGATCGGCCGAGTGAAAAAATATGGATTGGCAGTCATCTGGTCGGTTCTTATTTGGGGATTATCAATTATGGCCTTGGGGATTGCCAGTAGTGTCGCCCACGGCTCGTCGCGTACGATGCTGTCAATCGCCTGCATGAGCCTCGCGATCGGAGGAATAGCAGATATGGCATCGTCGGCATTCCGGCAAGGAATACTCCTCGTTGCTGCCGACGATCATGTACGCGGTCGACTCCAAGGCGTCTTTGTTGTCGTCGTGGCTGGCGGTCCGCGCCTGGCTGACGTGGTGCATGGATTGGTGGCAGAGCCACTGGGAGCAGCAACAACGGTATGGGTTGGTGGTCTCGCCGTCGTCATAGCCTCGCTGATTTTCACGCTCGTTTCCCGCAAATTCCGCACCTATAGCGTAAATTCGTAAGCAACACACCAGCGCAATACCGTGCGTTCGGCGTCAATTCACGCAACGATGAGAAGTAATGAATACGCACATTGATCTTTCACGGTATTGGTACATCTTCCGAGGCGGAATCTCTGCACCATTTTTCACCTGGTTCGCGGTCTTCCTCACCGTCATGGTGTTCTATACGCTCAACGCGTCGGCACAAATGATGGGAGATATTGTTTGGCAAGATGCAGCGTTCTTTGCCACCGGCTGGTGGACCACAATTTTTGGTGGCTCCGTTACCCTCGGTGAAGCAGCGATAACGTTCATGCCAACGACGTTGACGGTCTTAGCCAGCTATGCTTCGTACCAGGTATGGCGCACTCGAGAAATCTCGACCTGGCTGGATGCGCTGGCCGCCGCATTAAGCTGGCCGGCAGTAGTGGCCGTCTTGGCTCTGGTTGGACGAGCACCAGGAGACTGGTGGTTTGCGCTGATCGGCGCAATTCTGATTGCTGGCGCAACTGCGTTGTGGGCCGGCCGGGAAAAGTTGCTTTACCCGCTACCGTGGTGGCGTTACGTGGCTGATTCGTCGCGCTATCTTACCTGGTTTGGTGTAGGAATAGTAGCGCTTGCTGTGACGACGACGTTGGTGATGCTCGGTACCGGCTTTCCGGCGATTATCGATGTGCACAGCTACTATCGCACAGGAATTATCGGCAGTATTGGTCTTGTCTTATTGCAGTTACTCTATCTGCCATCGTTTGTTGTTTGGTTCTATTCATGGCTTGTAGGCAGTGGCTTTGCAGTTGGTGAAGGAACGAATTTTTCCACCCTTGGGGTAGACGCCGGTCCGTTGCCTGCGATTCCAGTTTTTGGTGCGTTGCCTGCGCCCGGAAGCTCGCTGATATGGCTTTTTGTGGCGGTCATTGTTGTGGCACTCGGCTACGGGATAGTGCTTGGACGATTCATTTTCCGCGAGCAGGTTTCGTTGGGGGAGCACATGATGCATGCCGGAATTGCGATGGCTATCTGCTCCTTAGGCGTATCGATTATCTCGTTTACGGCAACCGGTGCACTCGGTCCGGGACGGATGGCAGTAGCTGGCCCAGTACCTGCGTTGACTGCCGGGTTCACGGTTCTGGTTATCGCTGTGCCAGTACTGGCGGGGCTACTTGTGATCCATCCACACACTATCGCTTGGGCGCGAGCTCAGATGAACCGTGAAACGCCGAAAACCACAAAGCTGGAGGGAACGGAAAGTAGTGCGGCTGTCGATCCGGAAACTGTGCCCGTACCTACGCCAGGATCTGCTTCCACTCGAGAACCAGCATCGAAAACTGCATCTGAACCCGAGCTGGAACCTGAACCGAAAGAGTCGCATCATGACTGAACATCGCGTACCTTCACTCGTTTTCTTCGCGCTCCTCGTCGGCTGGATCGGCGTCGTCATCGTGTTGTCCTTCACCTGGGGAGTTCAGCCGGCAATGTACACCTTCGCGGCAAGCCTCGGAGTTTTAGCTCTTGCTCGGCTGGTTTTGCCTGCCGGCATGGTTCCGCAAGTACGTTCGCGCTGGTTCGACGTCGTTACGCTACTAGGCTTAGCACTGATCTTGTCTTATTTTGCGAACTGGGGAGATACTCTCGCCGTCGTCTAAACATCTGTCGATATAGCTGTGGCCCGGAACGCAACTCGCTTTCCGGGCCATAGCTGTTGGTGTTACTGGACGATCGAGAGATCTTCTAAGGAACCGGTGTAAGTCGGGTCAGAAACCACGTACACCACGTGCTTCAACGGCAACCACCACGGATCGTTTTGTGTACGTGCATCCATATCCATCAAATCGTCGATATGTGTTAACGGCATAGCTTCTAAAACGCCGTTGACCATACCGACATGGAACGAACGCGTAGTCTTTGAATCCGTATGGAGTTCGTCGTCGAGAATATTGATCGCTGTGTTAACAATACGCGCCGCCAATGTTCGATCAAACGGGGACGGATTGCCGCCCTGTTGGGCATGACCGATCACTGAGGTGCGCACGTCGAACAGATTATGACCTTCTTCTTCAAAAATACGGCTCAAGAAATCAGTCGTGTAGTATTCCGAAGCATCTTCATTACGCACCACCAAATACAGGTGACGGCCCTGTTCGAAAGCGTTGACCATGCGCTGGGTATCTTGCGCCAACTGTGGCAACGTAATACCAGTTTCGGCCAGATAAACCTGCTCGGCACCGGAAGATAGCGCAGAGAACAACGCGAGATATCCCGTATTACGACCCATTGTTTCGGTCACAAAACAACGTTGTGAAGCCGACGCCGACGTGCGGATCTTGTCCAGCATTTCCACGTTGGTATTTAACGCAGTATCTGCCCCAATCGAGTGTTCCGAACCAGGCAGATTGTTGTCGATTGAGGCTGGAACACACACGATCGGAATATTGAAACCAGGGTAGCGGTCCTTGGCATGTGCCATATCGTATGCCATCTTGTATCCCTTGAAACCGCCAATGACGATTAACGCATCAAGTTCGGCGTTTTCGATGGAGCGCGAGAGTGCATAATACTGATCGACGTTGGGGATGGTCCGCCGGGTGCCAAGCTCTGCACCGCCGTCTTCGGCCCAGCCTTCGACGTCGCCCCATTCAAGGGTGCGGGTCTTGCCGTCGAGCAAACCAGGGAAACCGCCTTCGATACCGATCATGGTGTAGCCCCGATCAATACCCAGTTTCACGGCCGCACGCGCTGCCGGATTCATTCCAGGGGCGAGGCCACCGGCGTGAATGATGCCAACCCGTGGCGACTTATCAAAACGCTTGTCTGTTTTTGTAGTCGGTGAAGAAATAGACTCAAAAATATTGATCATTTCGCGGAAACCAGCACCACGAGAATCGATGGCGGCCTCCCAGTTACCTTCCTTCAGGTAAGCTTTGACCTTACGCGTATTGGCAACGGCTTCCATCATTGGCATGCGCACGATTCGGTTGCGTTGGGTGCCAATAATTGTTGGTTCAGTTTCCGGGCCGGCATTGACCATGTCCAGAGCTGCGGTGTAGCCGAGCAGGGTGGGCATCCACCGATCATAGGCGGTTGGTTGACCGCCGCGTTGGACGTGACCGAGGGAGGTGATACGTGCGTCTTCGCCTAAACGCTCGCTAATCACATCAGCAACCTGCGTTGCGGTGATGGGGTTTCCATTGCGATCGAGCGCGCCTTCAGCCAAGATAATCAACGAATCGCGGCGCCCACGCTCACGGCCGGTGCGGAGCTTATTCGTCATTTCTTCTTCCCAGCCTTCTGCTGGTGGCAGTTCTGGAATGAAAACGTAGTCGCAGCCACCAGCAATAGCTGACATCAGTGCGAGATAGCCACATGCACGTCCCATGACTTCAATGATGAAGGTGCGTTGATGTGAGGCTGCGGTTGCCGCAATAGCGTCGATAGCTTCAATGATGCGATGGAGGGCGGAGTCAGTTCCGATGGTCATATCCGAGCCCACAAGATCGTTATCGATCGATCCGACGACGCCGGCGATACGCAAGTGCTTATGGCGTTCGCCTGCTTCCGGGCTGACAGTTCCTTCAGCAACGAGCTCTTCAAGGAGTTCTGGCCACATTTCGCGCAGTTCGTCTGCACCGGTTAACGTACCGTCACCACCGACGGCGACGAGGCGGTCGATTCCGCGTTCGACGAGGTTGTGGACGACTTTTTTCAGGCCGGAACGTTCCCGGAATTCGGCGGACCGTGCAGTGCCGATAGCTGTGCCGCCCTTTGACAAAATATTTGATACTGACGACCAGGACAGTTCTTGGATGAGGTCGCCACCTTCAATCGCGCCTTTCCAGCCTTCGTGGAGGGCAAACGGGATTGCTCCGGCGTGTAGCGCAGTTCGAACAACGGCACGAACGACGGCGTTCATACCTTGAGCATCGCCACCCGATGTGAGGATGCCAATTTTTGGTCGTTCAGCACGCTCGGCTTCACTCAGTGGCTTGGACATGTCCAGCATGTTTTTCTCCTTAGCGCAGGATACGTATGTTCTGCTTCTCTCATTTTGCCACACTTGGGGCAAGAATCTTGAGGAATTTTTCTCGTACCCAGTTTTTCGTCGGTGCCTGCAAGTAGAATAAGAGAACAGAGGGGTGGAGGTTCAGGTGTTTCGACGTCGTCGCCATATGACGGTTGCCAGTAGCGTTAGTATTTTGCTGATTTTGGGTGGCTTAGTGGGCTGTTCGAATGGTCAGCCGGCAGGTTATGCACATTTTGATCCTGGCTCGCACACCATTATGATCAACGGATCCCACTATCCGCTCAAGCTACCAGGTCGAGCAGATCTAAAAGTCGACGGTAGTGCCGTGTTGCCCGCCGATTTGGGGGTAGACGCAGCAGTTCGTGGATCGGATGCATCGCGTGATGGCATTTATCGTTCTGAAGATGGAAACGAACAATTTTATTATGTGCTCACGGATCGGTTCGCTAATGGAGACGAGAAAAACGATACCGGTGGATACGGCGCGACTGCACAAGAATCGGGGTTTGATCCGACGAACGAGAATTTTTATCTCGGTGGCGATATTCCCGGGTTGATCGAGCAACTCGATTACATCAAAGGTTTAGGGACCACAGCGCTATGGATTAGTTCACCGTTGAAAAACAAGCCGGTTCAAGGGGAATCGGGTAGCGAATCTGGAGCTTATCTTGGCCGCTGGATTACTGATTTCACTGACATTGATCCACATTTGGGCACGAAGGACGATTTTCAAGAGCTCGTTGACCAAGCCCATGAACGCGGTATGAAAGTCTATATTGACGTCGTTGCGAACAATACAGCAGATGTTATTTCCTATGCCGAAAAAGACACTCCGTTTGTTCCATTGGCGGACAAACCGTATCGCGACTTAGACGGTAACCGTGTGAATCTGGGGAAAGTTGCTGGCAAAGAAGAGTTCCCGGAGATTGACCCGTCGTCGTTTCCGTATACGCCACAGGCTGGGAACCTCAAGAAGGTCCCGGCGTGGCTCAACGATACGTCGCTCTACCACAATCGTGGCGATTCAACCCTGGTTGGGCCATCGTTGACGCTCGGCGATATTGGTGGCCTCGACGATCTCATGACGGAAAATCCGGAAGTGGTTCGCGGTATGGAAGAGATTTACCAGAACCTTCTAGAAACCGGGATCGATGGTTTCGGGATATCGGACGTGACTCGAGTCAATCAAGAGTTCTGGACGCACTGGACTCAGGCCATCAAACGTAAAGCAGGCGATGACTTCTTTATGTTTGGGGAAGTAACTGACCCAGATGTTGGTATCTTGTCAAGTTACGTACACACCACTGATATGGATGCTGTGCTCGATTCCGGATTCCACAAAGCTGTTATTGACTACGTCAACGGCGGGTCAGCTCAAGGCTTAGCGGATTTGTTCTATCAAGATCCACGTTATGCGTCAGATAAAACAACTGTTCTCGATTTGCCGACGTATTTAGGAAATCCAGACATGGCTCGTATCGTAAGCGAACTATCGGGCGATAAAGTTTCCGGATCGATTTTTGCGCACGCGCTGATGTTTACCATGCGTGGGCAACCTGTTATTTATTACGGTGATGAGCAAGGTTTAGTTGGTCTAACAGGTAGCACCGCGCATCAACCACTGTTTGCCACACAGGTGCCAAGCTATCAGCAGCAGGCCTTAGCTGATGGAAGTACATTTGGTGCCGGAGCACACATGTCTCGCGATACTGTGCTCTATCAAGCGATCGCTGAATTAGCGAGACTACGTAAAAAATATCCAGGTCTGTCCAATGGTTCCCAGATCGAATTGTTCAACGAAGGAACGACCTACGCGTTCTCGCGAGTCGATCCTGAAGAGAACATCGAATACGTCGTCGTCGCCAATTCTGGTGAACAAAACACGCGCGCCACGATTCCGGTACTGGCTAGTACCCAAAACTGGTCGGCAATCATGAATGTGACAGATGGCAAAGTGATAGATGGCTCGGCTAGCTCCAAGCCACAAGCAACCACGACCAATGGTGTCACTGATCTCAGCGTCGATGTTCCTGCACGTAGCGTCACAGTCTTCCGAGCCGGTGAAAAGCTCGAACGAGGTAGCGGCACAACGGCGTTAACAGGCAAGAAAATCGGCGATTCCTTCCTTGAACTGACCGCCGACACTCAAGATCACCGTTATGCCAATACCGCCTTCTTCTATCGGGTAGTGGGCAGTGGAAAATGGTTCCCACTGGGTTCTATCGCCGGCCCCGATCCGCGGGTCTATCATGATCTGAGTGGAATCGAAGACGGCACCTTACTCGAATATCGTGCGATCACCGACGGCGGACGCGGGCAGTCCTACACCTATCTAGTGGGCGGCCCCGAAATACAAATGAAAAACCAGTCACAACAGTGACGGAAGTGTATAAAATCAGATAGAAAAGCTAAACTAAAAGATTGCTACAGCCGGTACCGATATCGGCTCATCATGAACGTCATGGCAATCATATTGGAGGAAACTCATGCCTACCCCTGTAGACGCAACCCAAACCACCGCGTGGGGTAAACTCGCGGACCTGAAGAACACACTTCACGTTGATTTCCGATCCTGGTTTGCCCAAGATCCCGAGCGCACCGAAAAATTCAGCTTCAGTGCTGGCGACCTCTTCGTCGACCTGTCCAAGTCGGTACTCACCGATGAGCTCAAGAAAGCTCTCGAAGAGCTAGCCGCGGAAGTCAATCTCGATGAGCGTCGCGATGCCATGTTCGACGGCGAACGCATCAACATCACCGAAAACCGTTCCGTTCTCCACAGTGCGCTACGCCGGCCACAGTCAGACTCACTTATCGTTGATGGTCGTGACGTCGTCGTCGACGTACATGAAGTCCTCGAACGCGTCTACGCTTTCGCAAACAAGGTTCGCTCGGGCGAATGGAAGGGCATTACCGGCAAGTCAATCGAAACAGTTGTCAACATTGGTATCGGCGGCTCTGATCTTGGCCCAGTCATGGCATACGAAGCACTCAAGCCATACAAGGCAGAAAACATTGAATGCCGGTTTATTTCCAATATTGACCCAACCGATGCGGGCGAGAAGCTCTCCGGTTTGGATCCAGAAACCACCCTGTTCATCGTGGCATCCAAGACGTTCACCACTCTCGAAACGCTGACGAATGCTCGCATCGCCCGTGCATGGTTACTACGCACTCTCGAAGAACAAGGGGCACCAACCGACGGTGCTGTAGCAAAGCACTTCGTTGCCGTCTCCACCGCACTCGATAAGGTTGCTGAATTCGGCATCGATCCGAACAACGCATTTGGTTTCTGGGATTGGGTAGGTGGCCGCTACTCGGTAGACTCCGCAGTCGGTACCTCCCTAGCCATTGCTATCGGGCCAGAGAACTTCGAACAGTTCCTCGCCGGATTCCACAAGATGGATGAGCACTTCCGCAACACTCCAGCATCCCGCAACGTGCCAGTGCTTATGGGTATGCTCAACGTCTTCTACGTCAACTTCATGGACGCAGCCACCCACGCTGTTTTGCCATACTCACAGTTCTTGCACCGCTTCCCAGCCTACTTGCAACAGCTCACCATGGAATCCAACGGTAAGCGCGTGCGCTGGGATGGCACCCCAGTCACCTCCAAGACCGGTGAAGTCTTCTGGGGCGAACCAGGAACCAACGGTCAGCACGCCTTCTACCAGCTGATCCACCAAGGAACCCAGCTCATTCCAGCTGATTTCATTGCCTTCGCAAACCCAACCTACGCATTTAAGGATGGGGACGCCGATCAGCACGAGCTCTTCCTCGGAAACTTCTTCGGACAAACCAAGGCGCTCGCATTCGGCAAGACCGCTGACGAAGTACGCGCTGAAGGAACACCAGAAGACATCGTGTCCGCACGCGTCTTCGAAGGCAACAAGCCAACCGCGTCGATCATGGCACCAGAGCTTAACCCATCAGTTCTCGGCCAGCTTATCGCCCTTTATGAACACATCACCTTCGTTCAAGGCATCGTGTGGGGCATCGACTCCTTCGACCAGTGGGGCGTAGAACTCGGCAAGCAGATGGCCAAGGCGCTGACCAACGCTGTCAGCGGCGACAAGGCTGCGCTAGCAAACGAAGACCAGTCCACCCGAGCATTGATCGAATACTACCGCGCACACCGCACGAAGTAAGCGATCGTCAGAGCGGGCCAGCATTGTGCTGGCCCGCTCTTTGGGTATCTGTCCTTTTTCGCAGTGGTCTTTACTTGCCCGCCGCATTTATTACTTGCTCGCCGCAGTATCTACTGGCCCCCGAGCCCACAGGCGCCGGGCATAATGTCGCGAACCCCAATAGGTCAGCACTCCCGTGGCCAGCACTGTTACACAGGTAGCAAGAATGAACAACAATGGGGTCTCTGACGAATACATGCTGACCGCCGCCATCGGCACCAGAATCGGAGCAACGCCAGCCGTGAAGATCAACATGTTCAACAAGGTAGCGCGCTCATCATCTTCCCAATGCGCATCGGTGAGAGTAGCCGAGACGAGCGGACGGCGAGCATAACGCTTAGCGGTAGTGATTGCGAAATTAGTATGCATATTTGCCAGTAGTAGGATCGCGAACCAGACCGTCTGCGAAGGCAACGCAAGAAACATCGTCGTCGCCCATAGCACTTGTATAACGAGTGGCAAACCGATATAGCAGATCAGTGCCCGCAAGGGAACGTAATCAGTTAAACTCCGGTGAACACGTCGCGCCGCAAGTTGGATTCCTCGACGCTGAAAGAATCGTCATTCGATACCGGAACGGTAGCAGGCTGAAAACCTATACGGATACGTAGATATGACTGGATGAGAACACCTGCTATCAAGCTGACAAAAAATGTCATCGCTAAAACTGATGATGAAACAGGTAAAAATGATGTTGCAATAGCAAGGAACGCTAACTGTGCCGCGCAAATAATCACAAAAGCGATTTTCAGTTTAGCCCGCACGTTTTGTTCACGGCGTTGAAGGACCTCAAGGAAAGTAGTGGAAAGCTTTGGCAACGGAATCGTGTCACTCGGGAAACAAGAACTCTCCCGCGTCTCAAGCTGATCGGCCACGCGAGGAAATGCGCAAATAGCGTAGGCAAGAGCCGAACCAATAATAATCAGCCCGATATTGAGAAACAATGTCGTCCACGAGTCCATGATTACTCCTTAGATTTAGTACACAACGCTAAACCGAGAAGCGTTTACTAAATCCATGCTATCGCTTAAGAAAGACACTCGTAATAAAAAAGTGAAAATCGTTGGCACAGCAGGAAAATGCAAACAATATTTACACAGGCGGGACTAAATGCCACCCAGAGTAACCCGCTGGCAAGGTACCCTTAGAGATGGTGTGAGAATTCATCTCGCTCAATGACAACCTGGCGTCATGTTCCGGGAAAAGGGACAGCGCCTCAGAATATAGGAGTTGACTACATGGCTGAGCTTCGTACTCCGGTTACCGTCACCGTTACTGGCGCTGCAGGAAATATCGGATATGCACTACTGTTCCGTATTGCATCAGGTGCACTACTTGGACCTAACGTTCCAGTTCGCTTGAACCTCCTCGAGATTCCACAGGGCCTCAAGGCGGCAGAAGGAACCGCAATGGAATTGAACGATTCCGCATTCCCATTGCTCGAGTCCGTGAACATCTTCGACGATGCCAACAAGGCTTTCGAAGGTACCAACGTCGGTCTCCTCGTTGGTGCACGTCCACGTACCAAGGGTATGGAGCGCGCTGACCTCCTTGCTGCAAACGGTGGTATCTTCGGTCCACAGGGTAAGGCAATCAACGACCACGCAGCTGACGATGTTCGCATCCTCGTCGTTGGAAACCCAGCCAACACCAACGCACTCATCGCTGCTCACAACGCACCAGATGTACCAAACGAGCGCTTCACCGCTATGATGCGCCTAGATCACAACCGTGCAATCTCCCAGCTTGCAGAGAAGACCGGCGCAAAGGTCTCCGACATCAAGAAGATGACCGTGTGGGGTAACCACTCCGCAGATCAGCACCCAGATGTCTCTTGGGCAACCGTTGCTGGTAAGCCAGCAACCGAGCTTGTTGACGAAGCATGGTTGGCTGACTACTTCGTACCAACCGTTGCAAAGCGCGGCGCAGCTATCATCGAAGCTCGCGGTGCTTCCTCGGCAGCTTCGGCAGCTTCGGCAGCAATCGACCACGTCTACAACTGGGTCAATGGAACCCCTGAAGGCGACTGGGTCACCCCAGGTATCTGGTCCGATGGCTCCCACTACGGTGTTCCAGAAGGCCTCATCTTCGGTTTCCCAGCAGTTTCCGAAGGCGGCGAATGGAAGGTTGTCGAAGGCCTCGAGCTTTCTGAGACCACCAAGGCTGGCATCGAGCGCAACGTCAAGGCTCTCCAAGAAGAAGCTGACGCAGTGCGCGAACTCGGCTTGATCTGAGTCTAGGTTTTTAGCAGAAGGCGGGGGCTGTGGCCTCCGCCTTTTGTGTGCCCGGCCTTTTGTGTGCTCGCCCTGTGGGTACCGCCTAATGCAACTTCATTCAACACTGCCACTTTTGTCGGGAATAGCAGTCCGGTATGGCCGCTTTTACCTGCTCTAGCTAACAACCACTGCCACTTTTGTCAGCGCCGGCTGGCTCGCTCATACCTATACCCGCGTTCATAGTCACTGAATGGGGGAATAGCGCAAACCTCGACATATATCGTTGAGGTTTGCGCTATTCCCCGTTTTGGTGCACACTCCATGGAGGAGACACGCGAGGAAACACGCGAAAGAACGCGAAAGTGCGCGAAAGAACGAGGAGAACCAATGAACTGCCCATGTGATTCCGGCAAAACGTATGCCGAATGTTGCGAACCGATCCATGACGGAGCTCGGTTAGCTGAATTTCCCGAAGAACTGATGCGAGCGCGATACAGTGCTTATGCGCTGGGGCGCTCTGATTTCGTCTTTGCCTCGTGGCACCCGAAAACCCGTCCACTGAATGTCTCTACAGAAGGTATCCGCTGGACTGGGCTAGAAATTATCGACGCAAAAGACGCCCAAGTCGAATTTGTCGCTTCATTTGTTGATGAAACAACGGCAGAACCGGGCAGTCTTCACGAACGCTCGGTTTTCGTACGCCGAGCTGGCTGGTGGTTCTATCTCGAAGCGTTGAGTTTAAACGAGTAGCTCGCGAGTAAATACCTCTGAATCTCATTGTGTATTGCTTTCAAGTTAGACTATCAACCATGACTCGCGACGAAGAACTCTATGCCCGCATGCTCAACGGCGAACTCTACAAGCCCGAAGGTGCAAAATTCCACGAGATTCACGATCGGGCGATGGCCTACCAGGACGAATTTAATTCGTTACCGTCCGCCGATTGGGATGCCCACTATCGCGTCTTGACTCGCTGGCTTGGCGAAGTCGGCGAGGGTGTTATTGTGCGAGCGCCGTTGCACGTAGATTACGGTATCCACACATCCATCGGCGCGCGAACCTTCGTCAACTACGACTGTATTTTTCTCGATGTCGCCCCGATCACGATCGGTGAAAACTGCCAGATTGCGCCGCGTGTTCAACTCTTAACCGCCTGGCATCCGCTCGAACCAACCTTGCGTAGTGAAGGCTGGGAGGGTGGTAGCCCTATCGTCGTCGGAAACAATGTTTGGCTGGGTGCCGGAGTGATGGTTTTGCCAGGTGTGAGGATCGGAGATAACTCTATTATTGGTGCCGGTTCAGTGGTCACCAAAGATATCCCTGCCAACACAATAGCGGTGGGTAGCCCGGCTCGGGTGGTTAAAGAACTTCCATCGGACGCGAGCGCGCGTGATGTTATTCCGCCACACTTGTTAGGCGAATAAGCACATCAGGGTGGGCGTATATCCTTACCCAAATACGACTGTGCGTAGCCCCTGATGGAGCACGCGGTGTTCGGCATGCCAGCGTACTGCTCGGGACAGAACCTGACGTTCGACTTCGGCTCCCATAGCTTGCAATTCTTGAACGTCGTGGGCATGCGAAACACGCACCACATCCTGTTCGATAATTGGTCCTTCATCGAGGTCGGCTGTCACGTAGTGAGCGGTGGCGCCGATGAGTTTGACACCGCGTGCGTGTGCTTGAGCATAGGGGCGTGCGCCCTTAAATGATGGCAAGAATGAGTGGTGGATGTTGATGATTCGGCCAGACAGTGTCTGGCAGATCTCGTCGGATAAGATTTGCATGTATCGTGCCAACACGACTAGTTCGGCGTCGTAATCGTCAACGAGTTTGAGTAGATGTGCTTCTGCTTCAGCTTTGGTGTCTTTGGTGACGGGGATGTGGATGAACGATACCCCGTAAAATTCGGCGAGTGGACGTAATGTTTCGTGATTGGAGACGACGGCGACGACGTCGATCGGGATCCGGCCTTCTCGTTGTTTGGCGAGCAAATCACTCAAGCAGTGCGGATCTTTGGAGCACATGATGATGGTCCGCATCGGGCTGGCATCAGCGATGGTGTAGTCCATGTCGAACCGGGATGCCAATGCGGCGAAGGTGGCGTCGATAGTGGCGCGGCCGCCAGGAACATCTGCTTGGAGTCGAATATAGAACCGGTTTTGGCTTGCGTCCCGGTATTGCTGGGATTGTGTGACATTGGCGCCGACTTGGGTTAACAGGCCAGTGACGGCGTACACGATGCCGGGTTGGTCTGGGCAAGATAGGGTAAAAACAAGTGGCTGTGAGGTCAGTGAGGATTTGTCCATGAGAACATTTTAATCGTTTTGACCACTAGTCGGGCATGCGGATCCCAGATGTTAGACGATTCGTAAAAGTGTGGGAGGGTGGGCTTAGAATAGTGTCGTATTGTTTTAAAAATCCTGGAGGAGGCGGATGTGGTAGATTCTTTTGATCTTTCACTCGCTGAGCTAGATCCTGAGATTGCTCAGGTGCTCGAAGATGAATTGGGACGCCAGCGTGCTACGTTGGAAATGATTGCGTCGGAGAATTTTGTGCCGCGGGCTGTTTTGCAAGCCCAGGGCTCAGTTTTAACGAATAAGTATGCTGAAGGTTATCCCGGCCGTCGCTATTACGGCGGTTGCGAGTTTGTTGACGTTGCGGAGAATCTTGCAATTAAGCGGGCTAAGTCCTTGTTCGGCGCGGCTTACGCCAACGTTCAACCCCATGCCGGAGCGCAGGCCAACGCAGCTATTTATCATGCGTTGTTGAACCATGGCGACACCATTATGGGATTGTCATTGGCACACGGGGGTCACTTGACTCATGGTATGAAGATTAACTTTTCTGGGAAGAACTTCAACGTTGTCTCTTATGGTGTAGATCCAGAAACATACCTGATTGATATGGATGAGGTTCGTCGGCTCGCCCGTGAACACAAGCCGAAGATGATTATTGCTGGTTGGTCGGCTTACTCACGCCATGTAGATTTTGCTGCATTCCGCGAGATTGCCGATGAGGTTGGCGCATACCTGTGGGTAGATATGGCGCATTTCGCCGGTTTGGTAGCGGCTGGATTGCATCCAAGCCCAGTTCCGTATGCTGACGTGGTGACGACGACGATCCACAAGACCATTGGTGGGCCGCGCTCAGGTATGATTCTTTCCCGTGATGAATCACTAGGCAAGAAACTTAATTCGGCGGTATTCCCTGGGCAACAGGGTGGTCCGCTGATGCACGTTATTGCGGCTAAGGCGATTGCGTTAAAGATTGCTAGTACGCCAGAGTTTAAGGACCGGCAAGAGCGTACGTTACGTGGCGCGAAGATCCTTGCTGAGCGTCTTGTAGCGTCAGATGTTGCGGATAAGGGTGTGTCGGTGCTTACTGGTGGTACTGATGTTCACCTTGTATTGGTAGATTTGCGCAACCATGAGCTCAATGGTCAAGAAGCTGAGGATTTGTTGCATGAGATTGGGATTACGGTTAACCGTAACGCCATTCCGTTCGATCCTCGTCCACCGGCTGTCACCTCTGGTTTGCGAATTGGTACGCCGGCGTTGGCTACTCGTGGTTTTGGTGATGAAGAATTCCGCGAAGTAGCCGATATTATCGCGGTAGCTTTACGCGACGGCAAGTCTGCCGATGTCGATGCGTTGCGTGCGCGAGTTAACGCGTTAACTGATCGATTCCCGCTATATTCCGGGCTTGATCAGACGCACTGAAAAGATTCGTTGAGAGGACAGATCTAGATGACTACCGCGGTCAAAATGGATGGGCGAGCTACGCTTGCTCAAATCAAGCTCGAAATCAAAGAGAAGATCGCCCAGCTCGGGCACACGCCAGGCCTAGCTACTGTGTTAGTTGGTGAAAACCCGGGTTCACAGATGTATGTCAATATGAAGCATCGTGATTGTGCTGAGGTGGGGATTAACTCTATTCGAGTAGATATGCCCGAGGGGTCAACTACTGAAGAAGTTCTTGTCCAGGTACGGAAGCTGAATGACGATCCGCAATGTTCTGGTTTCATCGTTCAGCTTCCGTTGCCGCGGCAGATAGATACTGACAAAGTCCTCGAAGCTATCGATCCTGCTAAAGACGTAGACGGCTTGCATCCAGTGAATATCGGTCGTCTCGCAAACGACATTCCGGCACCGGTTGCCTGCACTCCGATGGGTGTAGTCGAACTTGGCCGGCGCTATGGTGTTGAGTGGAATGGTGCCAACGTGTGTATCGTTGGCCGTGGTACGACGGTGGGTAAACCGTTAGCAATTTTGCTCACCTCGCGTAGCATTAACGCCACCGTCGACGCCTGCCATTCGGCGACGAAAAACCTCGCTGAGCACACGCTACGTGCCGATATTATTGTTGCGGCTGCGGGCGTGGCTCATATGATCACCCCGGATATGGTGCGCCCGGGTGCTGCCGTGTTCGACGTCGGCGTCTCTCGGGTTACCGATCCGGACACTGGTAAGGCGGTTATGCGCGGTGACGTGGACCCTGCAGTATTCGAGAAAGCTGGTTTCTATTCGCCAAATCCTGGTGGGGTGGGGCCGATGACTCGCGCTATGCTCTTGTCTAACGTCGTGAAGGCGAGCGAACAAAACTCCTAGAATTCCCCGTACAATTATTTATGAATATTTAATTGGAGGGGCACCCATGCTAGTAGCTACTTGTAACGTCAACGGAATTCGCGCCGCGGTGCGTAAAGGGATGCAAGATTGGATTGCGTCGGTGAGTCCCGATGTACTCCTGCTCCAAGAGGTGCGTGCACCCGAAGATCTTGTCCCAGATTTGGTGGGCGATCAATACCAGATCGTCCAGCAAGCTTGCGAGATTAAAGGCCGAGCAGGAGTTGCTATTGCAGTGAAGAATGGGTTGGATATCGGCCGCGTCAGTATCGGTTTAGGTGCGGATTTACCAGATTCAGATCCGGATGCTGATGCGAACACGGCATGGGAGCGCCCGGGTGAACCTCCGGTAGATACCGGCCGGTGGGTTGAGGTGGATATTCCGCAGTTACACACCACTTTTATTAGCGCATACTTGCATTCTGGTAACGCTAGTGATGAGCCGAAGATGGCTGCGAAGTATGCGCATTTGGATCGTGTTTCTACTCGGTTACAGCAGCTTCAGGTTGCTCGCCCGGTTGATATGCCGCATATCGTGATGGCGGGCGATTTCAATATTGTGCATACTGAGCGCGATATTACGAACTGGCGGTCGAACCACAATAAGACTTCTGGCGTCCTCGATCCGGAGATAGCATATCTCGATAAATGGATGGGGGAGTTGGGCTATGTTGATGTTCAGCGCTCGCTGATTGGCGACGAGCAGGCGGAATACACCTGGTGGTCTCAGCGCGGTAAGGCCTTCGATAATAATGTCGGTTGGCGTATCGACTACCAGTTAGCCTCGCCCGATTTAGCTATGCTTGCCCAGTCAGTGCGTATTGACCGTGCTACAAGCTATGATCAGCGGTGGTCAGACCATGCACCACTACTGGTTACGTACGATGTGGAGAACTAATGGGAGATGTAACAGTAGCGCCAAAGCCTACACTGATGGATCGGGTCAATGCGATCATTGAATGGGTGTTTCAGCTTCGCCCGGTTCGCGCATACGGCCGTTATGGCTGGGCGCGTGGATACTTACTTGCTGGAGGTATTGCCTACTCTGCTCTGTTCGCCATCGGTGGTGCGTTGACACTCGCGTTGACTGTTTTTTCTTATACTTTAGGCGGTAACGATGAGCTTCGGGATACCTTGTTCGAAACCGTGAATTCTTCGCTCCCAGGAATTTTGAAAACTGACGACAACCCGTCAGGAATTTTAGATCCCAATGCACTCATCATCGAAAACCCGATCAATATCACGTCGATTATTTCGATGATCGTCTTATTGTGGTCAGCGGCGTCATTGATGACTGCACTACGTATTGCGATTTTGGGAATGTTTGGCATCACCTACTTATCGCGTCCGTTTATTAAAGCGAAGCTACTTGATCTCTCCGGGTTCCTGATGATCGGCGTTGGTGGCCTAGCAACGGTCACGCTAGTAACTCTTTCTTCGCAATTTTCTGAAGTAATTCTCGACTGGTTGGGGATTCCCGGAGAGGTAGGATCATTCCTGATTAGTGTGGGCACCTTGCTGATTGCGTTGGTTGTTGACACGCTCATTTTCATGTTCCTGTTCAGCATTATGGCCGGCGCCCATCCACCGTTGAAGGATTTGGTTAAGGGAGCGCTTTTGGCGGGCGTGGCTTCATCAGTTTTGCGATTCTTAGGAACGACGGCGGTCTCATCTGTTTCTGGAAATCCGTTATTGGCACCGTTTGCCGCGATCGCTACGTTACTTATTTGGGTTAATCTTCTCGCTCAAGTAACGCTGGTGGCGGCTGCTTTTGTTGCTAATCCGCCAGCTCCAGGGCAGCCGACGAAATCACAGCTTGAACACGCTGACGAATATCCAAATTATGTCACTGAGACTGTTCAAGAAACCCTTGAATGGAATTTTGATCCGATGACTGGTGTAGTTGCGCCACATCCTGATCGTGACAACGAAACTGAGCTAGTTCCACCATGGTCAGGCATACGTGCTGCTTGGATGAAGAGCCGTATCTCCCGTGCTGAAACGAATCTTGATAAGGCGCGCCAACAACTCGATGAAGTACGCAAAGATTACGCGGATGCTGCGTGGGATGCGTATGAAAAGAAGACAGTTCCGACGACGTCGTCCCTACGTGCCCAGGCCGATCCACGAGTGACGGGGGAGAAGTTGGCTCGAGAGCTACAACAACAATCTGACAACGAAGCATAAGCTCTCGTATCGACAACCAGTTGAGGAAGTGACGATCACGTTGAATGAATTTCACGCAATTATTCCAGCAGGCGGAGCTGGAACTCGTCTATGGCCGATTTCTCGAGCAAGTTCGCCAAAGTTTTTAAAGGATCTCACTGGTGCAGGAGCGAGCCTCTTACAGCAGACGGTGTCACGTTTGGCTCCGCTCGCAGGGCAAAATATTATGGTAGTGACCGGCACTACCCACATTCCGAGCGTTGTTCGGCAGCTTCCACAACTTGGAGAAGAGCAGTTTATTGCAGAACCTTCTGCCCGGGATTCGATGGCGGCTATTGGTCTAGCGGCTGCTATTATCAACCAACGCTATGGTGATGTTGTGGTGGGCTCGTTCGCTGCGGATCACTTGATTTCTGATCCGCGAAAATTTGAAAAAGCAGTGTCAACCGCAATCGATGCGGCGAATGCTGGCTATGTGTCAACGATCGGTATTCAGCCACAGTCTCCGGCAACTGGGTTTGGTTACATTCAAGCTGACCATGAATTGAGTGCTGTTCCCGGATCTTATGCAGTCACTGAGTTTCTCGAGAAACCGGATATCCAAACTGCGCGGAGCTATGTCGCTAGCGGTAACTATTTCTGGAATGCCGGCATGTTTGTGGCTCGGGCGGATGTTTTGCTGACTGCTTTGGAGAAGTATGAGCCGAAACTACATGCGGGGATTATGTCGATAGCTACGGCATGGGATTCCGATGACCGCGAGCAGGTTTTGGATGCGCATTGGCCGGAACTGAAGAAGATAGCCATAGATCATGCGATCGCTGAACCGTTGGCTGACGACGGCGGAATAGCTGTTGTTCCAGCGGATATGGGATGGACTGATATCGGCGATTTTTCGGCGGTCAATGAGATTCTTCAGGATGCAAACTCGTCACCAAATGCACCTACTATTACGAAGCGTGTAGTAGAGGGCGGTACTCAGCAGTCAGTTCTGAGCGTCGAATCAACTAACTGCACGGTGTTCACTTACGATCGTCCGATTTCACTTGTGGGTGTAAATGATGTCGTCGTTGTTGATACCGGAGACGCGCTTCTTGTGACTTCAATTGCCCATGCTCAGAATGTCAAAGATGTTGTCGAGCAGGTGCGTGCAACGGGGCGGACTGATTTGGTTTAAGTTCACCGTTTTGGTATCTGAGACCTCGTGTTTCGCCTATTGAGAAAGCAGAATGTTAGATAGCTCATTATATGGATATTAAGTGGCTATTTTTTGACGGGAAACCGGTACTTTATCTCGGTTGAGTAACGAAACGTTGGAATATGCGTTGAGTGCGGCATATTGGGTGGCACTAGTTCCCAATCGCGCCTATTCTTAATAATTGAACGGTTTTGACATGTATCAATTGTCAAACTGGATAACTAGATCAGGAGAAACTAGTGAAGAAATTTAAGTCTTTCGTCGCAATCGCTGCGGCGTCCGCAATGGCTCTGTCAGCATGTTCTGGCACTGATGAGAAGAAGTCCTCGGACGCAATGTCATCCAAATCCAGCGATTTCAAGGCATGCCTTGTTTCCGATGCTGGTGGTTGGGACGACAAGTCCTTCAACGAGTCCGCATTTGACGGTCTGAAGGAAGCTGAGAAGGAATTTGGCGTTGCAGTCAACACCGCAGAGTCCAAGAGCGATTCCGATTTTGGTCCAAACACCCAGACGATGATCGATGATGGCTGCTCCCTGATTATTGGTGTCGGCTTCTTGCTTGCTCCAGGAATCAAGAAGGCAGCTGAAGAGAATACTGATCTCCACTTCGGTCTCGTCGATGCCGCCTTTGCCGATGACAAGGGTAACCCGGTTGAGTTGCCAAACGGTCGTGCGCTCCTCTTTAACACTCAAGAAGCCGCTTACCTTGCTGGTTACGTAGCCGCAGGTGCTACCAAGACCGGTACTGTTGCTACCTTCGGTGGTATCCAGATCCCATCCGTTACCATCTTCATGGACGGATTTGTTGATGGCGTTAAGGCCTACAACGAAGCAAAGGGAACAGATATCAAGGTTCTTGGCTGGGATAAGGAAACCCAGAACGGTTCCTTCACCAACTCGTTCGACGATCAGGCATTGGGCAAGTCCCAGGCGCAGCAGTTCATCGAGCAGGGTGCAGACATCATCATGCCAGTTGCTGGCCCAGTTGGTCTCGGTGCAGCCGCTGCCGCTAAGGAAGCTGGAAACGTCATGATTGTTGGTGTAGATAGTGACTGGTATGTCTCCTCACCAGACTACAAGGACATCGTTCTTACCTCTGTTATGAAGGGTATCGGCGAATCCGTTAAGGCGGCTATCAAGGAAGCAATGGGTGGCGATTTCACCTCAAAGCCATACGTTGGCACCATCGAGAACAAGGGCGTTTCGCTCGCTCCATTCCACGATTTCGATTCTAAGCTCTCTGATGAGCTGAAGACCGAAGTCAAGGACCTCGAAGCAAAGATTGCCTCTGGCGAACTCAAGGTCGAATCCCCAGCCGCAAACTGATTTCGTTAGCTCAACATAGCGAAAACTGAGTGTGGGGATCTTACGCATGCGTGCGTGAGATCCCCACACTTTTCTTTATGTAGAGAGAAAGTATGGTTTCAGCCACGTATATTGGCTAACAACGGGGTATGATTGTTCTACATAAATCTCAGGAAGATCCGGGACTGAGGAATGAAAGGGGTTCAGCGTGAAGCTGGAGCTAAGAGGCATAACAAAGAGGTTCGGGCCGCTTGTTGCTAATGATCATATTGACCTCGTCGTCGAAGAAGGGCATATTCATGCACTTCTCGGAGAAAACGGTGCGGGTAAATCAACACTAATGAACGTGCTGTATGGCCTGTATGATCCGGATGAGGGGGAAATTCTTCTCGACGGGAAAAAGGTATCATTTGCTGGTCCCGGTGATGCAGTAGCTGCTGGAATTGGAATGGTTCACCAGCATTTTATGCTCATTCCAGTTTTTACCGTAGCAGAGTCGGTAGCACTCGGATATGAGCCAACCGGTACCGTAGGTATCATTGATATTAAGAAAGCACGGCAAACGGTCATCGACGTCTCCAAGCGTTTCGGATTCGACCTTGATCCAGATGCTTATATTGAAGATCTACCTGTCGGTGCACAGCAGCGTGTTGAAATTGTTAAGGCACTGTCACGTGACGCGAAGATTTTGATTCTTGATGAGCCAACTGCAGTTCTCACTCCACAAGAAACTGATGAACTCATGGAGATCATGAAGCAACTTGCCGCTTCGGGTACATCTATTGTGTTCATTACTCACAAACTACGCGAAGTCCGTGCAGTTGCCGACGATATTACGGTCATTCGCCGTGGTGCAGTAGTTGGTACTGCTAATCCATCGTCGTCTGAAGCTGAACTGGCTACGAAGATGGTTGGACGTCCAGTCATGCTCCAGCTAGAAAAGAATCCGCCACAACTTGGCGAAGTTGGACTGGCTTTTAAAGATGTTACTGTTCTCAACGAAAGCGGCACAAAGGTCCTCGACCGCGTTTCGTTCGAGCTCCAGCGTGGCGAAGTCCTCGCTATCGCAGGTGTTCAAGGAAATGGACAAACCGAACTTGCGGAAGCCATCCTTGGCTTAGTCCAGCCAGATCATGGAACAATCACCCTCGATGGTCACGAACTCAACGGACAACAGGTACGCAAGAACATCGATGCTGGAATCGGTTTCATTCCAGAAGATCGCTCGAAAGATGGTGTCATTGCCGGATTCTCGATCGCGGAAAACCTTGTTCTTGACCAATACCTCAACAAGCCGTTCGCTAACGGACCAGCCATGCGCCCCGGTGCCGTGGCAAAGAATGCTGACGAGAAGGTAGCCGAATTCGATATTCGTATCACTCGAATCTCCGATCCGATCTCTACACTCTCTGGTGGAAACGCACAGAAGGTTGTTGTTGCTCGTGAATTGTCCCGCGATCTTCGGTTGCTGGTGGCCAGCCAGCCGACTCGTGGCGTGGACGTAGGCTCAATCGAGTTTATTCACAAGCGTATTGTAGAAGCCCGCGATGCTAGCACTCCGGTCCTTTTGGTTTCCTCGGAACTCGATGAAGTTGTTGCGCTCGCAGATCGCATTGCCGTGATGTATCGCGGCAAGATTGTAGGAATTGTCCCTGCCGATACGTCCCGCGATGTATTGGGCTTGATGATGGCCGGTGTGCCGCAAGACGAAGCATTTGCCCAAGCTGGCTATGCTACTCCAACGGAAGGGGTTAAGTAATGGCCGCAAAGAACAATAAGACCTCGATTGGCGCAAGCCAGTGGGCTAAAGCTATTATCCATTTAGCTCCACGATCAGGTTGGTTAGTGGGTATCATTGCGATTATTCTCGCCTTCCTTATTGGTGCCATTCTTATCGTCGTTACCGGAGCTTCGGTAACTGGTGCATACAGTGCAATGTTTAAGGGATCGATTTTTAATGCTGCAGCATTAAACCGCGGATTTTCATATGCAATACGTCCAGCGATGGATTCCCTCTTCTTCGCAACTCCGCTTATCTTGGCAGGCCTCGGTTTAGGATTCGGTTTCCGTGCAGGCTTATTCAATATCGGTGGCGCAGGTCAGATGATCTTTGGCGCGATTGCCGCTATTTGGGTATCGTTCAGCATAGACCTGCCATACGGTGTACACCTCATCGTCGCCCTCCTCGCTGCAGCGCTTGCCGGCGGTTTATACGCCGGTATTGCTGGATATTTAAAAGCAAAGACCGGCGCAAACGAAGTGATCGTAACAATCATGTTGAATTCGATCGCTGCTCTATTGCTCTCATACGTTCTATCGCTGGACTCGTGGCATTCACCAGGGCAAAACAACCCGGTGACACCAGTTGCTGCAGATACTGCTGCATTGCCTGCACTGTTGCCAGCGCCATTTAAGATTCATCTCGGATTTGTCTTGGCGCTCGTAGCTGTGTTTGTCTTCTGGTGGATCCTTGAACGCTCGACATTCGGCTTCGAAGTACGTGCAGTGGGGGCTAACTCACATGCGGCTCGTACAGCTGGAATGTCGATCGCGAAAGTAACTACCTTGACGATGGTGGCATCTGGTGTATTTCTGGGTTTCGCCGGTGCAAACGAAGCATTGGGAACCATGTACCAGGCAAATCAGGGCGTAACTTCCGGTGTCGCCGGCACTATCGGTTTCGATGCGATTACTGTTGCGTTGCTCGGCCGTAACCGACCACTCGGTATTTTCTTCTCTGGTCTGTTGTTCGGTGCGTTTAAGGCTGGCGGCTATGCGATGCAAGCCCAAGGTGTACCAGTCGATATGGTTCTCATTCTTGAATCAGTCATTGTGCTCTTCATCGCTGCGCCGGGCTTGATTCGTTGGATGTTCCATTTGCCTAAGCCGGATGGAAAGAGCTTGCGAGAATACGCTGCCAGGTTGTCTAGTTCGAACAACAAGAAAATGACGGGAACACGTGAAAAATCCGCTGACGAGGCAGTTGCCGCAGATGTGCAACCAACAACTGGAAAGGGGGAGTAGTCATGAGCACCACTCGTCAAATAATGAACACGATCACCTCAACATCCCCTAACTCACAGGGAGCAGTCATGGGAAAGCTGTCATGGAAGATGCCAGTAACCTACGGCTTGGCCACGGTTTTAGCTCTGTTCTTTGCTCTTAACGCTAGCGGTGATGCACGAATCCGACTCAATGATCGCGCCTCATCTATTGAAATTCCAGATTTCACAGTCCCATCAGTGGCGACCTTGTGGATTTTCTTTGCAGTGATCTTGCTTGCCACTATCTGGTCTGTCATTTCTACTATGGGACGCGGTAAGTACGCGCAACTCGGCCGAATCCTCGATAAGACTGCCGTCATTGTTGTTGCAATCTTGACGGTCTTCGGCTTCCTCGTTTTCGCGGGAGGTGGTTCGGCCGGTGCTATCACCTTAACCTCCACACTCGGTATTACCGTAGCAATCTCGACACCACTCATTTTTGGTGCATTGTCCGGTGTGGTCAGCGAGCACGTCGGTGTGGTCAATATTGCGATTGAAGGCCAGCTACTAGTCGGCGCGTTTTTCGGTGTTATGGCAGCATCATTCTTCAAGACCCCATACATGGGTTTGATTGCCGCGCCGATTGCCGGCGCATTGGTGGGATCTCTCCTTGCGTTATTCGCTGTCAAGTACGGAGTCGATCAAATTATTGTTGGTGTTGTACTCAATGTTTTGTGCCTAGGTTTGACCACGTTCTTCTATGGAACAGTCATGTCAGATAACGCCGAGTCATTCAACACCAATCAATACTCGCTTGCAACAATACGTATTCCTGGACTTGCTGATCTTCCAGTGATTGGGCCGATGCTCTTCGACCAAACAATCTTGGTATACATCATGTATATTGCGGTAGTACTATTGACGATCTTCCTCTACCGTTCCCGCTGGGGTTTGCGTATGCGTGCTTGTGGTGAACATCCGCGTGCTGCAGATACTGTTGGCATTAACGTCAACCGTACTCGTATTCGCAACACAATCTTCGGTTCTGCCATTGCAGGTCTCGGTGGTGCATTCTTCACTATTGGTCAGGGACTCGCATTTACCGATAATATGTCCGCCGGCAATGGCTATATTGCCTTGGCCGCAATGATCCTCGGTAAGTGGCATCCGCTAGGTGCTTTCGGAGCAGCTGGAATGTTTGGTTTTGCTAAGGCAGTAGCGTTGCTGATGCCTAATCTCCATGGCGGAATCCCGTCCCAGCTTGTGAACATGATTCCGTACATCATCACGATCATTGCAGTGGCTGGCTTTGTCGGCAAGTCTCGACCGCCAGCTGCAGAAAACATTCCGTACATCAAGTAAACAATTTGTGGATCGGTGGGCCGGCTATGCCGGCCCACCCGCATTAAAAATAAAAGAAGGGAATAGTTATGGTTGACATAAACTGGAATGAACTCCGCGAACTAGCTATTGATGCTATGAAAACCGCATATGCTCCATATTCGGGATATCCAGTAGGCGCTGCAGCACTGGTCGATGACGGCCGCCTAGTGTCTGGGTGTAATGTTGAAAACGCTTCTACAGGTTTAGGAACATGTGCTGAAAACGGACTTGTTTCTATACTTCACCGAACTGGCGGAGGACGCCTTGTTGCATTCTACTGTGTTAACGGTAACAGTGAGGTGATCGTTCCGTGTGGTCGATGCCGCCAACTTCTATTTGAACATGGCGGCCCAAACCTATTGTTGACAATGCCAACAGGAATTATGACGATGAAAGAAGTCCTTCCGCAAGGATTCGGCCCAGCAGATCTTGCCCGCGTTGAGACGAGCCAGATCACAATCGAAACTCCCTATGCACTCCGGGATACTGATCAAGAAACACAGAAGAAGGAAAAGTAATGGCAGAAAAATTCGATGTAGTTGATGTTATCCGGAACAAGCGCGACAACCTCAAGCTCACTCAAGCTGAAATTAATTGGACAATTGACGCTTATACCCGTGGCATTATCGGCGACGAACAAATGGCTGCACTTGCTATGGCAATTTTCCTCAACGGCATGGATAGAGAAGAAATTTCGCAGTGGACCAACGCCATGATTGCCTCTGGTGAGCGGATGGATTTCTCAAAACTTGGACGGGTAACCGCAGATAAGCACTCAACCGGTGGCGTAGGCGATAAAATCACGCTTCCACTTGCTCCTCTCGTAGCAGTGTATGGTGTTGCTGTTCCACAACTTTCGGGCCGCGGACTCGGACATACCGGCGGAACCCTCGATAAACTCGAAGCAATTCCAGGGTGGCGAGCAGCGCTTTCGAATGATGAAATCATGCAGCAACTCGGTCTCGAAGGTCCAGGAGCTGTCATTTGTGCCGCGGGTTCGGGACTCGCTCCAGCTGACAAAAAACTCTACGCACTTCGTGATGTGACCTCAACAGTCGATTGCATCCCACTAATAGCTTCCTCGATTATGTCGAAGAAGATCGCAGAAGGCACAGATTCGCTGGTTTTGGATGTCAAAGTCGGATCGGGCGCATTCATGAAAGATCTTACGAAGGCTCGAGAACTTGCTCGGACAATGGTTGATCTCGGAACAGATGCCGGAGTCAAAACCACCGCATTGCTGACCGATATGTCAACGCCACTTGGAATGAAGATCGGAAACGGACTTGAAGTTGAGGAATCAGTTGAGGTTCTTGCTGGTGGTGGTCCATCCGACGTCGTCGAACTTACTCTCGCATTGGCACGTGAAATGCTCACCGCTGCCGGACAACCTGAAGCCGACGTCGAAAAGGCCCTCAAAGATGGTCGCGCAATGGATGTTTGGCGCAAGATGATTGAAGCCCAAGGTGGAGATCCAGATGCGTCAATGCCAGCCTCGAAGTTCACCCACGACGTTATCGCCGAGTCTGATGGCGTGTTATCCACGCTCGACGCACTATCTGTTGGCGTTGCCTCTTGGCGGCTGGGAGCTGGTCGTGCATTTAAGGAAGAACCAGTACAGGCAGCGGCCGGTATTGAACTCTTTGCCAAGCCCGGCGATGAAGTAAAGAAGGGACAAAAGCTGATGACCTTGCATACCGACGACGAATCTCGTATCGAGCGTGCACTTGATTCGCTCGTTGGTGGCATCGAGATTGGTGGCGAATTCAAGGCATCACAGTCCGTTGTTTTGGACCGGATTTCTTAATGCCTTTCAATCTCGCATCACTTGCCGCTGTCTCAACGTCGATTGAGACAGCGGTGAGCTTCCCATACGCTGAACTATCCTCCAATGATCGTCACGTGCTCGAGGAGTATGCGGAACAGGGAACTGGAAGCGGGGACTTTCGTCAATCCACTCCCTACACGTGTGGAGCGATGGTTGCGTTAGCGATCTCGCGCGTGCGCACTGGGCAAGATCCGATTGAGCTGGTGACTTTGACGGACGATGCCGAGCATACTCGCCGTGAAGAATACGAGATTTTTGGACGGATGCATAATCAGAGCCGGTGGCCACACATGTGGGGAACGCTACCCGGAATGTTAGCCGCAGAATTGTCGACGCACGACGTGTCTTACCGCAGCTTTGCGCTAGACGATCGCACTGAGGACGCATGGAATGCATTCCAGTGGGCTTTCCATGCGGCATGTGCTGGTTACGCTTCCGCACTGTTTACCGGCGGAACACCAAGACACAACCGAAATCTTCGGAGTATCCGGCTGGTAGTAGGAGGCCTCGTCCCGCGCCACGTTGTTGGAGTTCTGCCCGGCGAAAACTATACGCCGAATGGATTACCTCAGCTCAACATTTACGATCCCGCATCCGGCAAGATATTCAGAGTTCCGCTCTATAGTCTGATGGAACGCACCAAGGGGTTCGCGCCATTCGGGCACTGGGCACGAGCGGTCTGGGCAGTTCTTCCCGAAAAGAAAATGTCGTAAAGCGATAGAATAGAAACGAAACATAAGCAGGGCAGTAGTACTTGCTTGAGAAAAGGAGACATCATGGCAACACCGCAAGAAGTTGCAGGAATTGTAGACCACACCTTATTGAAACCGGAGGCAACAATCGACGATGTGAAGGCGTTGATTGAAGATGCAAAGAAGCTCGGCACGTACTCAGTATGTGTATCGCCGTCAATGCTTCCGCTCCCCGAAGACATCGAACTTGGCGATATCAAGCTTGCTGTTGTGTGTGGCTTCCCGTCAGGTGCTGTCGCATCAGAGATTAAGGCTGCAGAAGCTGCTCGTGCAGTAGCCGCTGGCGCACAAGAAGTGGATATGGTCATTAACCTTGGACTAGCCAAGGAAGGTGCGTGGGAAGAGCTCGAATACGATATTGCTGTTGTGCGCGATGCAATCCCATACGCTGTGCTCAAGGTTATTATCGAATCTGCTGCGCTCACCGATGACGAAATCGCCAAGGCGTGTGAGGCATCGATGAATGCTGGCGCTGATTTCGTCAAGACTTCCACTGGTTTCCACCCGGCAGGTGGCGCATCAGTTCACGCTGTTGAAGTGATGAAAGCAACTGTCGGTGATGAGTTGGAGATCAAGGCGTCGGGCGGCATTCATGACGGCGCTTTTGCGTTGGAGCTCATGAAGGCGGGCGCTACTCGCTTAGGTCTATCTGGTACTCAGAAGGTTATTGATTCCCTTCCTGCATGAAATTCTAGGTAGGGTTTCGTAAATAAAAGTACGAGGTCCTGATTGCTATCGTTGTGGTAGCGGTTAGGACCTCTCTTTAACTTTTCAATACTGACAGGTAAGCTCGCCGGTAGCATGTGTCCGATCGGTTTACCGCAATAGATCTCTGGTTTTGCTAATAAGAATCCGCCGGCACACTGTTTTTCAGCGCCGCCGGCGGATCCGTGGCAGATTAAAAATCTGCGACTTTAGTCAAGCGAAAGTGCTTGTCCCATATCAGCCTTGAATTGTTCTAGTCGTTTGCTGGCATGCTGGCGTGCATCGTCAATGTTCATCCCCTCAAGTGGAACGACAACCTCCAGGTAGCACTTGACCTTAGGCTCGGTACCAGAAGGACGTACGATTGCGCGGTCACCTGCCGTAGTGCGCAGGATCATGGCGTTCGTTGGCGGGAGATCGGAAGTGCCGATCGAAAGATCGACGACGGAGGATACTTCTGACCCGATGAGTACTGTCGGTGGATTGTTGCGAACTTTATCCATGGTTGCGGGGATAATTGACAGGTCATCGACGCGGATTGTTACTGGCGCTGTAGCGTAGAGTGCCCCGACGTTGACAGCAATACGGTTGAGCTCATCACGTAGATTCTTACCCTCAGCCTTCAAACGAGCTGCGGTTTGAGCGATGAGTAGGCCAGCTGATAAGCCGTCTTTGTCTTTGACGCTTTGCGGATCTACACAGAAGCCGATGGCTTCTTCATATCCGAAGCTGATGTTATGGGCTCGCGAAATCCATTTGAAACCAGTGAGGGTTGCTTCGTAGTCTTGGCCGTGTACACGTGCGATTTGTTCGAGTAACTGGGAAGAAACAATGGAGTTTGCTAGAGTTGCAAGCTCACCTGATGCTTCTAGGCGGCTCGCAACTTGCTCGCCGAGGATTGATCCGATTTCATCGCCAGAAAGTTGTGTCCATACCCCGTTGATAGGAATTGCGGCAGAAGCACGATCAGCATCTGGATCTGAAGCAATAACTATATCGGCATTTGTATGCTTCGCATGTGCGATTGCTAGATCGAGTGCGCCGGCTTCTTCTGGATTCGGGAACGCGACAGTTGGGAAATCTGGATCAGGCGTGTTTTGTTCTGGGACCTCAACGACGTTGGTAAAGCCAGCACCGGAAAGTACGCGACGCATCGTTTCAGCTCCCACACCGTGCATTGCGGTGTAGACGATTTTCAGATCGCGTGGAGTAGTTGCGGGAATAGTTTTTATTGCTGTTTCTACATAAGTATCGATAACATCTTCCGAGATGATGTCCCAGCCAGATTCTGCAAGTGAGATTTCATCCGCGAGTGGTGCTTGAGCAATCTTTTCAGCAATTTGGGAATCGGTTGGTGGGACAATCTGTGCCCCACGGCCAGCTTCATCAGTTGCCCGGCTACCGGTGTAAACTTTATAGCCGTTGTCTTTTGCGGGATTGTGCGAAGCTGTAACCATAACACCGGCATCTGCGCCAAAGTAGCGTACTGAAAACGCGAGAACAGGTGTGGGGAGTGCACGCGGCATAATCTTGGCACGTAGCCCGGCCGCAGTGACGATAGCTGCGGTGTCTGCCGCGAAATCTGCTGAGTTATAACGTGCATCGTAGCCAATGACAACGAGTGCATCAGGACCAACTTTTTCTTTCAACCATGCGGTCAGGCCGTAGGCTGCACGACGTACGACAGCGCGGTTCATACGGTTCGGACCACCAGCCATCTCACCGCGCAGTCCAGCAGTGCCGAATTCTAAGGTACCTGAGAATCGGTCGGTGAGTTCAGCTTGAGACAAGGTGTCTCCAGCTTCTGCTTTTTCAAGAAGATCTGAAACTTCTTGAGCAGTTTTTTTATCTGGATCGTGTTCGATCCACTGCGCTACTTCGTCAACTTTGTATGACATAATATTCCTTTTTATAAGTTCGGTATGAGTAATATGGATTACAACGCGGAAGCAGACAAACGTTCAATGATGTCTGCTAGGAGACGCGAGATACGGGGGCCAGCCGCTACGCCAGCTTCGAGTACCTCTTTGTGGTCGAGCTTATCTGGACCAAAACCAGCCGCGTGGTTGGTTACTAAGGAGATTCCCAGAACCTCAACTCCAGCTTCCGCTGCTGCGATTGTTTCTAACGCAGTAGACATTCCTACGAGATCGCCGCCCATAATACGCGCCATCTTCACTTCAGCAGGAGTTTCATAGTGTGGACCGGGGAATTGGGTATAAACACCTTCAGGGAGTTCCGGATCAATCTCATGAGCGATTGTGCGTAGGCGACTGGAATAGGCATCGGATAGATCGACGAAATGTGCGCCTTCGATAGGTGAGGTAGCGGTAAGGTTGAGATGATCTTTGATCAGCACAGCTGTTCCCGGACCCCATTCTGGAACGGTTGAACCACAGCCATTGGTGAGAATACAGATCTTTGCTCCAGCAGCTGCCGCAGTGCGAACACCATGAGCTACTGCACGCACACCTTTTCCTTCATAAAAGTGCGTGCGTGCGCCCAATACGAGCGCGTGATGTCCTGATTTTAGTTTGATGGAAGTAATTTTCCCGCCGTGACCAACGACGGCGGAGGCGTGGAACCCGGGGATTTCTGCGGCATCGATTTCGGCAACAACCTCGCCAATAAGCTCCGCGGCGCCGCCCCAACCAGAACCAAGCGTTAGTGCGATATCGTGTTGTGCCACACCGGTGCGTTCAGCGATAACACGTGCGGCTTCGGTGGCAAGTTCCTGAGGTGAAAATTCAGTAGTATTCATAAGTAAATACTACCAAAACACCACTCGCATAGGGTGGTTGAATGCCGTAGCCTGTGGATATTTGCCTTAATAATGACAGGTTAACAATTAAAGGAGCTCTTCATGCGACCATCTGACCGGGAAGCTGATGCACAATTTCTTGCACCAGTCCAAGATCTGTCATTTTTACATTCTGACCCTTGGCGAATCATGCGAATCCAAGGCGAACTTGTCGAAGGCTTTAGCGTTATGGCTCCGATTGGTCCGGCTATCGCATTATTCGGGTCAGCTCGCACCACACCTGATAGCCCATATTATGCGCTCGCGGAAGAGGTGGGGCATAAGCTTGCCGAACAAAATTTTGCTGTGATTACTGGTGGTGGTCCCGGCATCATGGAAGCTGGTAACAAAGGAGCAGCCCATGCCGGTGGTGCGTCAGTTGGATTAGGGATCGAGCTACCGTTTGAAAAAACAATCAATGACTATGTCAATGTTCCAGTGACGTTCGACTACTTTTTTGCCCGAAAAGTTGTATGCGTGAAGTATTCTATGGGGTTCGTAGTATTCCCTGGTGGATTCGGCACTCTTGATGAGCTTTTCGAGGCATTGACCTTGGTTCAAACAGGCAAAGTTAAAGATTTCCCAATCGTTTTGGTTGGGCGTGACTATTGGGCCGGCTTGGTGGACTGGATGTGTCAAAAGCTACTCGGTGAGGGGATGGTTTCTGAGGGTTACGATGACTTGTTCACCGTCGTCGATACTGCAGAAGAAACAGTCGAAGCGATTTCGCGCGGTATTGAGAAAGTCGCTAAAGAGATGACAGCAGACCAAACGAAAAACTAGTTTTTCGACTCAAAGCTCGAAAATAGATTAGAATTGAGTTATTAGCCAAAGTTGGCTTATGAGAGGAGGGTTCATGGCTGCGATGAAACCCCGCACTGGTGATGGCCCGCTTGAAACAGAGCGATCAATCCACGGAACCGTGTTACGTATCCCGCTAGAAGGTGGGGGACGCATGGTTTTAGAGCTACGTGATGAAGAGTTGGAAACGTTGTTCGACGTCGTCCAACAAGCCGTTGCTGAGCGTGAAGCTCGGTAGTGTTTTCGCGTAGCTATATCACTCATAACGTTCTGTTGGCGTCAACTTAGTTAAGGTGACGCCGACTTGTTATCGCGTGTTGTGCGACTAAGGTTTGAACACGTTTGATGTCAGCGTGGTGGTCAATATCTGCGGAAAAATTAGCTAAGTCGTCCACCGTTGCTAAATCTATGTCCGCAAAAGCTACCCTCGCTGACATCCCGTGTGGGTTAGATGGTAAACAGGACACCAATGCCGAATACTGATAAATACCAACGAGATAGTTCTTCTTCCCTTCCCAGGAAGCGATAGCTCCCTGGTGGCCCCTGGCGGCATTGAACAGCGCTGGAAGTAGTAGTGGAGCAAGCGGGGCATCCGCTGAGAATATGGCCACAAAATCATAATTTGGTGGGGGGTCGTTGTCTGGTTTAGTCACTCTGTCCAACGCAGCTAAACCCGCAGAAATACCTGCAACTGGTCCTCCATACGGTGGGTCTTCTAGCGTTTGAATGATCTTTGCGGGTATTCGTCTATCAGGTGGAGAAACAAGAACACAGGGGATATTGCCGGTAAATTGTTCTAGACATGCAATTGCATGTGTTAGGAGAGATCTATCACCGATTTGCAAATGGGGTTTTGCCTGTCCGTGTAGGCGTTTAGCTCGTCCGCCGCCGAGAAAAATGGTTCCTCTCATAACTCACTCAGAAAAAGAAAAATTCGCCGCCAGATCTTCGAGCTTTGATGCAAGTTTTGCTGGATCCTCGTTTGACTGAGCAGATGCATATCCAAGCAAGAAAGCTGTCAGTGGAGCTCCTGGTCGGGATGGTCCATGTGCAATTGTGGAAATGAGTTCAAGGAGTGGTTTTTGGTAGGTTGCAATGAGAGTCGGCTCGAGGCCCAGCAGGGAGTTAACTTCATTGAGCCATGCGTCCATCTTCTTCATTGCGAGCGGGTCATCTTTGCGAGTCATCTGAACTCTCTTTCGTAGATATTGTGTTGATGTCAGCGATACGGGATTCTTTAAGCCATAGTTGCATTTCTTCAGCTACAGCTTCACGGATCATTGAACGTGGGTCCAACTGGGAAGGTGTAAGTCCAGAGATAGAGGTTGCGATATCTGAAGAGCTTGATTCTTGCATCGATCTTAGCTCAGCTGAGTACTGCCGCATTTGTCCGGACCATTCACGCAGTTTCAGAATTCCTTGTTGGAGCCAGATTATTGCGTGCGCAGCGCGTGAAGGACCAAGAACAACCACACCCACGATAAGCACGACGATGAATTCGGCACTATTGATTCCGAACATGTGATTGTTCCTTTCTTACTTGGCCTCTGTGGAAGACGATAGCATAGAGTGCAGGGTGCGTGTCCTGCGCAAGTAAATGCGGCCGTCTTCGCTGAGTTTGGCAAGTTGCCAGGGTGGAACGAGGCTCATGAAGGTATTCATTGCTCGCTCTGGTGACGTTTGCATGTCCGTTTCCAACCAAGAAGTGATGATGACGATGGTGTTATGGACCTGTTGTTCGGTTGCCATAGTCAACCATAGGGGCGTTGGTGGCTCTTCGTTGTGCGCCGCGAATCCTAAAACGTATTCTTGAATGACCGTACGGAAGTATGTGGTGAGATATCCAAGAGCGATTGATTCCGGTTTATCGATGAATATGTGTTTATAGATCGAACGGTGATTGTGGACGTGTATAAGTAAGTCAATGTAAATGTCGCGCCAGCGCAGCAGGTAGGTATTTGTAGAGTCGTGAACTAAAGAAGAGATGCGAGAAAAGCGTGGCGATAATTCCTCTATGAGAACATTTGCGAGAAGTTCTGCTGGCGTGGAAGCGTGTGAATAGAATGTGCCGCGTGAAATGCCGGCTACTTTTGTTAGCTCTGCGATCGAGATGTCGTCGGGGCGGTGATGCTTTGATAGTTCAAGGATTGCGTTGCGCAGAAGTTCGCTTGAGCGTATATAGCGCGGGTCTGTCCTATTTGTCGACGTCGATGACACTTTCATCCTCGCTTCAGCAAAAAATTTGTCGAAAGAAATTATATGCAATTTCTGACGAAAGAATACCGTCAATAGTAATATTTTCAAGATTTTTGACAGGAGTTTAGTGAGATTTTAGTTGCGTAAATACCTCACGATACTATTAGGGACTTTCTTCCTATTGAACAAGTGTGCATTAGTCATACTATCTCAATGAATGGAAGAGAATTTTACTTTTGGTACTTGTCATTAATAGGGGGGTTCTCATGGTAGAAACAACCGAGAATCGCGAAGGGGCTCTCGATATTTCGCGGCGTTCTTTCTTGAAATGGTCCGGTGTTGCGGCAGGTAGTGCCACATTGGTCGGCGCTGGCGGTTCGGCATTTTTTAGTGATTCGGCTAAGGCTGCTGAACAGAACTCGTCAGAGATGATTTGGTCTGCTTGTACGGTAAACTGTGGCTCACGCTGCCCAGTGCGACTAGAGGTAAAAGACGGAACTGTTATTCGTGTTTTACCAGACGATACCGGGAGTGATGAACTTGGCGGTCAATCAGTACGTGCATGTGTGCGTGGGCGATCAATTCGGCATCGTATCTATAATCCGGATCGCTTGAAAAAGCCATTGAAGCGCAAACCCGGAACAAAGCGGGGCGAAGGTCAATGGGTGGAAATCTCATGGGAGCAAGCTCTCGATGAGATCGCAGACAAAATGAAGGAAATCAAGGCCAAATATGGTAACGAAGCCTTCTACGTCAATTACGGTACCGGTACCCTGGGAGCAGTCGTTTCTACCTCATGGCCACCGGATAAGACAGCTTTTGCTCGCTTGTTGAATTGCTGGGGAGGGTATCTAGACCACTACTCCGATTATTCCACTACGGAAATCACATCTGCTTATCCGTACTTTTACGGAAGCTGGTTTGGTTCAAATTCTCTTGACGACGCAGAAAATGCCAAGTTGCAGGTCATGTTTGGCAACAACCCACTTGAAACCCGCATGTCCGGGGGAGGGTTGACTTTCGTCTCTCAGCAGACGAAGAAGAAGTCTAGTGTACGCACAATTGTGATTGACCCAAGGTATTCGGAGACTGCATTAGACCTCGCAGATCAATGGGTGGCACTGCGACCAGGTACGGATGCGGCACTTATTGCAGGAATGATTTGGGTCATGTTAGAAGAGGATCTACATGACCAAGCATTCCTCGACCAGTACTGTGTTGGCTTCGATGAAGAGCATATGCCGGAGGGTGCACCTGCTAACGCTTCGTATCGAGCATATCTTGAAGGTAAGAAAGACGGTGTAGAAAAGACGCCGGAGTGGGCGGCAGATATTACGGGTGTGCCAGCTGATGTTATCCGTCGTCTTGCGCGTGAAATTGCAGGCGCTAAACCTTGTGCTATCACCCAAGGATGGGGACCTCAGCGTCATGCCAACGGTGAGAATACTGCTCGAGCTATCTTCTTATTAGCGTGTGTTACTGGAAACATCGGTATTTCGGGTGGCGGTAATGGAGCACGTGAATCTTCTCCGGGGCTACCTATCCCGAAATTACTCACATCAAGTAAGCCGAACCCGTCAATGAAGATCATCCCGGTGTTCGGCTGGCTAGATGCAATTGACCACGGCGAAAAAATGGATACGTTTAATTCTGGTGTTATGGAAAAACCGGAAGAAGGCGTTCGTGATTTTAAGGTTCCGGTTGATGAAAATGGTCAACCCACGAACACGAAACTTGATGTTCCGATCAAGATGGTTTGGCAATACGGTGGAAATTCGATCGTGAACCAAACTGGTGACAATAACCAGTCGATTGCCATCCTTGAAGATGAGTCTAAGTGCGAATTGATCGTTAATTGCGATATTCAGATGACTGTTTCATGTCGATACTCTGACTACCTCCTGCCGGGAACATCAGCTGCTGAAGAGTTTGATCTGCATCCTGGCGAGAATGCTAGTCCGATGGCGTACGGCATTCTCTCTTCTCAAGCAATCCAACCGCTCTATGAGTGCAAAGACGTTTACACAATCTGTTCTGAACTTGCAGAACGTCTTGGTGTGAAAGAGTCTTTCACAGAAGGAAAAGATCGTGAAGGGTGGCTTCGTGAGGCTGTGGGAATCGCGCGAGAAAAGGATGAAGACCTTCCCACCTATGAAGAGTGGAAAGAGATGGGACTCTTTAGAAAGCGAAAGGGCGCTATAGTTTCCATGAAAGATTTCCGTGAGGATCCGGAAAACAACCCACTCGAGACACCATCAGGAAAGATCGAAATATACTCTCAGCGACTTGAACAGATGGCACAAAAGTGGACATTTGATGAGTTCCGGGATGCAAGAGAAGGAGATCGACTCTCTCCATTGCCTGAGTATGTAGCGACCTGGGAAGGTGCTCTAGAAGTGCGTGAAAGTGAATTCCCTATTCAGCTGATTGGGCATCACTTCAAAGCACGTACGCATTCAACGTATGGAAATGTTGATTGGCTGCGCGAAGCCCATATCCAGACTATCTGGATCAATCCTATTGATGCGGCAGCTCGTGGTATTGAAAATGGTGATCAAGTTTTCGCCTTTAATGATCGTGGGACAGTGAAAATCGAAGCGAAAGTCACCGATCGCATCGCTCCGGGTGTTGCTTCTTTACCTCAAGGTGCTTGGTTTACACCGGTTCCAACATCCGAAGTTGAACCACCAAAAGAAGCTAACCAAGACCACCCAGTAGATATTGGTGGAAATACGAACACATTGTCGGCATTGCATCCGTCACCGTTAGCGCGCGGCAACGCCGTCCACACTATCGCGGTAGAAATTAAGAAGGCTTAGGAGGGGTAATCGTGGCTGAAGATTATACAAAGGAAGGCGCGCAGTACGGCTTCCATTTTGATCAATCACTATGTAATGGATGTAAGGCTTGTCAAATAGCGTGTAAAGATAAGCACGATCTTCCTGTCGGTGTCACTTGGCGTCGAGTTGTAGAATACTCCGGCGGATCATGGCAGGTTCAGGGAAATACTTTTGAGCCAAATGTATTTGCATACTACACCTCTGTGTCCTGTAACCATTGCGAAAATGCGGTATGCATGGAAGTTTGTCCAACCACCGCGATGAGTCGACGCCCCGATGGCACTGTTTATGTCGATGAATCAAAGTGTGTGGGCTGTCGCTATTGCCAGTGGGCTTGTCCTTATGGCGCTCCGCAACTGAATGCTGAGACCGGACATATGTCCAAATGCGATCTCTGTTATGACTACCGTTCTGAAGGTAAAGATCCAGCCTGTGTGTCTGCCTGTCCTTCTCGTGCTTTGGACTGGGGTCCTATTGATGAGTTGCGTGAAAAATACGGAGAGACTAACTCGGTAGCGCCGCTTCCGGATCCTTCAATCACCAAACCACATTTGGTTATTTCGCCTCATCGCGATGCCCAAGCCTGGGATTCAGGTACTGGTCAGATTACAAATCCTAAGGAGATCTGATGAATATTCATGAATTGCCCATGATCATTTTTACTGTTGTTGCGCAGATGTCCATTGGAGCTTTCTGGGCTCTGGGTGCTATCCAAGTCTTCGGTCGCTATCGCAAACTAACAGTGAGTACTATCGATCGTATTACCGATGTTGGAATGTATGCAGTGGGTCCACTTTTGGTTGCTGGATTTATCGCGGCTTTCTTCCATCTCAACGACCCGTTCCACGCTATTTACACAATGAATAATTTAGGCTCCTCCTGGTTGAGCAGGGAACTTCTGGCAGGAGTATTGTTTGGCGGATTCGGTGCAGCTTTCGCTATATCTCAATGGTTTGGCTGGTTGACTCGTGGTATTCGGGAGATTATCGCCATCTTGACTGCTGTTGCAGGACTGTTCTTGTTAATTGCGATGAGTGGCGTATATTATTCGACCTCGACAATTCCAGCATGGAATAACGTATCTGTACCGTTATTCTTCTTTGAATCTGCATTGCTTACGGGGCCGTTAGCTGTAGCAGTCGCCTTACTCATCGTATGGACGAGCAATCCACTGGCGAAGATACGTAAACAAGCCAAAGAGCCGTTAAACGCTGAACTGGTTGCTTTCCTACGAGCATCTCTGAGGGGATTGTCAGTAGTCGCAACAGTTGCCGGTATCGCTATTTTCGTAACGTATCCAATATATCTGCTCGCCCTTTCGCACGGTGGCGATGCTGCGGAATATGTGGCATCTGAGATATCGACAAGCTTCCTCTTGTGGCGACTATTGTTGTTAGGAATTGCAGTCGTTATTGCGGGAGTTTTTGCATTTAGCAAGGTACAGACGGCAAATCAGCCTCAGAAAGTTCTGATCGTGCTTATCGTTCTCGCACTTGTTTTGGCTTTAACTTCAGAGCTAATGGGACGTTCAATCCATTACGATGGATTGTGGCGTGAAGGACTTAATACCTGGCAAACGATAGCTGGTTGATCTCGTGAGCGAAGGCGTGAAGTGAAAGTATTTCACCTCACGCCTTCGCTGTATTTGTGGCAGACTTTTATTTATTGTTCATCTCGGTTGCGGGATTTACTTTCACTACAAGGAGGATGTGTGCTTAGCGCTATAGAGCTCGATGCATTTGCAGCGACATTCGGTGTTTTGGGGAGACTGCATATTCAACCAGCCGATAGTTCTACTCGTGATGCTGTTCTATCGTTGATAGATGAATGGCCGTTGCTTCCTGCAGAGTCGGAGTATACGTCTAGAGGGTGCGAACTGTTGAAAGAATCCTTAAAACGGAAAGAGACTGACGCTGCGATCCGAACAGACCAAGATACGTTATATGGAATATCGGCCCGTGCGAAAGTTCCACCATTTGAGTCAGTGCATCGTGGCGATGATCGTCTAGTCTTTGACAAGCAAACTCTCGAAGTTCGATCAGAGTATTCCAAGCTATCGTTGCGAGCACCTAACTATAATGCTGAGCCCGATGATCATATCGGGTTAGAGCTTGATTTTTTGGCGCAGTGTTGCCTTATTACGGTAGATGGAGAAGAGCGTGCCTACGAACTTGCTGTTTCTTTCACTAACGACCATATCAATCAATGGGCACCGCACATGCTCCGAGAAGCATACTCATATGCTGAAACTGCATGGTTAAAAGGAATTTTGGCATTGACCTTAGGTGCGATTGAAACGTGGAGTGAAAAACTTCAAGCTGGTGGAGCGAATGCTTGATTCTGTTGGATTGCTATTGCGCTGGTTGGCCGCGCAAGATTCACCAGAGCTAGTGGTGATATCGTGTGCAAAAGCACCAGCTATTTCAACGCCACCCGGAGCTATTAACGCGATCTTGACCGGATGCATAGCACAGGAATCTGATGGCGTAGCAGCGCAGATTCTGGCTGTTGGCGCACGTCAAGTTTCGATACATACTTGCGGTATACATAAAGATGCCGAAACGAAAAAGGCTTCTATATGGAAGAATGCTACGCCGGGGTTGGTTACGGATTTTCATCCGACCCGAAAACGGTTGTTCCGGCAGGGGAAAACTATCTCCCTTCCACATGTTCCGCTCCCGCGGCGAGCCGTTTTAGGTTTTAAAATAACATCGCCTATCGACTTTCATGCGGACGATCAAGAGCGTACTGCCCAAGCGATAGAAGCGTTAAGTATATCCGACCCAGACCAGGTTTTTTCTGCTCCAAAAGGAGTACAACTCGATGCGAACGGATGTACTTTATGCGGTGTCTGCGTCAAAGCGTGTAAAAACGATGCGTTGCAGATACAAACGGATACAAACAATGGGCGTGAGAGAGTCGAAAAGTTAGTTCTTTCTCAACGCCTTTGCCGGGGATGTCATTCCTGTATCGACTTATGTCCAGTAGGTGCGCTCGAAGCAACTCAGCCACAAACATGGCGTACACTTCAGGATCCAGAGGCGCAGCTACTCTTTCAAAGCGAAACTCGTAAATGTAAGAATTGTGGGGCGCGGATCAAATCGATAGATAGAGAGCTGTGTGCTCTATGCGTTCATCGTCAAGAAAATCCGTTCCAATCCGTTCCATTAGATAGTGTCCGAAAGCTATTGAGAGCACGGGAATAGCTTACCGTTAAAAGAGGTCTTTCGATTTGGATAGAGCAGAACGATGCGGGTATTCTCGGTTATCTATGCAAGAATACGGAGGTAATGTGAAAAGCCAGCACGAACGGTCGCTGTCATCGTTAAGTGTTACCAATGAAAAACAGCTTGGGCTTGTCGATAAGTTTGGACGGCGAGCTACTGATCTGCGAGTATCGTTAACCGATCGGTGCAACCTCCGGTGCCTTTATTGCATGCCAGAAGAAGGACTACCTGTCCTTCCGCTGTCGAAAATTTTAACTGACGAAGAAGTTGTGCGGTTGGTTCGGATTGGCGTTAACTACCTAGGCATTACAAAAGTTCGTTTCACTGGAGGCGAGCCGTTACTGCGTAAAGGGCTCGAGACGATCGTGTCTGAGTGTGCACAGTTGCGTACTACAGATGGAGAAAAACTGGACCTCGCTCTGACAACTAATGGTCTGGGACTTTCGCATCGCGCACGAGCCTTACATGACGCCGGTCTCAAGAGGGTAAATATTTCTTTAGATTCATCTTCGCGTGAAGAATATTTAGAATTGACTCGCCGCGACCGTTTTGCTCATGTTATGGAAGGTATTAGTGCTGCTACAGCAGCGGGACTCTCTCCAGCGAAAATCAATGCAGTCGTGATACCAGGTGTCAACGATGACTCATCAGAGAAGCTATTGTGTTTAGCGTTGAATATCGGGGCGGAACTACGATTTATCGAACACATGCCGATCGGTCCGAAAGGGCAATGGAATAAAGCTGAAATTATTACGTCACCTTCGTTGATCGAACGATTACAACGTAGTTTCAAGCTCGAAGAGTTTCCGAAGTCAATGCGGGGCAGTTCGCCGGCATCGTTGTGGGGTGTTGCGGCAGGCACTTTAGGAACCCAAGAGTATCCGGCAGGTACTGTAGGTTTCATCAGCTCAGTTTCACAGCCGTTTTGTGCTGAATGCGATCGTACCCGGTTAACAGCTGAAGGAAGAATACGTTCGTGTTTGTTTAACGACGATGAATATGATCTTCGAGCACTACTTCGCTCAGGTGCTTCTGATGGTGAGATCGCTTCACAATGGCAAGAGGCGATGTGGAACAAGCCCGCACGACACGGCATCAACGATGACGGATTCACTCAACCTGATCGCACTATGAGTGCGATCGGTGGCTAGCTCAAAGACAACCTTTAGTTTCAGTGGAAGGCTAAAAATGGATATTATAGTTACCGTGAAATACTTTGCAGGAATCGCTGATAGTGCAGGAAAGACTGCAGAAACAATTTCATTACCTGCACAAGCAACACTCGCTGATCTCATTGATGTCCTAGCGGCTGAGCATGGAGAAAAGTTTCGTTTAGATCTTTCTGTCTGTGCATTTTTAAGCGGCGGGCGCCGACTAGAAGTTGCAGATCGTATAAGCGATGTTGCCGAGCTGGATGTCCTTCCGCCATTTGCTGGTGGGTGATTACCGCTGTTATGCCATACCGGACCATTGAGATGAGCCGTCGGTAAACTCTTGTTTTTTCCATATTGGTAGTTCGAGTTTTACGCGTTCGACGAGATCTTCAACTGCTTGGAACGATTCTTTGCGATGGTCAGAGCTTACTGCAACTCCGAGAGCAACGTCGCCTACCGTTAATTGGCCGATTCTGTGGATGACGGCGATCTTGTGTAAGCCTCGTTCGCGTGCCACTTTTTCGGCTATGGAACGGATAATTTCGTTCGAGCTCGGGTGTGCCGAGTAGCTAATGCCGGTAACGCCCCTCTTATGGTCATGATTGCGTACTTGACCGCAAAAACTAGTAATCGCTCCGGCCATATCTGAAGAAACAGCAGCCTGGAGGGCATCCATAGAAATAGGAGAATCTTGAATTTGTGCAATGACCACTTCTCCGATTCCTGTGGAGGGCTCAGCGTGGTGTGCAAGCTTATACGTATGTTCAAAATGGCCCGAGTGAGGGTGCGAAGTAGGTGGTTGTTCTGAAGAAAGGTGGGTGTCGTGGTCACCGTTTTTTAGTTGTTCAGCTAAGTGTGAGAAAAGTTCAGAAATAGCGGATATGCCTTCAGCTACTGCATTTGGTGAACCAGGCAAAGTAACAACCGCAGCTCGATATGTTCCGTCGTCTACAACTCCAGCTATAGAACGGCTAAGAACAGCAGTTGCCACTTTCGATTTTTCTCGAATCAATGCAGCAATTCCAGGGATGTCAAACGAAAGCAACGAAGAAACTGCCTGTGGCGTCTGATCGCGTTGGGTGATCCCAGTGCCACCTGTGGTCAAAATGATATTGCTTCCTGCCTGCATAGCTGCATGAATTGCGCCTTGGACGGGTTCAATGCCATCAGGAACAACATCATAAAAAACAATCTCGCCGAATTGAGATAATATCTCTTTGGCAAGGGGTCCGGATCCGTCTTCGCGAATTCCGCGAGAAACACGATCAGATACTGTAATGACGGCAAATTTTACTACGCTTAGGCTCATGCCATAAGTTTAGGGGATAACTGCCTATACGCAAACGGAGGAAATAGGTGCGGTATACAAGGCATCTTCGACTGCCAGGATTTGGCGAAGTCGCGCAGCAAAGAGTCGAGAATGCTCGGGTTTTAGTGGTTGGTGCAGGAGGACTTGGGTCGCCTGTTCTTCTTTATTTAACAGCAGCCGGAGTGGGCACTATCGGTATTGTCGATAACGACGTCGTCGACGAATCAAATCTTCAACGCCAAGTGATACACAGTTCTGTGAAAGAAGGAATGAGAAAGACGACGAGTGCCGCGCAGGTAATGAACGACTTGAATCCGCACACTGGCACTGAACTTCACTCGGTTAAGCTAACTACAGATAATGCTCAGCAAATTGTAGGATCATACGATTTGGTTATTGATTGTTCAGATAATTTCCAAACACGGTATCTGGTTAATGATGTGTGTGAAGAGCTAGGCTTACCGCATGTCTGGGGAGCAGTTATTTCTTACTACGGCCAAGTCAGTGTTTTCATGCATGATGGGTCTGTAGATAGTGTCACTCTTGACGATGTCTACCCGCGTTCAGAAAAATATGATGCTTTGCCAACTCCACAAGAAAAAGGAACATTTGGGCCAATATGTGGTGTGATTGGATCGTATATGGCTTCAGAGGCTTTGAAGATTATTGGCGGTATGGGAACTAAGACATACGGGAAGATCGCATTAATTGATGTACTCAATGGAGAGATGCGAACTGTACCTGTTGCCACTACGAGAGCATAATGAAATGAGAGTAATGAAAACCGTTGAACAACACTATGACGATATCTTAAGTTTGGCCAATACTAGTCCAGTTATAGATGTACCCATAGAGAAAGCCTTGAATAGAGTTCTTGCTGAAGACATCATAGCGCATTACCCTATTCCACCTTTTACGAATTCTGCGATGGACGGGTTTGCTGTGCGAGCACAGGATGTGATTCCGGGACAAGAACTCCGTGTTGTCGAAGATATTCCAGCGGGATGTGCTCCACAAGTGAAAATATTCCCCGGGCAAGCCAGTCGAATAATGACTGGTGCACCACTGCCCGAAGGTGCAAATAGTGTTATCCGCGTCGAAGATACTATCGGCGGTATGGAGAACATGGCTACTCAGGCACCCGACTGTGTGGTTCCCAAGATATCCCTCCAAAAAAATGCGAATGTACGCCATGCGGGCGAAGACGTGGCTGTCGGGGAGAAAATTTTCACAGCTGGAACGAGGGTTACTCCGTCCCATATCGCAGCGTTTTCGGCTGTCGGTTTTGCGACAGTCAAGGTTCATCGTCAGTTAAATGTCGGGGTAGTAGCTACTGGAAATGAATTGCGTTCGCCCGGTGAAGAGTTAGACTTCGGCACTATCCCGGATTCGAATTCATTCCTCGTTAGTGGGTTGCTATTTGAGCGAGGAGCTAATGTGACTGTGCGCTCTTTGCATTCTGATGATTCTGCCCACTTTGTTGAGACGATCGAAAAATTGGTGAGTGAATGCGATCTAGTGCTCACTACGGGGGGAGTGAGTGCGGGGGCATTCGATGTCGTCAAATCGAGTCTGCGTTCGCACGGGGTAAATTTTACTAAAGTCATGATGCAACCAGGAAAGCCTCAAGGTTTTGGAGAGATCTCTGGTGTTCCTGTCATATGTTTACCAGGAAACCCGGTAAGTGTATATGTTTCCATGTATCTATTTGTTTTGCCGTTACTCAACGTCATGGAAGGCGGGAAACGGATTGAATATGCTGATTTATTTACCACTTCTGTAGCTGGTACCTCATGGAAGCATAAACTAGGCCGTGACCAGTTTGTACCTGTAGTGGAAAGTGAGAGGGGAGTAGTTCCTGCATCTGCTGGTGGTTCGGCGTCTCACTTTGTCGGGTCCTTACCTAAGGCCACTGCTCTTGCTTTGGTACCTGCAACTGAAAAATGGGTTCAGCCAGGTCAGAACATTTCTATTCTCCGTCTACGTTAAGGAAAACAATATGTCAAACTCTCAGACCTCGTTTACACACCTGGATAATACTGGACATGCGTACATGGTAGACGTAACTGAAAAACAACCGACTAACCGTGTTGCGACTGCTACAGCAAAAGTAAAGTGCTCCACGAAAGTTATGCGCGCTCTGCGCGAAGGTACTGTGCCGAAAGGTGATGTTTTAGCGGTAGCTAGAATTAGTGGTATTCAAGCAGCAAAAAAAGTTCCGGATCTTCTACCGCTCGCGCACATCATCGGTATTCATGGAGCTAGCGTAGATATGAGTTTAGAAGAAGATCATATTGCGATTTCAGCTACGATACGAACTGCCGATCGTACTGGCGTAGAAATGGAGGCTTTAACCGCGGCCACGGTTAGCGCTTTAGCAATAGTTGATATGGTCAAGGGTGTGGACCGAAGTGTTGAGATCACTGATTGCAAAATTACATATAAAGCTGGTGGTCGTTCCGGTCAGTGGCATCGAGAAGATAGTTAACTAGTTGTCAATTACTCATGGCTGATTATTTTTCCATGTTGGAGTTGGAGAAGCGAATGAGCAAAGTATTCGGTGTCTTGTCGGTCGTGAGAGACGATCAGAGCAGTGACAGATTCTGCTTGAAGTCGTTTGCGCAGCGTAACTCTAAGCTTACGTGCAGTAGTTTCATCGAGCGCAGTGAATGGTTCGTCTAGAAGGACGACGTTGGGTTCGGTTGCCATTGCTCTGGCGATAGCAACTCGTTGAGCTTCTCCGCCAGACAATTGCCTGACGTCCTGTAGTGCATGAGTTTCTATGCCGACGAACGATAATTCTTCCATGGCGCGAGCGCGGGCTTGAGTGCGAGAAAAACCACGGCAGCGAAAGCTGAATTCAACATTCTGCACGACATTCAGATGAGGGAACAAATATGGATTTTGCTGTAGGAGTGACACTCGCGGATGCGGCGGGGTGAACGTAACTCCACCGTGTGTTGCCACGATATTTCCAGCGATCAGGTTAAGGAGAGTTGATTTTCCAGAGCCGTTTGGGCCATTGATTACTGTTATTGTGTTGGCTTTAAACGTTGTTGACACGTTAAAGTCTCGATCCTTGATACTTGCTTGAACAGTAATCTCAGGGGCGGAAGTCGCTTGGGAATTACGCTGCTCGTGACTATAATCCTGAGGATTTTTTAAAGGCAAGGAACGGATACGAGAGATTCTAAAGAGGGGGAGCCGAACACTACCAATGACAAGCATGACGAGTGCGATGCTGATCAGTATAACGGCTAAAGCCAGCGCTTGGTCAGTGTCGAGTTCGCGTTGTAAATAAATCTGGATGGGCATTGTGCGGGTGATGCCTTGTAAAGATCCGGCAAACGTAATTGTGGCTCCAAATTCGCCGAGGGCTCTCGAGAAAGCCAAGGCCATAGAAGATATTAATGCTGGGGCTAGTAAAGGGAGCGAGACTGTGAAAAATGTGCGAGTTCTTGAGGCGCCAAGCGCCACCGCAGTATCTTCGTATGCAGTCCCATGTGTCCGTATGGCTGCTTCAAAGGTAATCACTAAAAAAGGGAGCGAGACGAAGATCTGGGAAAAAATAACAGCTATGGTCGAGAAGCTGATGGAATATCCGGCTATATCAAGATAATATCCCAACATTCCTCGCCGTCCCCAGACCAGCATGAGTGCAAGACCAGAGACGACTGGGGGAAGTGTTAACGGAAGTAGCACGAGAATACGCAGAAGCTTCCCTTGCCACTGTTTGCTACGCGCGATAGCGAATGCGAGGGGAACACCAAAGACAGTGGTCAAAAGCGTGGCGATGCTAGCAGATTTTACGGATAGCCATAATGCATCTGTTGCTTCGGGGCTGTGCAACAGATCGATAATAGAAACCCAAGGCGTGCTTAGTAGCAACGCAAATATTGGGAAGATGAGGAATAATAGACCGACTATGGCCGGCACCAGTAACCACGGGGCGTAGGCAAGCTGTTGAGAGTGGGATAACGGATGTTGAGAATTCTGCATTGTTATTTCGTTAGAACTGTGAAACCAAACTGAGCAAGCTTCCGTTGCCCATCTGCACTGAGAATAAGATCTTGGAACCGTTGTGCCAAAGCTGAATGCTGAGTGCCGTGAGTTACTCCGATCATATAGTTATTGACTATTTGTTCCGCATTTTCGATATCGATTGAAGATACTTTTTCCTGTGCAAAAATAGCATCTGTTTTATAGACTATTCCCGCGTCAGCTTCTCCACTAATAACTTTACCGAGCACACTTGTGACAGATTGTTCCTCAGATACGGGAGTGAGCTTTACATTAGTCTCCGAAGCTAGCTTTTGTGTTGCTGTTCCACACGGGACTTGTTGGGCACAGATCACGAGGCGTTTTCCTTGAAGTGACTGTTGATCAAAGCGTGAAATGTTGCCCGGATTATCGTTGGGAACTACGAGCACTAACGTGTTAGAGGCGAATGATTCAGTATTGTCTACCAATCCGTTCGCTAGCGCTTTCTGCATATTATTTTCATCGGCAGTGATGAGTAAGTCGGCTGGGGCGCCCTGGGAAAGCTGATCTACTAAGGAAGAAGAGCCATCAAAATTGAAGCTAACATTTATATCCGGAGCTAATTCTGAAACGATCTCTGGAAGCGCTTGGTGCAAAGAAGAAGCTGCAAAAATTGTGATCTTGTTTGTGTCATTTGGCAGATCAGCCGATCCAAGACATCCAGAAAGAACTAATGTGACGCATAGACTAACCAGCCAGCGTTGTTTTTTCATGTCACACACTCCTTTGAAATAGTGCTTTGCATATGCGAACCAAGGATACCGAGTACTTTTGATGATTGCCAAAGTTGTGGAAATACGTAAATTAACAGTGTTATAAATAGTAGGGGCTGACGTTCGCATGCAGTACAAGTTAATATATGTACTCTAGGCATTATCGTTCTTTTTATTAGGGGAGTATATGAAGCCGTCTCATATTATTGTTGTCATCATTGTTCTTATCGTGATTTTTGGTGCTTCGAAGCTTCCAACAATTGCCAAGTCGATTGGGCAAAGCGCCAAGGTGTTAAAGAAAGAATTGAAAGAACTCCAAGATGATGTTCCACCAGAAGATGGCGCAATTACTGATGAAAAAGAAGGACATAACGAGTAGGTCGTTGCGTGAAGAATAATCCGGAAGCACGAATGGGAATTTTTGCCCATCTGCGAGAGCTTCGGAAAAGACTGCTGCTGTCCATTGCTGGAATAGTTCTCGGTACAGTCCCCGGATGGTATCTCTATGATCCGGTCATGCAGTTCATTCAAGGACCGGTTAAAGCGACACATAATGGTGCGGTTAGTTTAAATTTTCAGACGATTGGCGCTGCATTCGATCTCAAGCTGACAGTGGCAATATGGACCGCAATTTTATTGACGAGTCCATGGTGGATCTGCCAAATAGGAATTTTTGTTGCTCCAGCATTGAAGAGAAAAGAAAAAATCTATCTCGCAGTTTTTGGGCTTGTTGGAGTTGTGCTTTTTTCTGCAGGAGCTCTCAGCGGCATTTGGCTTGCTCCGCGGGCAGTAGAAATACTCCAATCATTTGTGCCAGAAGGCGCGGTTTCCTTACTACAAGCGAACACTTATGTACTTTTTTATATGCGCCTAGTTATTGCATTCGGGATATCTTTCTTGATTCCAGAACTGTTAGTCGTCCTGAATTTCCTGGGTGTCATGTCAGCTCGGACAATGCTCAGCGGATGGCGTTGGGCAACTGTTAGTGCGTTTGTTTTTGCTGCGATCGCCAACCCTTTGCCAAGTCCCTGGCCGATGACTATACAGGCGCTATTATTACTCACTTTATATTTAGTAGCAGTTGGTATTTCTTGGCTTAGAGATCGTTACGTTCATAAAAAGCAATCGTCAACACATGCAAGTTAATGAAAATAAGCTCCGGCGACAATACACGTATTGTCGCCGGAGCTTATTTGAAGCGTTTCTAAAGCTTCTTAGCCACGAGCAGACCATCGCCTAACGGCAGAAGCGATGTAGTTACCTGATCGCTGTCGTGGAGCATACGGCCAATATTTCGCATTGCTACTGTGTTGTCGTCCCGACGCGCTGGATCAGCAACACGATCATGGTAGAGAGCATGTGCGACAATCAGTATTCCACTGGTACGAAGCATCCGCAATGCCTCCAGAACGTCACCTTCTGCTTCTAAAATATCGCCGTCGATAAAGACGATATCGTAGGAGTTAGGAGCGAGACGTGGCAGGATATCAGCACTGCGACCATTGATAAGCCGGTAGCGTCCCGCACGGATCCCCGTTGCTGCAAAGTTTTGCCGGGCAAGATTTTGCGCCTCGGAATCAATATCGATACTAGTAAGCTGGGACTCTTTCGAGCCACTGAGCAAATACAGGCCAGATACACCAGTGCCTGTTCCAATATCGGCAATTGTTTTGATCTGACTACCTGTTGCTAGGAACGAGAGGAATTGCCCAGTTGCTGGGCTGACACTTTCGATACCGAGTTCAGCCGCCTGATAACGTGCCTGTTCGACAGCATCGCCGTCGGTGACAAACGATTCTGCATACAACCACGATTGCGCTTTTTCTGTGCTCATGCTCTGCTTCCTATGCTTTTAGAGTGGTGAGACACCAAGAGACTTACCCGATAGTCCACGAGCACGACGGCCCAGCGTAGCTGCGATCTCATCAATCGCGTCATGTGCAGGTGAAGAACCGTCTTGGCTAGCTAGTGGAACACCGGCGTCGCCACCTTCGCGCAGTGGCTGCTCGAGCGGAACTTGGCCAAGTAGTGGGACGTCGTAGCCAAGGATGTAGGATAGTTCGTCAGCAACTTTCTTGCCGCCACCGGCGCCAAAGATTTCCATCTTCGAACCATCTGGCATTGCCAGGAAGGACATGTTCTCGATAACGCCAACTACACGTTGTTCCGTTTGCTTTGCCATCATCCCTGCACGTTCAGCTACATCAGCAGCTGCAACTTGTGGAGTTGTCACAAGAACAACTTCTGATTGCGGGATAAGCTGTGCAACGGAGAGTGCAATATCGCCGGTACCTGGTGGCAAGTCAATCAAGAGGACATCGAGATCGCCCCAGTACACATCGGAGAAGAATTGTTCTAGCGCACGATGAAGCATCGGACCGCGCCAGACTACCGGGATGTTTTCTTCCATAAACATACCGATGGAAATAGTTTTCACATCGTGTGCTACTGGTGGAATGATCATTTTGTCCACAACTTGCGGTGGAGAATCAACGCCCATCATGTGGGGGATAGAAAATCCATAGATATCGGCATCAACGATACCAACCTTCAAGCCTTGGCGTTGCATAGCAGTTGCGAGGTTGACGGTCATTGAGGATTTGCCAACGCCACCTTTACCAGAAGAGATAGCGTAGACGCGGGTCAGCGATCCTGGCTCCTGGAATGGGTTGTGACGTTCTGGCGCGCCACCACGCAAGGTTTTACGCAGTTCTTCTTTTTCTTCGTCGTTCATCACTCCCATGACAACCTCGACGCCGGTAACGCCTTCAACCGCGGATACTGCGGAGGTGGCGTCTTCGGTGAGTTTGTTGCGCAATGGGCATCCAGCGGTAGTGAGGTTGATACCGACTGTGACGTGGCCTTCGTCTGTCACGTCTACGGAACGAACCATGCCAATTTCGGTGATTGGTCGCTTAATTTCCGGATCGTAGACGGTGGCTAATGCTTCGTTGATTTTTTCAAGGGAAATAGTCATGAGGGTTAGTCTACCTTCTTTTCAGTATCATCTTCATGCGCCTTTAGTCGGAGAATTTCGCGCTCGAGTTCAGCGATTCTTTCGTTCTTTTCGGAAAGTTCGGCTTGCAATTCGCCATGCGTCTCCCGGTAGATCTCAAGTTGGTCGCGAATCTCTGATCGCACGAAGTCACGAGTTGCGATTTCGTTCATTGCCAGACGCAACGACGCGATTTCGCGAGTGATGTATTCAGTGTCGGCAAGGTTACGTTCGGCTGTGAAGCGATCTTGCTGAGCCGTAACGCGGTCACGATCGTCTTGCCGGTTCTGCGCGAGCAAAATGAGTGGAGCTGCATAGGAAGCTTGGAGCGAGAGCATCAAAGTCAACGCAGTAAATCCCAGTTCAGCGGAATCAAACCGCAACGAATCGGGACCCCACGTGTTCCAGATCAGCCACAGCGCAACGAAAATTGTCAAATAGACAAGGAATTGTGGGGTGCCGGAAAACCTCGCGATACGTTCTGAAACAACGCCCACAGCATCAGAATCCCATCGGGTTTTCCGCATCCGGCGTGAACGCTTATCCGATGGTTGATCAAAATCAGCCATTATTCATCTCCTTCCTCATCATGTTTGTGGCGTGCGTCGACAGCTTCATCGAGTTCTTCTTCGTCGGCTTCACGCCAATCATCAGGCAACAAGTGGTCGAGAACGTCGTCAACTGAAACAGCACCGACGAGCATTTCGTCAGCTACAACCGGCAACACGGTTAAGTTGTAAGTTGCCAGCAGACGAGTGATAGTACCGATGCCGTCATCTGGAGCCACCGTTTCGACTTGTTCAACAATTCCGCCAATCATATTCGACGGTGGTTCACGCAGAGCACGCTGCAAATGGACGACGCCGATATAGCGGCCGGTAGGGGATTCGTGCGGGGGACGAGTGACGAAAACCATCGATGCCAACGCCGGAGGTAATTCTGGACGACGTGCTTGGGCTAGTGCCATCGCTACCGAAGCGTCGGGTGCCAAAATAATCGGATCGGTTGTCATCAAACCACCAGCAGAACGTTCAGAATAACTCATCAAGCGTCGAACGTCGCGAGCTTCTTCAGGTTCCATGCGGTCGAGCAAGACTTCAGCTTGAGCCTCTGGAAGCTCGTTGACCAAGTCGGCTGCATCGTCTGGTTGCATGACTTCCAAAACATCAGCTGCACGATCGACGTCGAGAGATTCCATAATCGCTACTCGATCGTCGTCACCCAATTCTTCCAAAACGTCTGCCAAACGCTCATCCGATAATTCACGAGCGACGGCGAGCAGACGTTCTTCGGGCAAGTCACGTAGCACGTCGGCGACGTCGGGAGCCTTCAAACCCGAAATCTGGGCGAGTAGCGCTGTTGCACCTTGAGAGGTCTCCTTGATGCCAAGTCCACGGACCGCCGACGTGGGAACAAGTAAGGTGTTACCGGCGTCTTTCGCATTCTGTCCCATGCGTACATAAAGCGTGGTCACACGCCATTCACGTGCACGGGTTTGTTCGATAGCTAGATCTTCAACTTCAGCTCGTTCGCCAGAATCAATGATCGTCACTTGCCGATCGAGAAGCTCTCCTACAGCCATGGCTTCAACCGGACGCTGATTAAACCGGCGCATATTGAGTACACCGGTAGTAATGACTTGCCCGTTGGCCATCGACGTAACACGAGTCAGTGGTAAAAATACTCGGCGTTTTCCGGCTACGTCAACGGTTAACCCCACTGCCAGTGGGGCGCCACGTAATCGGAAAACCACGACGACATCGTTCACCTTGCCAACGCGATCACCAATTGGATCGAAAACATCAGCTCCGGCTAAGCGTCCGACAAAGACGCGAGATGGACCGCGAGAGCTCATAACTCACCTTCCTGTTCGTCGTGGCGGGATAACCCGTGCACATATTTTTACATTGCTGGCTTAGCGATCACTTGAGCATTACTGCGCTAGGCGAGCCATCCAGTTTTCGATTTCTTCAACAGTGCGAGGAATATTTTCTGAGATCCGTACCGCGCCATTTTTAGTGATGACGATGTCGTCTTCGATACGCACACCAATACCACGGAATTCTTCTGGCACCTTCAAGTCATCTTCACGGAAATACAAGCCAGGTTCGATAGTGAACACCATACCTTCTTCAAGCAACGCATCTTGGTAAAGTTCGCGTTTGGCTTGGGCGCAATCGTGAACGTCTAGTCCGAGATGATGGGAGGTGCCGTGTGGCATCCAGCGGCGGTGCTGCTGATTTTCTGGGAGGAGCGATTCTTCTGGCGAAACCGGTAAGATTCCCCACTCGTGAAGATGACGAGCGATAACCGTCATTGCTGCTGCATGTATGTCTCGGAAGCGAACTCCTGGTTGGGAAGCAACATCCAGAGCGTAGTCACAGGCTTCGAGGACAGCTTCGTAGACGAGCCGCTGGGTATCGCTGAACTTTCCAGATACTGGCAGAGTACGAGTGATATCGGCGGTGTAGAGGGAATCTACTTCAGCGCCGGCATCAATCAGCATCAAGGTGCCGTCTTGAAGTGGGCCATCATTCTTGATCCAGTGCAACGTATTGGCGTGGTTGCCAGCGGCTGCGATGGTGTCATAGCCTAGGCCGTTTCCTTCTTCACGAGCTTTGGCAAAGAAAGCGCCTTCGATAACGCGTTCTCCGCGCCAGTGTGTGCGTGCACGTGGGAAGGAGGCAACGATTTCATCGAAGCCAGAAGCAGTGACGTCAACAGCCTTTTGCATTTCAGCGATCTCGTATTCGTCTTTGATAAGGCGTAGTTCGGACGCAGCTTCAGCAAGTTGGGCATTGATCTCGCTTGCGTCGGTAGTTAACCCATTTTCTTGACGGAGCTCTTCAACCAGGGATTCGATCTGGGCGTCAGCTTCGGGAATCACTCGGATCTGAACTTCGCCAAGGTCTTTCGCTAGAGCATCGCGCAACGTATCGATATGTGCCACGTTTAGACCGGTGAGAGTGGACATCTCGTGAGCCGAGAGGCGAGCTCCAACCCAGAATTCGCCGTGGCGGGAATCTGCATAGAATTCTTCGGATGAACGTGAAGCGCGTGGATGGAAGTACAGCACGGCTTCGTGTGTGACTTCTGGCGTTTCGTTGCCTGCCGGTAGTGGTTCAAGGACAAGCACAGCACCAGGTTCATCTTCGCCACCCAAACCGGTGAGATGCGCAAACGCTGAGTGTGCACGGAAACGGTAGTCAGTATCGTTAGAGCGCACTTGCAGATCGCCGGCTGGAAACACTAAGCGTTCGCCGCGGAACTGTGAGCCGAGTTTGAAATGACGAGCCGGAAGATAGTCAGCTGCAGCTGAGCGCTGCGGGCCTGCTGGGCGAGCACCCCAATCTTCACCAATGAAGGAACGGAAAGCATCGCTTTGTGGACGTTGCGTACGGTTGTGTGCGCGTTCTTCGAGGGATTGTTTTTCTTCAGTCATACATCTATTATCCCACTATTTTCCGCCGATTCTAAAAGATAATTGAAGGTGTGAGTAGGTCGTGGTGGAGGCGGTGAGTACTATGAAGATATGAAGATTGATCTGCATACTCATTCATCGTGTTCGGATGGCACCGACCATCCCTACGCGCTTATTACCCAGGCACACCAGGCAGGGCTAGATGTTGTCGGGTTAACCGATCACGATACAGTTGAGGGCTGGGTAGACGCAGCAATAGCGGCCCAGGAAACGGGGATAAAGCTCGTACGTGGAATGGAAATTACTGCGCGTTGTCATGGTACGCATGTGCACATTCTGGGGTATTTGTTTAACCCAGGACACCCGAAAATCATCGATCATATAGCAAAGCTACAAGCTTCTCGCCACGGGCGCGCTCGTGAGATTACCCAGCGACTTGCTGAGGATTACCCGATATCGTTTGACGACGTCGTTGCCCACGCTGCTCCAGGTGCGGTTCTCGGCCGTCCCCATATTGCAGATGCTTTAGTAACATTGGGCTTGGTAGAGTCTCGGTCTCACGCGTTCGAACGCTTGCTAGCTCCGTCGTCGCCCTATTACGTCAGTCAATATGCGCCTGAAGCTAGCGACGTCGTGAAGTTTGTTGGTCAAGCTGGCGGCAAGACGGTCTGGGCGCATCCGCATGCAAGCTCCCGAGGGAATATTGCACCGGACCGGGCGTTTGAAGAATTGGCGGATGCTGGACTGTTTGGAGTTGAAGTAGATCACCGTGACAATCCTGCCGATACACGGCCGGCGTTGGCTGATATTGTTAAGGCGTATGGTCTTGCGCGGTTCGGATCTTCGGATTTTCATGGAACCGGTAAACCGAATCAGCTCGGCGAACACACAACGTCGGCCGATGTTTATTTTTCTTTAATTGACGGGACTTTCGCGGAGGTTATTTAGTGTCTTTTGATACAGCATTGTTTGTCTCGGCATTCGCAACTCTATTTGTGATTATCGACCCTCCAGGAAATTTGCCGATTTTCCTCGCGCTGACGGCTAAAGCTTCTGAGCGTAACCGTCGCCGTATCGCATTCCAAGCAAACTTCATTGCCGGTATCTTGCTAATGCTTTTCGGATTCTTCGGTTTCACAGTGTTCAATTCATTGGGAATTTCCGCGCCAGCATTACAAATCTCGGGCGGTTTGTTGTTACTTCTTATTGCGTTGCAATTATTGACGGGGCAGGAAGAAGATCCGGGTGAATCTGACGGTGATTTACACGTAGCTATGGTTCCGCTGGGTATGCCTTTGCTCGCTGGCCCTGGCTCGATCGTGGCATTCATGCTTCTCATTGATGATGCCGGACATGACTGGGCTCGGATCCTCACAACGGTTTTTGGCCTAGTGACGGTCTTGACTATTTCTTGGCTGACGATGCGGTTTGCTAACCCGATTTTCAAACTGCTTGGCGAGTCGGGCATTATGCTTCTGACTCGGTTATCTGGCATGTTGCTCGCCGCAATCGCAGCGCAGCTGATCATCAACGGAATTATTACGGTTGTTAATACTGCGTTCTTAGGCAGGTAAGTCTGGGGGCGGTTTGGTATTGGATAGGTCCTGTCTGCCACTTAAAGCGATAAATATTGGGTCACACTAGAGAGTGTGACCCAATATTTATCGCTAGTAGGTTAGCGTTTTTGACCGACTAGAGTTTAGGACTCGGTATCAGTTTTGCGAATACGACGACGTTGGCGTGGCTTACGCACACGGCTTGACTCAGAATCGCGAGATTCGCGCGGCGAGCGGTCACTGTCCCGATGGGGCTTATTCCCAGAACGGGAACCGTTACCAGAGCGTGAACCGGAACCGGAACGCTGGGCTGGACGACGGCCACGGCCGGCGCTCTTTCCTGTTTCGCCCAGATCTTCGAGCTTTTCTGCAGTGAGACCTTCGCGAGTGCGCTGAGACTTTGGCAGATAGCCAGTGACGTCGGTAGGGATGTCGAGATCCGTATAAAGATGATCTGAGGTGTGGTAAGTTTCCACCGGCTCTGGCATTCCGAGGGAGAGCATTTTGTTAATCACTGCCCATCGCGGGGTGTCTTCCCAATCGACGAAAGTAATAGCAGTACCTGAATGGCCTGCGCGACCGGTACGACCGATGCGGTGAATATAGGTCTTTTCGTCTTCTGGAGCCTGGTAGTTGATCACCTGGGTGACGTTATCGACGTCGATACCACGGGCAGCGACATCGGTTGCGACAAGCACATCGATTTTGCCATTGCGGAACGCGCGCAAAGCTTGTTCGCGAGCACCTTGGCCCAAATCGCCATGCATTTCACCGGTAGCAAATCCGCGTTCGGCAAGATCTTGTGCCACCCGGGATGCTGTGCGCTTTGTGCGGGTAAAAATGATTGATAGACCGCGATCTTTGGCTTGTAAAATGCGGGCGAGAACTTCAATTTTGTTCATCGCATGGGTCCGGTAAACCACTTGGCGAACCGACTTAACCGTGGTGGAATCGTCATCGTGCGCTTGTGCACGAATATGCGTTGCGTGTGACATGTACCGGCGAGCCATCGCAACAACTGGTCCAGGCATGGTTGCCGAGAACAACATGGTGTGGCGGGTAGCTGGGGTGGAGCTGAGGATTTTCTCGACGTCTTCGAGGAATCCAAGATCCAACATCTCATCCGCTTCGTCTAAGACAACCGTTTTAACGGCACTGAGGTTCAATGTGTGATGCTTGAGTAAGTCGATGAGACGACCGGGAGTACCGACAACAATTTCGGTACCTTTTTCTAGATCTTTAACCTGCGGCTCGTAAGCTCGTCCGCCATAAACTTCAGCTATACGCACGCTACGATTCTTTGCGGCGTTCTTGAGATCTTGGGCGACTTGTTTCGCAAGCTCTCGCGTAGGGACGACGACGAGGCCTTGTGGGGATCCGGGCCGGTCGAGTTTGTCAAAGCCCTCTTCACCAGGGCCGACACAGCGTTCGATCATGGGAATGCCGAAACCGAGTGTTTTGCCGGTACCCGTTTTTGCTTGACCGATGATGTCGGAGCCTTTAAGCGCTACCGGTAGGGTTAACGCTTGGATAGGGAAGGGGTGGGTGATACCTTCAGCTGCTAAAGCATCGACGATAGGAGCAGAAACTCCGTAATCGGCAAATGTTTTCTCTTCTAAATTGAGATCAGTGGCTGCAACCTCAATATCTGCTGCAGGCTCAATAATTGTTGGAGCGGATGCACCTGACGTATCCGCGATTCCTGACGTATGGGTCATTCTTATGCTTTCTTTGTTCGGTTTTTGATATTTCTACGCAAAACCGAAGCCAACGCGCCGTTGGGGCGTTCCTGATATTTGAACGTAGCCAAGAGCGTGAGCTGGCACAAAGACTGTTTCATCATCTGAGCTGGTGAGTACCAGTGGTTTTTCTGATGCGAGTGCATCGGTGACAAGGTTGTTGAGCTCTTCGGTAGACATATCTACACTCAAGTTTACAGCTCCGGCAACGTCACGAATTCCAATTGTAATATCCAAGGCTAGTCCTTTCTTTTCTCTACGAGTCTACCGTTCTCGACAGTTACTGTCAGTTCCCATCGCGCAGGGCGTAGTTTTTGTGGAGTTTGCCGTATGCGGAGGAAAGCCCAACCAGGATTGCTCCCCAGAGGAAACCGACAATAGCTGAGCTAAAAGTCTCGACAACCCAACCAATGAAACTTCCTGCGCGCGCAACGACTGGATCAATGGCGCCCTGCAGAATATGGTGTGGATGATCGAGCCCAATTTCAGCAAGTTGAACAATGAGCATATGGCCTCCAACCCAAATCATGGCTGCCGTCCCAACAACAGTCAAAATGCGTAAAACACAGGGCATCGCTTTGATTAAGAGTGTACCTAGTATTTGGAAAGAACGTGACTTTTTAGTTGAAAGTAAGAGCCCGACGTCGTCAGTTTTAACAATCACTGCAACCACGCCGTAGACGAACAAAGTGATAAGGAAAGCGACGAAGATGAGGATCGCTAACTTTTGCCACAAGGTAGAATCAGTGACTTCGTTGAGGGCAATCACCATGATTTCTGAAGATAAGATGAAGTCAGTGCGTACTGCTTGACGCACCATAGAATCTTCTGACTGAGTGTGGATAGCAGGTGTATGCGTCGAATTCCCGATAACCCGTTCAACAATTTTATGGGCGCCTTCAAAGCACAAATACGAACCGCCAGCGATAAGGAGGTAGGGAAGTGACCAAGGCGCTACAACCGAAAGAAGGAGGACCGCAGGCAAAATAAACACTAGTTTGTTGCGCAGAGAGCCTTTGGTAATCCGCCAAATGATTGGCAATTCACGCTGCGGGCCCAGTCCTTTGATATATTGCGGCGTTACGGCGGTGTCGTCAATAACAACGCCCAAGGTTTTTGTGCCGGCTCGCGCAGCTCCAGCGGCTACGTCATCGAGGGATGCCGCTGCAATCTTGGCAAGTGCTGTTACATCATCAACTAGGGCAATAAGTCCACCAGCCATACAATCCTCCTGCGAATCGAACCTGTTAATAGTGATCGTACGGGAAGTGAAACCAAAATGTGTCGGAGGTCGGATATAACATTAAGGGAGGTAAGGCAGACAGGCACTAGGTTGAGGACCATAGCATGAGAGAAAAACTCGTTGATGCGTCGCACGAGGCAGTCGTGAGTGCATGTGAAGAAATTGCTCGCGCACGTGCGGTCGGCAAAGCGATTTCTGTTGTTGGTGCTTCAAGCACCGGAAAAACAACGGTGCTTCGGCAGTGTCTGCAAACAATTATTGACCTTGATCAACACGCGCGCATTGCAGTGCTTTCGCCTGATCGCCGTGCAGCTAATGAAATGCGCAATGAAATTGTGGGCGAGCTTAGGGTGCTCAGCGAGAATGTGCGTGTGCGGTCTATCGCCGCATTCGCATTCGCCATCGTTTCGTTGTACGCCCAAGCTACGGGGAGAAAAGAGCCAGAACTGCTCTCGGGCCCAGATCAAGATGCGCTGCTCAAAGAGCTGTTTGATATCGCAACCACTTTTTATCCGCACGCGAACGAGATCGGTTCAGTTGATCGCGATGTTGCCCATATGGAAGCTTTCCGGCAAGAATATCGAGATTTGCTCACGCGAGCGGCCGAACTAGGTATTACGTCAGATACGTTGCGAAATCTGGGTGAAAAAGAGGGAAATCCATCGTGGGTTATCGGGGCAGATCTTCTAGATGAATATGAGAAAGCGCTGGCAGTCCAAGCTGGTACTGGCTATGGCCAGCCTGATCGCACCGATCATGCTCGTATAGTTAACCAAGCTGTTGCGTTTTTGCAACAATGGAATTCTCCAACAACGGTCGAACCACGAGTGGCTTGCCCACAGTGGGATTGGATTTTAGTTGACGATATTTCCAACTGCACGTTAGCACTGCGCTCCTTGCTTAAAGTACTCCAAGATCACGGGTCCAATATCGTCGTCTTCGGTGATCCGGATACTGGTGTGCAAAGCTTCCGTGGCGGTATTGCGAATCTTCAGTCATTGTTATCGCGGCCGCTTCATGATGGCGGTTTAGCAGCGCATACCTATGTGTTGACTCACCGGTATCGTGGGGGAGGGCCTGCTGCGAATATTATTTCCACTATCGAATCAGGAATTCATGTTGCCGGATCAGCGCAGGGACGCAAAGCAGACTATCAATATGCCAAACCGCTAGCGATCAGTGCACATGTGCTGCTCAGCGAACACGATGAGACCGCATACTTGGCAAGTCGAATTCGCCGCCTGCATATGGAACAAAAAATCGGCTATGAACAAATAGCAGTGATCACCCGTTCACGCGCAGGGCATCAAAGTCTACGGCAAGCCTTGCTTGACAGAGGAGTGCCGGTTCAACCGTTGGCTGCAGTGATGCCGCTGAGATTCCAGCCGGCAGTGGCGAATGTTTTGTTGACGATGAGAATCGCTGCTGGGCTCATCGAACCGGATGAACTTGCCGAGAATATCCGTCGGCTTTTAACCGGTCCGTTATTTGATATGACCAGCCTCGATATGGCGTCGATAATCAAGCGTTTGCACGGGTGGGAGCTGTTGCGCGGGGGAAAGACGGTCGGCGAGCAACTCCTACTTTCGGTTCTCGATCTTGATCCCCAGTCGCCGGGGGCTAAAATCGGTGAGCTCGCTAAAGTACGGAAGGTTATCGCCGCGGTACGTGATGCAATCGAGACAAATCCCTTGGCAGAACACGTATTGTGGGAAACTTGGGAAAAGATTGGGATAGCTGAGCAATGGCAAGAAAAAGCTCTTGAAGGTGGCGAAGAAGCTGATCAGGCAGACCGCGATCTCGATGCTATCATCCAGCTCTTTCGTATCGCCCAACGGCTATCTGATCGAGATCCGCACAGTGCCCACATCACCGATTTATTGCGGGTTCTTGAAGAACAAGAAGTTCCTGAAGATTCGATTGCACGCACTTCTGTTAACAACACGGGAATCGTTCTCACTTCTCCTGCCGGAGCGCTGGGGCAAACCTGGGATCGAGTCTTTATCTCTTCGCTCAACGAAGGAGTATGGCCAAACCTGCAACTGCGTAACCCATTAACTAAAGTCCCCGAACTTGTTTCAATCGTTGTGGGTAGTGAGCTTGCCGGTACTGATGTTCCGGGGGAACAACGTATGAGCGATGTTATCGACGACGAACTTCGAATGTTGCTTTTTAGCGTTCTGCGTGCCGAAAACGGGGTAGAAATAACCTGCGTCAACTCAGAAGACACATTGCCGTCACGGTTTATGCATTGGTTGTTCCCTGAAGAATCACAGCTGTTAACTGAACACCATCAGGAATCGCTCACGATCGATCTGCCAACATTTATCGGCCAGTTGCGCCGAGCCCAGCAGGGGAATAACCCCGAACTGGCCGAGCTAGCTACTAGCTATCTTGAGCAGGTGAGCAACGCAAACCTTGCGGGTATGGCTGAAAAGATGTGGGCGGATTCGATTGATTACAGTGACGGCGATCTACCAGAGGGCCCCGTTAGAGTCTCGCCATCTGTTGTTGAAAAGATGCTTACGTGTCCATTGCGTGGGGTTTTTGATTCTGTGCACGGCCAAGCATTAGGGGATACCGCACTTGCTGATCTCGGAACTCTTATCCACCAGATTGCAGAAGAAACACGCGAGCCGGATATGGAACAAATGAATCAACGTCTCGATGAGCTATGGGAAGCTAGTGATTTTGGTTCTGGTATCGCAGCTCAACAACTCTACTATCGAGCGAAGCAAATGGTTGAAAAACTATATCGCTACCTCCAAGACTATCCGGCCGAAGCCGAGCACGAACTATATGCTCGCGTTGAGCGCGATAATGTGATCATTTCTGGAAAAATCGATCGCCTAGAACACGTCACCATGCGACCGGATGAAGTGCGGGTTGTTGATTTCAAAACTGGAAAAGGCAGCCCAGCAAAGTCAGAAAGCGAAACTGTTCCGCAGCTCTTGATTTACCAGTGGTTGATTGAACAAGGCGGTTTGAATAATCAATCGGCTAACGAGCCGATGCCTACCACCAGTCTTGGAGCACAACTTGTGCACATCGGTACCGATTCGAAGAAGTATTCATTGACCGAACAAAGCCCGCTGGATGATAAGCGTAGAGAACTAGCTGGAAATATGATCGATACGGTTGCGGAGATTCAGCGCTCTGCTTCGGTGCCAGCAATTGTTAACGTCGGATGCCGAACGTGTTCATATCGATCCTTGTGCCCGGCGGTTGAAGGGAAACGGATTTTCTCATGATAACCTATGAAGAATTTGTTGCTGCAGAAAAATTCCCACCCACTGCGGAACAACGTGCAGTTATTACCTCCGAGCATCGAGCAACGCTTGTTATTGCTGGTGCTGGATCAGGAAAAACAGCGACGATGGCGAACCGAATTGCGTGGATGCTGGCCTCGAAAGTGGCCCAGCCACAGGAAATTCTGGGGCTAACGTTTACTCGGAAAGCCGCAGGTGAATTAGCTGAACGGGTGACGAAGAAGATCCGTGAGGTCTCCAAGCGTGGGCTGATCTCCTTCGATGGTGATGTAGTTTCCGATGATGAATGGGAAAGGATTCCTGAAAACCAGACGGCTTCGATGGTACAAGCAAAACTCCACCGGCCTACGATTACAACATATAATTCCTTCGCCTCGCAGATCGCCACATCATACGCCATGCTCATTGGGGAAAATCCTGACTCTCGGTTGATGAATGAAGCCGAACGTTATCAGCTGATGTACGAAATCGTCGAAAATAGTCAGTTGCGCGAGGCTTTGGTAGATACATCACTAGATACCATTACTCGCAATGCGTTGAGTCTAGCTGCTGGGATAATCGATAACGACGTGAGCATTGAATACATTCGCAAGTTCTTGATGGAAGAAGTAGACGCAGTTAATTCGATCCTGCAGCCGCGGATGACTGCGAAGACAACACCAGACAAAGGATCTGTCGAACGTGCGCTCTACGATCGCGCTGTGAAGAGTTTCCAGCGCAAAAAAGTCGGAGAAAATCTCCATGGTCGGCTTGCCCTTGTGGAATATGTTGAGCAGTATTTCGTGGCTAAGAAAGAACGGTCCTTGATTGAATTCGCCGATCAGGTTTCGTGGGCAACGCGCATTCTTGAAACAGTTCCAGAGGTGCGCACATCAGTGCAGGAAGCCTTCCCAGTTGTCCTACTTGATGAGTTCCAAGATACTTCAGTCAACCAGGCGCGGTTTTTGAAAGTAGCGTTTAGTGATGCGCGATCAGTGACGGCTGTGGGAGACCCGAACCAGGCAATTTACGGTTGGCGCGGCGCCTCAGCCAATGCCTTCGCTGATTTCATTGATGACTACCAGGTCACTGCCCAAGCCCGGCTGTCGCTTTCACAAGCATTTCGTAACGCGACGTCGATTCTTGATGCAGCCAACCAACTCACCAACGGGAAACTCTCCTATGGGGAACTTCAAATCAAAAAGCTACGTCCGGCACCTGCAGCACCCGCCGGTGAAGTAATTCGCATCCATCGCCATTACGCACAGGACACATATCATGCTTTGGCTATGCGATTAGCTGACGAACTCCGCAACTCGCACGAGCAGAAAGTTCCTAGTATTGCTGTATTGGTGCGCAACCACAGTTTTGAAAAATCAGTAATCAAAGCACTTGATGATGTTGGTGTGCCCTACGAGGTCATTGGTGGCCAATCGCTGATTATCCGCCCAGAAATTCGCGCAGTTCGAGCTTTGCTTGCGATTGCTGACAATCCACAGCGCAACGATCAGCTTCTGTATTTATTGAACTTCTTTGGCCTGGGATTGAATGACCTGCGGCACTTTTCGGCAGTTGCCGAAGATGTCGCGCGTGCAGAACAATCTCGCTTGTGGCGCGAGCTGAGGCAGAGCGCGGAAGAAGAAAAAGTAGAAGAACTCAAACAAGCCTCGAAACGTCCAGCTGTGAGCATAGTGCAGGCATTGCTCAGCCATGACGATTTCAGTAAGCTCAGCCTGAGCGGGCAAGAACGGATACAGTACATTGCCCGGCTGGTACATCAAGTCCAAGAACAGCGCCACAAGCCACTGAGCGTCGTGGTCTCGACTGCGATCGATGCTCTAGACCTCTATGTATACGCCACCACCCGGTCTAAGGGCGGCGCCGCATTGAAGGCTGCGTTGACTGGTTTCATCAAGCTAGCTGGAACCTATCACGGCCAAGAACCTTCGGCACGACTGTCTAGTTTCTTGAGCTGGATCGATGCGATGGAAGTCCACGAACATGCAGGTGAAATTACCCCGGCATCCGATCTTTCATTGAGCGAAGAAGTAACACCGCAGTCCGGTATCGTGCAAGTCCTTACAGTCAACGCTGCTAAAGGACTGGAGTGGGATATCGTGGCGGTTCCTGAACTCGTAGAAAAGCGTTTCGATTACATCAAACGGCGCTATCCGCTTTGGCATAAAAACAACGATGTCTTTCCAACGTCGTTGCGTGCCGACGCACACCATGTGCCTATTTTCTCGGCACAAGACTACCTCGACGGTGAAGACTTACAGTTCCGTAAATGTGAAGCGTTAATTGAATACGCAAAATACGAAAAAGCAGTAAAAGCGCAGTCGGGTGACGAAGAACGCCGTCTGGCCTATGTTGCTCTGACCCGTCCGCGTCGTCTGTTGCTCTTGCTTACCTATGATTTCCTTGACGAAGAAGCAGCTGGAAAGGAATACCGTAGTGCGTTGGCAAGCCAAGAGGGCGAAGGTGAAGAAGATTCTGGCACCAGCAAATGCAATGAACAAACCCACACGTTACTAGATAATGGCAGGCGTCAATCGGACGCAGACACAGATGCGGTACCGGCACCATTGTACTTCTCGAACGTTTTCATCGAAGATCTTGAAGGAAAGCTAACACCGGACCGCGGATATGAAGAACCATTTACAGACCAAGCTTCAGTTATCGCTTGGGGAGAAAAGCACAACCTCCCAGCTGAAGAACCAAAAATCGGTGATTCAGTGGTTAGCTCGTCCGGTATTTCCTGGCCCACAAGCGTTGACCGGGAAGTCGAACCATACTCGGGCGGTACTCCGATAGGCACAGTCGACATAGCGAAAATTAAAGCAGTATGGCAAGAGACATACAACCGGTTAGTAGAAGAAAATTCGCGCCAGAACGATCAACAACAAGGTGTCCAGCGTGAATATCTCACCGCCTCGGACATCGTTTCATTGATGAGTGATGCGCAAGAGTTCTATCGGGATCAGCGTCGCCCAATTCCACGACGGGTCTCCCAAGCGTCTCGGATCGGAACCAGCGTACACCAAGCAATCGCAGAGCATTTCGATTCCGTCCTAACGCTCGATATTGATTCAGTCCTCAGCCCGGAGGAAATGCCAATAGACCAAGATGTATTTAAGGACGACGAAACTGTGCGGCAATATCTTCACCGGTTTGAAACTTCACGGTTTGCAAACGTTCCGCATATTGCTATCGAGCAAGCTTTGGAAATTCAGTTAGCTGGCTATCCGGTGCGTTGCGTGATTGACGCAGTGCTCGACACGTCGAATATTCCAGGAGCAAAACCAGTAACGATTGTGGATTGGAAAACCGGAAAACAACCTTCGCAAGAACAACTCCACGCCCGTGAACTTCAGCTTGGGCTTTACCGCCTGGCATGGTCACAAGCTCACAACATCGAACTAGCCGATATCGATGCGTGCTTTTACTATCTAGGTGAAGCAGATCCTGCTCGCCGCGAAGTCCATGCCGGTCAGCTCAGTGAAGAACAGATAACGCAAGCGATTAAACAATCGTTGGAATCTGTGCAAACAAACTGAGCCTTCACTCAGCTGAGGGGGCAGAGGAGAAGGTGAGATCGTCGGCGACTTCTGGAACGAATCCATCCTCGAGGGAATCAACGTTCCATACCGGGCCGGGAGCTAAATCGGGATCTGATGCGACATCTTGTGCAAGTTCGTCAAGCATTCCTTCTGCTTCGCGCACGATAGCCGGATCTTGATTACGGATACCGAACATCATCCAGCGAGCCAAAGCAATCTCGGAGAGCAATACAATACGAGTAAAGAAATATTCGTCAATACTGCTATTCAACGAGTTTCGGTACGATTCAACAATCGCGTCGAACAGGGATTCGTCTAGCCCGGACATCAAGGAAGCGAAATCTTGTGCCGGATCACCCACGTGTGCTTCACCAAATCCGAGCACGCAACTCACATGGCCTTCGGACCACAAAATATTATCTGAAGCGATATCGCCATGAACCACAGCTGGTGTAAAGTGCCACAGCTGTGAATTTTCAATAGCGTTCTCCCAACGTCGCAACAACACAGCCGGAATGTTACCTGCCGCATTCGCATCGTGAAGCTCGGTAAGAAGACGTTTACGAACCATATCCGCATCGTAGCCTGGCATGCCGGCGTCGGTAATCGTGGTCGGCTCCAGCTGATGAATAGTGGCTAACGTTCTGCCTAGTTCATGAGCCTGGTCGGTCGATAGATCATCAAAATCAATTGACTTGCCCAATGGGCGAGGATAGACAATCGCGCGGCCGGTTTCCATCGGAGCAAACCCAGCTGGTCGCATGATATCGAAAGGGAGTTGACCGTGGCGTAGACGTTCCATTAAGACCGGGGCTAACCCGGCCTCCGCCTCAATCGCGGTGGAAGCGTGCGTGTTGAGCGGAACCTTAACTATCCAATGTTTACCACGTGAGTCAAGCACACCGCCATACATATAGTCCGGGGAGGATGAGTATGGCCCGCGGATTGATACGGCATTGAGCCCGTCAATAGCAACAACGGCGAGGGCAGCTAAATGATATGGCGACATCTTCATGTCTTTACGGTATCTATTTTTTTCTCGGTATGGCTGCCCACACGCCCCTTACCACAAATTCTCCTGCATCAAACTAAATTTTCCACAGCTGTGGAAAGCTTTCGACGCGTATTTTCGGATGCCCGATATGCTGGTTACATCAACCGGATCCGAATCAACACTGTGTTGAACTTTCGCGGATCTCAACACACCAGATTTTGGAGTCTACAGATGAAAATCACGCAACCGCAGAAGTGGTTAGAAGAACGTGTGCGTGATCTTGTTCGTTCATCGGGGTTAGATCCACAAATAGACAGCGTAGGTTTAGAACAACTCATCGATACTGCGCTGAGTGAATACGAGGCACTGACGGTGACCGGGCAGGCCCTCGCGCTCGAGAACAGCGCAGAAATTGTGCAAGGCATCCGCCACAACGTCGGCGGCTTTGGCCCAATCCAGCCGTTAATCGACGATCCAGAAATCGAAGAAATCTGGATTAATGAACCCGGGAAAGTATTTGTCGCACGCGGTGGCCGCAGTGAATTGACGACGGTGATGCTCAACGACCAACAGGTGCGCGACCTCGTCGAACGAATGCTGCGGGCTTCTGGGCGCCGCCTCGATCTATCTAGCCCATTCGTGGACGCCGCGCTCCACACCGGTGAGCGCCTCCATGTGGCGATTCCTGATATTACGCGCCGCCACTGGTCGGTTAATATCCGCAAATATATTGTGCGTCCACGCCGATTAACTGATCTTGCACAACAGGGAGTATTGAGCACGGCTACAGCACGATTCTTAGATGCGGCAGTCGATTCGGGCCTCAACATTGTGGTTTCAGGAGCAACGCAGGCTGGTAAAACAACGTTTTTGGGCGCATTGCTCGGGGCGGTGCCCGCCGGGGAGCGCATTATCACTGCTGAAGAGGTTTTCGAACTGAACTTGTCGCATCGTGACGTAGTGGCGATGCAGACCCGTCCATCAAATCTCGAAGAACGTGGCGAGATCACCTTGCGCCGCCTGGTCAAAGAAGCCTTGCGTATGCGCCCGGAGCGTATCGTGATCGGGGAGGTTCGCCAAGCTGAGGCGTTCGACATGTTGATTGCTTTCAATTCAGGCATTCCTGGGGCATGTACCTTGCACGCCAATTCTGCACGCGAAGCGGTCAGTAAGTTATGTGCGTTACCGTTGCTCGCTGGCGATAACGTGACGGCCGGGTTTGTCGTCCCAACCGTGGCGCGGTCTATCGACGTCATAGTTCATCTGCATCGTGACCGGCTGGGACGACGCCGAGTACGCGAGGTCATGGGCGTCACTGGGCGCGTTGAAGGCGACGTTGTCGAAACTATTCCGATTTTTACCGACGACGGCGATGGCTTGCGGCAACGTACAACAGATGTTCCGGCACGTGAGCGCTTCGAGCAGGCCGGATACGATATTGCACACTTGTTTGGAGAGACGTCATGGGATTTCTAGCAGGTGCAGTTGTGGGACTCGGTGTGCTGCTTATTCACCGGGCATGGGGTAATCCGAAACCGGTGAAGATTCCGGGCGAGTTTTATCCGCTGGTTGGTTCGGCGTTGGCTGGCACACTAGTTGGGCTGGCAGTGACCGGATCGAGCGTGGTGGCGGTGTGCGGAGCTGTGCTGGGCGGGGCCATCCATTACGTCTTACGCCAGGCGCATACCAAACGCCAGCTTCGTGCCCAGCATGAAGCCTGGCCCGATGTTCTCGATGACGTTGTGGCCTCGCTACGTGCCGGGTTGTCAGTTTCGCAGTCGTTGGCGAAAGTGGGCGAGCGCGGGCCGGAAATGATGCGTGGACCATTCGCGCGCTGTGCGCAAGCAACGCGTGCTCACGGCAGGGTAGATCTCGCTTTAGATCAGCTCAAAGAGGAGTTTAACGACGCGTTAGCTGACCGGGTATTGGAAGCGATGCGAGTTTCGCATGAGCTTGGTGGCCGGGATTTGGCTGGTATGCTTTCGCGTCTAGCGAGCGTGGTACGAGAAGATAACCGCGCTCGCGGCGAGTTGTTGGCTCGCCAGTCGTGGACAGTCAATGGCGCTCGCATGGCGGCGGCTGCGCCATGGGCGCTGCTGGCAATGTTCGCGACTCGGCCGGGAACTATCGAGGCATTTTCGAGTCCGGGTGGGGCATTGGTGCTCTCTTTTGGCGCGGTGGTGACCGTGATTGCCTATGCGCTGATGATCAAATTGGGTGAGCTGACCCCCGATAGTCGTATTTTTACGCGTACTCGCCGGACTGTGAGCGCGGGTACGCGCCCTGCAACGGAGGTGGGTTCTCAATGATAGCGAGCATGATTGGTGCGCTTATCGCGTGCGGGATAGGCCTAGTTACCTTCGGGTTTTTCACTCCGCGTAAGCCGCTGCCGGCCCGGATTGTGGCTCACGTAGCTACCCGCGAACATCGTCCACAAAAATCGCAACTCGTCACGAAAGCAGTTGCATTGGTGATGAATGTGATTGAAAGCTTGGGATCGACCCGGTCCTCGGTTGCTAGACGGTTAGCGATTGTGGGCAAGAAAAGTGTTGAGGATTTCCGCTTGGCGCAATTACAGTGGGCTGGCGGTGGCTTGATAGCTGGCGGACTGTTCGGGGTTGCCTTGGTGGCGCGCGGTTATCCGCCGCTATCGGTTGTGGTGGTTGCGGTTTCAGGCGCATTGGCTGGCGCTTTATGGCTCGATTCGCGGTTGACGACGACGGCGAAACAGACCTCGCTTCTCTACACTCGCCAACTTCCAGACGTCGTTGAATTGATTGCGCTCGCGGTGAGTTCGGGTGAACCGGTTCGTCCGGCTATTGAGCGCGTGGTTCGGCTAGGCGAAGGTCCACTGATTGATCAGTTTGCGACGACATTAGCTCACGTTCATGCCGGTGTTTCTCTCACTCAGGCTTTGGGCGATCTAGCTATCCGCACGGATAACCGAAATATCGCGCGGTTTACTGATTCGCTCATCAGTGCTATGGAACAAGGCGGTGGTTTGGCGCAGACGTTACACAATCAGGCACGTGACGCGCGCGATGCGGCGCGGCGTGATCTTCTCGAAGCTGGTGGCAAGGCCGAGATTTCGATGATGCTCCCGGTGGTCTTTTTAATTCTTCCCATCACAGTATTGTTCACTATTTTCCCGGCACTTCAACAGTTAAGTTTTCAGTAATTTCCGCTATGAAAGGTATATAAATGAAAGAACTACAAGCTTCGATGCGACGGAAGTTTAACGCCATGGCTAATTTACGTTTGGCGCTCGTTCCTAAAGGTAAGTCTGGAGTCGAGCGCGGTGACGTACCAGGTTGGGTGATGATCACGTTAATGACGGCGGCTCTGGTTGTGCTGTTGTGGACCACCGTGGGCCCGGCGCTGACCTCATTGTTCGAAGACGCGATCAGCCGGGTTACGAATATCTCGTGAGTAAGCCTCGTCTCGAACGCGGCAATGCTGTGGTGGGCTTTACCGCCACGGTGGGGTTGCTGTTGATCGTTACCGTGACGGTGATGAGTATCGGGCTGACGTGGTTTGCTCGCGAAGTCATGAACGATTCGGTCGCGTTAGGCGCACGGATAGCCGGCCTGTCTGGTAGCAATGAGTCGATTGCACGCCAGCGCACCCAAGAGCTGATTACCCAGACCTTGCCACAAGATTTTGCGCACGACGTCGAGGTTTCGTACGGGACGACGTGGGTGGAGGTTTCAGCTTCTGCACCGGCACCGGTTCTCGGATTGCTTCTCCCAGTCACGATTGAGGTGAGTGCGCGTGCGCCGATTGAATAATGCGGGAGTGGAGACCAGAAGTGCGGTTACCGAAACCGGGAACGCAGTGGTCGAATTCGTTGGGATTATGGTGGTGATCATTGCACCCGCCTTGCTGTTATTGGTATCTCTGGGTACCGTTTTGGGTGCTCAGTTCGGCGTCCAGGCAGCAGCGCGAGACGCGGCACGTGAAGTCGTACGTGCAGACGTCTCGGACACCCAGGCATACGCTGCTGATATTGCTCGCCAGATTTGGAGCGAACGCGGTCATACTGAGCCCCTCGACGTCGGAGTGTCTTGTACACTCATGCCGTGTTCGATGCCAGGTAATGACGTGTCAGTGATGGTTTCGACGTTGATCCAGCTGCCAGTTTCCGGGATAACAGTGCCGGTATCGGCAACGCATACGATGCCAGTGGATCGCTTTCGGGTTCAGCCATGAGAAGAGATCGAAACCGCAAAGCACAAAACCGCAGGGAAGCGGGAAACCTGCTGATTCTTGGGTTAGGGATCTGGGTATTTGTGATCGCGCTGGTGTTGGTAATCGGAGCTGGCGTGAATTTACATAATCACCACAAGGATCTACTAGCCCACGCCGATGCGTATGCGTTGTCCACAGCACAACAGATTTCTGATGCACAATATTATGGAACTGGCCGGGTAGCCTATGATGCTCAGGCGCTAGCGATGTCAACATACGAAATGATTCGCCCGCAGTCTGCGGACGATCGCGTGAAAATGATCGACGTGGTGGACACCAATGTTGTTGTGGTTGAGCTGTGCCGGAGAGTGGATATTACGCTGCTTCCGGCGTTCGGTAACTTTGTGAAAAGCGTAGAAATGTGTGCAACCTCGTCTGCGCGATTAGAGATTGCACCCGGTGAATAGCGTAGACTGGGATGCGTGGCAACTGATTATTTAGCTGAAATTGAAGAACTCCGCCAATCGTATTCGCAGATTGAGGCGGTTACTGACGTAGCTGCGCTCGAAGCGCAGATCGCTGATTTGACCGAGAAATCGGGCGCGCCAGATCTATGGGACAACCCCGAAGAAGCACAGGCAGTGACGTCGAAGCTTTCGCATGCTCAATCTGAGATTGAACGTGTAGCTAAGATGGGGCAGCGTATTGCTGATCTAGGCACGCTCTACCAGATGGCAGTCGAAGAGGCAGAAACAGATCCAGAAATGGGCGCCGAGCTTCTTTCAGAAGTTGATGGCGAACTTGAACGTGTCCGTGCTGACCTATCCGAACTCGAAATTAAGACTCTCCTTTCCGGTGAGTATGATGAGCGTGACGCGGTTGTTACGATCCGTTCCGGTGCTGGTGGTGTTGATGCTGCTGATTGGGCACAAATGTTGCAGCGCATGTACTTGCGTTGGGCAGAACGCCGCGGATACGCCACGAAAGTTTTGGATACGTCCTACGCTGAAGAAGCCGGAATCAAGTCCACCACTTTCGAAGTCTCGGCACCATATGCATATGGCACGCTCACAGTCGAAGCAGGTACGCATCGCCTGGTACGTATTTCGCCTTTCGATAATCAAGGCCGGCGCCAAACTTCATTTGCTGCTGTGGAAGTAATTCCATTGATCGAAACCACTGATCACATTGATATTCCAGACAACGAATTGAAAGTCGACGTCTTCCGCTCTTCTGGCCCAGGTGGTCAGTCGGTGAACACCACTGACTCGGCTGTTCGTATGACCCACATTCCAACCGGTATCGTCGTGTCGATGCAGGATGAAAAGTCGCAGATTCAAAACCGTGCAGCGGCGTTGCGCGTGTTGCAGTCCCGCTTGCTCTTGCGCCGTCGTGAAGAAGAAGCTGCGATGAAGAAGGAGCTAGCGGGTGATGTCAAGGGCGCCTGGGGTGATCAAATGCGCTCCTACGTTCTCCACCCGTACCAAATGGTTAAAGATTTGCGTACCGGCCACGAAGTCGGAAACGCAGATGCTGTTTTCGACGGCGATATCGATGGCTTTATCGCCGCTGGTATCCGTTGGCGACACGGCCAAATGCACGGCGAAGCTGAATAGATTTCGTTAACTAAACTGGGAGTCGTAGTTCAACTGTGACTCCCAATTTGCTTAAGGAGTGCGGTTGCGTGCTAATTGTCTGACTTCAGGGTAGATGTTGTGAAATAGCTCTTTGCAGGGAACGATGTTTCCCGGCGCGTCGCACTGTTATGCCTCTGCCGGCACACTAGTGTGAGTTAAGAATGTACCCGAAGTAGATTGTGCTTAGTTCATGATTACGTTTGAAAACGTTACGAAAATCTATGCCCGCGGAGCTGCGCCGGCACTAGATCAAGTTAGCCTCAACATTGAACGAGGAGACTTTGTCTTCCTCGTCGGTGCCTCTGGCTCTGGCAAATCGACGATGTTGAGCCTGATCCTCGCCGAAGAGCGCCAAACCTCTGGTCGAGTGCATGTTCTTGGCAAAGACCTCTCGACGGTTTCGTCGCGGCGAGTGCCGTTTTTGCGCCGGAAAATCGGTACGGTTTTCCAGGATTTCCGTCTTTTAACCGACAAGAATGTTTTCGATAACGTCGCCCTAGCAATGAAAGTCATCGGCCGGCCACGCCATGCCATTATGAAGGAAGTTCCGCAAGTGTTGGAACTTGTTGGGCTAGACGGCAAAGAAAAACGTGGAATGCATGAGCTTTCCGGTGGTGAAAAGCAGCGGGTAGCTATCGCACGAGCTATGGTCAACCGCCCCGAGATTCTGTTGGCAGATGAGCCAACCGGAAATCTTGACCACAACACCGCCCTCGGTATTATGCGTCTGCTTGACCGGATTAATCGCCAAGGTACGACTGTTGTTATGGCTACCCACGATCAGGAAATTGTGAACCAACTGCGTAAGCGCGTTGTGGAATTAGTTAGCGGTCAGGTCACTCGAGATCAAGAGCGCGGCCAGTATGGAGGTGCTCGCTGATGCGTATTGGGTTTATTTTCTCTCAAGTCTGGAAGGGTCTGCGGAAGAACACGTCGATGATGGCATCGGTTGTTCTAGTCACCTTCGTGTCCCTTTTGTTTGTTGGAGCAGCTATTTTGTTCCAAGAACAGATCGAGTCCGCCAAGAATGACTGGTATGACAAGGTCGAAGTTTCGGTGTTTATGTGTCCGCCACAGTCAACAAGTGCTGCTTGTGCTGGTGGTGAAGCCAGTGAAGCACAAATTGAAGATCTGCGAGCGTTCCTTGAAGATGGTGAAGTCTCGAAGCATATTGAGCAAATCTACTTCGAAACGAAGGAAGATGCGTATGAGGCCTTCCGTAAGCAACTCGAAGATACTGCTTGGGCTGATACGATCGACGCTGAATTGATGCAGTCTTCCTTCCGGTTGAAGCTCACTGACCCAACAGAAGACGATATTGCTGTGGTGTCCGAAATGCTTTCGGGGCAGCCTGGTGTGGAGTCAGTTGTCGATCAACGTGAACAGTTGAAGCCGTTGTTTAATATGCTCAATAGATTCACTCTTATCGCAACGATCCTCGCAGTGATTATGATTGTTGTTTCGGTGCTTCTTATTCCGGCAACGATTCGACTTTCGGCGATGTTCCGCCGTAACGAAACAGAGATTATGCGTTACGTTGGTGCTTCGAATGCATTTATCCAAGCGCCGTTTATCCTTGAAGGCGTTATTTCTTCACTCATTGGTGCGTTGTTGGCAATTGGCGGCTTGTACGTGGTCGTAGAATTCTTCGTACATCAGTGGTTTGCTGATTCGTGGTTAAAGATTGTTTCTTCACATGATGTTTTGATGCTTGCACCATGGCTACTGCTTGCTGCAATCGCGATTTCCGCACTAGCTTCCTTCCTTGCGCTTCGGCGATACACGAGGGTATAACCATGAGCCTACGACGTCGATCCATCGCCGGTGTTTGTGCGTTGATGGTTGTTGTTGGAGGGCTAACCCTTCCTGCTTCGGCTGATGAACGCGAAGATTTAGTAAATCAGCAAGAACAGAACGCGCAACGCGAGCGCGAAATCAAGTCCACTTTGGAAGGCTTGGATGTTAATCTCCAAGATGCTTTCTTAGAGTTGGAAAAGACACGTTCGCAGATTCCCCGGGCGGAAGCAGACCTTGCGACAGCACAAAATGAGCTAGCGATCGCAGAACGCCAGGCGCAAGCAAATGCTGCGTTGTTGTTCTCTGCGAAAGAAGAGCTGGCAAGTATTTCTGGCGAGCTGTCAACGTCGTCAGCCGCAGCCCTACAAACCAAGCGTAAGCTGGCAGAAATCGCACGAGCTACCTATCGTGGTGAAACGATGCCGAACGCGATCGATCTTGTGCTGGGGTCGGCATCAGCGAAAGAATTTACTGATGCTTATCGAGTTAATGCTGCGTTGACACGTACGCAAAGTGCCGCTTTCACTGAACTTTCGCAATCCGTCGCGCGGTCTAAGAATCGCCAGTCGCGTCAAGAAGCAGTTGAAGATCGGGTTGAAGAACTGAAAGCCGAATCTGATGCACTTGTCGTTGCTCGGGATAACGCGCGTGATGTAGCGCAAACACATAAAGATACGTTGCTCGAATTGGAATCCTCGATTACCGCGCAGACTCAGAGTCTAGAACAGCGCAAGGCCGAATTCGAAGCTTCTTTGGTAGAGGTAGAAAAATCTCAACAGGCTGCAAGCGCACGCATCGCTGCGATCGACGAAGAAAATCGGCGTCGTGAAGCGGAACGTTTAGCGGCGCTCAACGCTGCCCAACAAGCTGCAGCTGCCGCTCAACGTGCGTCGGCAGCTGGTGGTTGGCTCAATCCACCGATCCCTGGACCGCTCGTTGTTACATCGCCATTTGGTATGCGGGTATATCCGCTTGGTAATTATCGGCGTATGCATCAAGGCGTCGATTTGCAATCGGCGTGCGGTGATCCGCAGTATGCGGCTGCAGATGGCGTAGTTGCAAGTACTGAGTTTGATGTAGGCGGTGGAAATATCGTATACGTAAACCATGGAATCCATAATGGTAGCTCGTATGTAACTGCACATATGCACTTGTCTGCGATTAAGGTCGCGCCCGGCCAACGAGTCTCGCAAGGGGACTTGATTGGGTTATCGGGTGCTACTGGTCGAGTTACCGGTTGCCATGTTCACTTCGAAGTGTGGCAGAATGGTACAGCTATCAACCCGATGGGTCTGCCAGGTTTTTAACGAGAAGGAGATAACGCATGGCGAAAAAGAATAGCGCTGCGAAGAACTCCGGGAAACTCACGCAAGCTCAAAAGTCGAAGATGGCTGCGGAAGCTAAACAGGTCATTGCGCGCAATAAGAAAGCTCGTCACGATTACTTCATTGATGACGTATTCGAAGCTGGTTTAGTTTTGTCAGGTACAGAAGTAAAGGCGTTGCGGTTGGGCCGTGCCTCGCTCAGCGAAGCCTGGATTGAAGTTGATCGTTCGGGGGAAGCCTGGGTAGTTGGAATGAATATTCCAGTCTATGCGATGGGTTCGTGGACGAACCATAAACCTACGGCTAAACGTAAACTGCTGCTGCATGCTCATGAACTTCGCGAGCTGGGTGTGAAAGTAAAAGCGAAGGGTACAACGATCGTGCCGCTTGAGCTGTATTTCGTGCGCGGCCGCGCCAAACTTGAAATTGCCTTGGCGCACGGTAAGCAGGAGTGGGATAAGCGCGAGACATTGCGCCGGCGGCAAGATGAACGAGATGCACAGCGCGCGATGAGTGAGGCGCGCCGTAAGCAACGTCGATAAGAAGTCAAGCGTGCATACAGTGTGCAAAATGATGCTCATGTCATCTGTTTTTTAGTATTAGGGTTCGTTTTTGCAAACTCTGTGCACATAGTTAGCCGTGCATTGGCTAGTTTCTGTTCTTTCATAAGCGAAACTTGTATCCTTGGCCGTCTAAACATGGTAAACATAGGTATATGAAGTCATGGCTTATTGATATGGACGGCGTGCTGGTGCACGAAGGTAAAGCGTTGCCGGGTGCAGCTGAGTTTTTGGGACGTTTGCAGGAAAAAGATATCCCGCACTTGATCTTGACAAATAACTCGATTTTCACCGAACGTGATTTAGCAGAACGATTGAAAACCTCTGGACTGGATGTGTCCGAAGATCATATTTGGACGTCGGCTTTGGCTACGGCTGGGTTCTTGGCGAAGCAGTCGGATTCGCGTCGGGCCTACGTAGTGGGTGAAGCTGGTTTGACTACTGCTTTGTATGAGCAGGGTTTTATTATGACCGATTCGAAGCCGGAGTTCGTGGTGCTGGGTGAAACCCGTACATATTCGTTCGATGCGATCACGAAGGCGATTCGTCTTATCCAAGACGGTGCTCGTTTCATTGCAACGAACCCGGATAGTACTGGCCCGTCAGCCGATGGAGATATTCCGGCAACAGGCGCGGTAGCTGCGTTGATTGAAAAAGCGACGGGTCGTTCGCCATTCTTCGTCGGCAAGCCTAATCCGGTGATGTTGCGTAATGGTTTGAATAAGATCGGTGCACATTCGGAGTCGACTGCTATTGTGGGTGACCGCATGGACACGGATGTTCTAGCCGGTGTAGAAACTGGTTTGCAGACTCATTTGGTGCTCACTGGTTCGACGAAGAAGTCAGATATTGAGAAGTTCCCATTCCGTCCAGATTTCGTTCACGATTCGATCGCGAACGTTGTTGAGCTCGTGTGAGCTAGCATCTGAGTTTTTCTGGGTTGACGACGCCGGTGCGGTGCGTTAGTCTGGCTAAACAGTATGTTTCGTGGTTTCGTTCAGTGAAGAGATGGACGGAATCATGAGGTGACAACTGAATAGGGGATGATCGGTTTCGACGGTAGTGATTACCGAAGGGAAGCGGGTAGAGGATGCACAGTTATCTCTTTAACGACCTGTGCGAAAAAATAACTGCCAACAAGCAGAACTCTGATTTCGCCCTCGCCGCCTGAGCGAGCGCATTTAACATGAAATCCGTCAGACTCACGTTGCTTTCGCGTGAGAACTCTGGCGTCGCCTTTGAAAGCCACTGGCACTAGCGGTTCGCTATTAACCGCTAGGCGACTCCCAAGTAGCTAGGTTCGTCAGCAACATGTCTGTTAGAGTGCTGGAGCCGAAAACAACGATGAACAGACTGCACCCGGAGAAGCCTTGGGTTCCTCATTATCGGACGGGAGTTCAATTCTCCCCATCTCCACACAACGGGGTCATGTCGAACTCTCTCACGAGTTCGACATGACCTTCAGCTTTCCGCGATCGTACTGATGCCCTCACATATGGGCGCTGTCCAGAAGGTAATAATAATCGGGACTATGGTGTTCTTGACCTGAATTTTATTGATTGCGAAACTAGGCAATTGTTAACCTGCTACAGGTAAGGGCAATACTAAAATATGTTTGTAGATGCTTATTATGTGTGTTGATTTAGTTGCTCTGTAAAAGTCGGGATCTAAAGTTTCCGAGGCTTCGCCGCTTAATTGGATTTATTTTTCGATAGTCATATCGGTATCTGTGTATTTAGGCTGAATTATGATGGGGATTCTGGTGATCGTTGTAACGCCCTTTGACTGAACCGATGGGTTCAGGTATACGCTCTCTGGGTTTGTCGTAGCCCAGTGTTGTGTGGTTGGCCGTTGTGTTCTTCGCCGGCTGCGTTGAGTAGGCGAAGAATGCTATTTAGCTGGCTGATCCTAGGACATTGTGTTTCATAAGACTGCTGGTGGGTCGGGAATTTTACGAGTGATTGCGTCTTGGATGGTCTAAGGGTCATGGTTGCTAGGCAGGCAGAATATAACAATAAGACGTGTCTTAGGCTCAACGAGTATGTCGATAGTGCTTTTGTTTTCTGCTCCCGATCTGGGCAAAAGAATCTTGCTAAGTGGATGGGGGAGTACGTGTTTTATCGCAAGGAGTTAGGGGCTTAGAGGGTGAATGCTGCTCCATGGGGGATGCCCAAGCTGGTTTGTTGTACTAGCGGGTTTGTAAGGAAGTCGTCTCGTATGAGTGTGGTGACTTTGTTTGGCCAGGTCGTTCCGGGCGAGGCGGTTCGTACAAGGGCAGCCATAATGGTCAAAGCACCGTATATTTTTTCGCTTTGCCCCTCGGGGAGTGCTGCGAATTCCTGTCGTGTCCGTAACGCTTCGGTCGGTGCAGGAGTGAAGGACTTGTTCCATAACCGGGCGTGATGTGCACAAAAATTGCGAACAATAGTTAGTTGTTCTGTCCATCGCACTAGTGGCGATTGTAGTTTCACTTTGCGCTGCTGATTCTTCGTCAGGATACTTAAATCGATGATGATCCCCAGATTCTCAGCTACTTGCTGTTGATATCGGCCTGGTAGTCCTTCGAACAGGCGTGAGATATCGGCGAAATCAAGCACTTCAGCTAACACCCAAAATGGGTACCTGCCCGCATAGTCAGCTTGATAATGTCTGATTGATTCACTCCGCTTACCTACTCGCTGTATACGCTTATTAATTGTGCTCATCCACTGTTGGTGCTTGAATGTAGTACGAAACTGGTTTGGGTCGCTATAAGCTAAAGGATCCGTCTCACACAGGATCTCACCGATGCTGGTTCGCATCGCGATTTCAATACGTTCCATTCCGTCATGGATAAGAGAACGCAGCTTTCTGTCCGCTTCATACAAGGCCACCGCGTCACTAAACCTAGTCCCAGCAACGAATGTGTCTATACGTGTATTGTTGTTAGCCATTTCTCTGGCGGGATACCAATAGGCTGATAGCCGGTAGTAGCTCACATAGGTTAGCCATTGACGTGCAAGGTTGCTGTCGACTTCCATGCCACGAGAGCGCAATAAATCAATGTGTTCATCAATCGTTGCAACTTGTTTCACTGGTTTAATCGACATACCATCTCCACCTTATAAGAGATCCAGCCCACTCTCGACCAAGTGTCGAGGCGGGCTGAACGATTACTCCTAAGCTACCACAAGAATCCCGGAGACTCATAGCGCCCAGTGCGACATCACATACGATCCGAGTGTAACTAGGTTTGTCATCTTTGTTACCTGCTACCTGTTATGCGCATAGGCGGATAACAGATGTTGCGCGATAATTAGAGCGTTAGACCCTCTGTTCTCTTTAGCCTTGACCTGGACTGAAATTCTCAGTCGATAACACGTCCTGATTGGGTAGCATCCAAGGGCTTATCTGAACATTGTTGTTCGCACCAATTGGACTACAAGCTCTGGCGATTGACAAGCGTGCGTGCGCTATAGTGATATCACTTTTGATTCTGCTAAAAGCTAGTTTTGAAGCGGATCTGGTTATGCTGGCTGTGTTGGTTGGTATGATAGACGTTATAGTTTATGGCACTGATTCAACGGAGAAGAACTTTATGACCACCTCGATGACCCCTTCTTCATGGCCGGAACTTCGGATTGATGAATGGGAAGATACCCGCGATACCTTGCACATGTGGACGCAGATTATTGGCAAGATTCGTATGCAGTATGCGCCACTGGTTAATCATTGGTGGCAGGTCACATTGTATGTATCGCCGGTGGGCTTAACAACATCCTCAATCCCATTCGGGGGAGATGTTTTTGATATTGAGTTTGACTTTATTAACCATGAACTCAATTTCCGGCGTAGCAATGGTCTTCACGCGAAGTTTGCGTTGGAAGCGATGGCGGTAGCCGATTTTTACGCGAAGGTGCAGCAGTCTATGGCCGACATTAATGTGCCTATGGATATTAGTGTTATTCCGAATGAGGTTGATCCAGCAATTCCGTTCCCGGAGGATACTGTTCATAAGAGTTATGACAAAGATGCCGTTCATCGTTTCTGGTTACAGCTATCGAAGGTTCATATAGTGTTGGATTCTTTCCGCGCTGGGTTTTTGGGTAAAGTGAGTCCGGTACATTTCTTCTGGGGATCTTTCGATATGGCGTGTACTCGTTTCGTAGATGAGCTCGCTCCTGAGCATCCTGGTGGTGTACCAAATTGTGCTGATTGGGTGATGGTGGAAGGCTATTCGCATCATCTATCTAGTGCTGGTTTTTGGCCTGGAGGCGAAGGCGAAGGCATGTTCTATTCCTACGCATACCCGGCTCCAGATGGCTACCCACGCCAAAAGATTGAACCTGCCGAAGCTTATTACAGTGAAGAATTGTATGAGTATGTTCTGCCTTATGAGGCGGTCCGTAAGTCGGATAATCCGGAAGAGACGGTTCGCCAATTCTTCGAAAGTACCTACGCGTTAGCTGCTGATTTGGATGGTTGGGATCGAGAAAAGCTCGACGCTGACCCGCATCGACTAACCACATACATGAACTAGTTGTTTCCCAGCTCAGACACTATTGACACCCATCCGGGGCAGTGTGCATCGTCGAAAACGTTCAGAATATCGCCGTACGCTGCCCCGGATAGTTCTATACTTATCTTTGAGCTTGTGGTTACTAGCCCCGCAGCACGTCGACGATTTCGTTGACTTTCGGGACGCGTCCAGCAATTTTGACGTCGCCGTCGACGACGAGCCCAGGGGTGTTCATAACCCCGTAGCTGAGAATATCTGCGTAGTCGGTGACTTTTTCGATATTGGCCTCGATGCCGAGTTCGTCGACTGCTGCACGGGTAGCTTTTTCGAGGTTGACGCAGTTGGCACATCCAGGTCCAAGAATTTTGATCTCCATAGTCTTCTTTCCTTTCGGTACAATGTGTTGTCTGTTCGATGTCAGATGCTTGTTCGTTATCCGTATATGAAATTAAAGAGATAGCCGACGATGATGATTCCGGCACTCACAGATCCGAAGAACAATGCTAGTAGTTGTGGTTTGAGGACACGTCGTAGTATGACAGCTTCAGGGATCGATAAAGCTATCGATCCCATGATAAGTGCCATGACGGTTCCTAGCGGCATTCCTTTATCCCATAAGGCTTGTGCGATCGGCACGATTCCGCCACCTTTTGCATAGAGGGGAACGCCGAATAGCGTTGCGATGGGTACAGCGAGTGGGTTGCTCGGTCCGGCGTATGTGACGACGACGTCGGCAGGCACCCAGCCGTGGATGAGGGCGCCGATCCCTACACCGAGGAGGATCCAGTGCCATACTTTTGTGAAGATCTCGCGTGCGTCTCGGATTGTGGTGTCAACACGTTCGTGCCAGGTGAGTGTGTGGCCGGCGGCGACGGTAGCGCCGACTTTGATGCCGAAGACCGATTGTTCTACCCAGCGTTCGAGGTTGAATCGGGAGAAGATCCAGCCAACCGTAAATGAGATCACGGCTCCGGCCAGTATATATATTCCTGCGATGTCCCAGCCGAATTGGGCGCCGATCAAGATCGCTGCAGTTTCTGAAACGAGTGGTGAGGCAACAAGGAAGGTCAGTGTGATGGAGAGCGGAATACCAGCTGCGACGAAGCCAATAAAGAGTGGGATAGAGGAGCAGGAACAAAACGGCGTGACTAGCCAAGAACCACGGCGAGTATCAGTCCGCCTAGTAGTAAGAAGATTTTTGTGCTGTCATAGCAGAAAAAGTGGAGGGCGGAACTCCAACGAGTATGTGGATCGAGGCCGGCTACCGAAAAGAGTAGCCAGTCCCAGAACGGCAGGTTGGCGAGGTAGACGCCAACCCACGGAACAAGTCCCAAAGCTAGTTGGGCGAAGAGGCTGACGGTACTCGATGGACGGGTTGTTGTGTTCACGATACGTTCTCTTCAACGGCTGGAAGTACTTCACGGCTGGGGATCGCCGCATGGAGACGATCTAGAGCATCTTGCATGAGAGTGTAATCCACCCACCTGCTGCGCCGTTCGCTGGTTACTAGGCCGGCATCTCGTAAGACTTTGAGGTGGTAGCTGAGTTGATTATCGGGGATGACGGGTTCGATTTGGAGGTTACATACGCAGGTAGTGCCAGATGAAGCGAGTTTGGTGATGATTGCTAACCGGATGGGGTCTGCGATAGCAGCTAGTAAGGCTGCCGCTTCACATGTGCTGGCTTGGGAAGCAACCATAATGGTGACACGTCCTCATATCAAAAAATATTGATTCAGATATATTTGAAGCATAACGCAATGGAGTTCCGACGTGCGAACCCAATAAAAAGACATCGGATGAGCACCAACACTATCTGTCATGCGATAGACTGAGCGAAAGTTTTATTCTTCGGCGAAAGAAGACGTGCGATGACGCAAAACAGCCATAACCAACCAGTAACAGTGATGTTCGCATGCCGAAAAAATGCCGGACGATCACAGATAGCGGCTGCGTTATTGGCAGCAAAAACAGATGATCGGGTGCGTGTGCTTTCTGCCGGAACAACGCCGGCTAACGAACTTCATCCACAAACATATGAGACCTTAGCCGAAATCGGATTAGAACCCCTCGGTGGTAGCCCCACCCAGCTCACCGTCGATAACGTATCCGAAAGCGACTGGGTGATCACCATGGGCTGTGGTGAGACCTGCCCGATTTTCCCAGGAACGCACTACGAGGATTGGGATGTTGCAGATCCTGCAAACCAGCCTACCGACGTCGTTCGACAGATACGTGAAGATATCGCACAGCGAGTTGACCAACTGATCGAACGCCTCGATATTTCAACGCCAGATCGGCACTAAAACGAAACAAAGTTATCTACAGCATCGGAAGGCAGTCCATGATTTCAGTAACCACACCGTCGATTGAAGGCCACAACATTATTCGCTACCACGGGATCGTCTTTGGCGAAGTTATCCAGGGAGTGAACGCTATTAAGGATTTCAGTGCGGGATTAAGCAATTTTTTTTGGTGGGCGCTCGAGCTCCTATGAAGATGAACTTTTACGAAGCCGTGAAGCCGCAATCCAAGAAATGGAAAACCGGGCAGCCGCACTGGGAGCAAACGCAGTCATCGGCGTCGACATCGACTACGAAGTACTGGGAACTGGAAACAATATGCTCATGGTGACTGCTTCGGGTACTGCCGTCTACATCGACTAACGCCCAGAAAACAACCACACTTAGAGCAAACTCGCGCTGGTAAACCAGCGCGAGTTTGCTCATAAAAATCAGATCTCAGTCAGATCAACCTCAGCGAACGGGTCACTGATATCCTCAATGCCGTTCACCATAAACTGAACTCGTTGAGCAACTGCAACAGCGTTGTCCCCAAACCGTTCCAAATAGCGGCCTAATAAAATAATGTCAATAATTTCTTGCCGCGTCAGGTCGAGATCCTCGTCAAGCACGTAATTAAAAGTTTTCTCATGGAGATCATCAAGGAAATCGTCTTCCTCTTCGATCGCGGTGGCAAACTCCAAATCACGAGTTTCGAGCAATAACGCCACGTTACCCGCCATAGAACTAGCATGCTCAGCCATCTTCACCAAAACACCTAATGCAGTATCAGGCAACACTGCATGCGGGTAACGGCTACGCGCAACGTAGGCGATATGCCGAGCAAGATCACCCATCTGTTCCAAAATTGACGAAAGGCGCAACGCCGAAACAACTACTCGTAGATCTGAAGCAACGGGTGCTTGCCGAGCTAAAATGGACACACCCATCTCATCAATAGAGCGCTCTAAGAAATCAATCTTGCGATCAGAGTCGATCACTTTTTCCGCTTTGGCAAGATTGGCATCACGCATCGCAACGCTAGCACGCTCCATCGCCTTATTAACGGCTTTTGCCTCCAAAACAATCGTATCGTTTAGGCGGTTCATCTGTTGATGGAAAAGTTCGCGCACAAGATCTCCTTCTGTTGCGGGTATACCACTGCTGTCTTCCCTCACAGTAAAACATATCTGCGTTAATTCTTACCCTGTTGAAGGTTAACAGCAGGTGTCAAATTCATATACGGCTCGTGCAGAGCGCCCGCGACCGATAGGGTAGAAGTATGCAAGAAGCAATGACGTTCGCAGTTGGTCTCATGCTCGGAGCTGCCATTATTGGCGGAATCTGGTTAACCGAACTGCGTATCCGTAGATATCGCGAACGCCAAGAAATTGCGAGCGTTAAAACGACTACCGAAGAGCATGTGATGCTCATTTTGGATACGTTGCCCGAGTCTTTTATTTTAGTTGATCAAGACAACGCCATTATTCGAGCCTCAGGGCTGGCAACCAATTTTGGACTGATCCAAGACGGGGTGTTGCGCGCGAATCTGGCAGCGATTGTTTCCGAAGTGTTTGTCACCGGGGAAGCACGCGACGTCGAATTTGATATGGTGAGTATCCGCAAACGTCATTCGCGTCCGCGTCGTATTTGGGTACGTGTGGCGAAGGCATCCTCGGATCGAGTCGTGGTGTTGTTTGAAGACCAAACCGATAAACTACGGCTCGAAAAAACCCGCCGCGATTTCGTTTCTAATATTTCCCACGAACTGAAAACCCCAATCGGCGGAATTAAGTTACTTGCCGAAACGATTACCAACGTGAGTGACGACGGGGAACAGGTACGTCATTTTGCTTCGAGTTTAGAAGCTGAATCTGACCGGTTAGCCCAACTAGTCCAAGAAATCATTCAGCTGTCTCGGCTCCAAGAATCAGACGCGCTCACTGATCCACGCACGGTATCAGTGGACGCCGTCGTCGCCGAAGCTCTCACACGTATCCAGGTCGAAGCTGACGCGCGCAAGATCGAACTGGTCCACGGCGGGGAAACCGGCCTGGAGGTCTTGGGTGACGATGTATTGCTGGTTACCGCGTTGCGTAATTTGCTCGACAACGCCGTGCGATACTCGCATCCGCATTCGCGAGTATCCGTGGTGGTCTCCGCGGAAAACAACCACGTGTCAATCGCTGTGATCGACGCCGGTTTAGGGATCCCTGACGATGCGAAAGAGCGGGTATTTGAACGGTTCTATCGTGGAGACGAGGCGCGTTCACGCGAAACCGGAGGTAGCGGTTTGGGCTTAAGCATTGTTAAACATATCGTTCACGATCACGGTGGCGAAGTGAAACTATGGAGTCAAGTGCGGCAAGGCTCAACATTCACCATCATCTTGCCGTTAGCTCACCATGCAATCCAAGCAGCACGTATAGAAGCAGAAGGAGAGAACTGATGACGACGATCTTAGTTGTTGACGACGAATCCACCTTACGTGAAACCCTCGCCTTCAACCTCGGGCGTGACGATTTTACGGTGGTCACCGCGGCCGACGGGAGCGAAGCGCTCGCAGTTTTTCGCTCTGAGAACCCGGATCTGGTGCTGCTTGACGTGATGTTACCCAAGCTTTCTGGTACTGAAGTGTGCCGGGAGATCAGGAAGAACTCAGCTGTGCCGATCATTATGCTCAGTGCGAAGGACTCGGAGATAGATAAAGTTGTTGGTTTAGAGATCGGTGCCGATGACTATATAACGAAACCGTATTCGTATCGGGAATTGTTGGCGCGGGTGCGTGCCTTGTTGCGGCGTAGCGTAACGGTAGCGATAGAAGACGACGTCGATCTGGAAGCTATGACGGTAGGAGAGGTTGTTTTAGACCCGACATCTCATGTGGTGACAGTGGCGGGTAACGAAATACCGATGCCGTTGCGTGAATTCGAACTCTTGGAATTCTTGATGGAAAATGCGGGGCGGGTGTTGACCCGTACCCAGATTTTTGACCGTATTTGGGGAGCAGGCTATATCGGAGATTCGAAAACTCTTGACGTTCATATTAAGCGGTTACGTTCGAAAATTGAGCCGGTTCCCAGCCAGCCGCGTATGTTAGTCACTGTACGCGGGTTGGGATACAAGTTTGTTGCCGAATAATATCTACACAATGTTCACCCACTGTTAACCCGCAGTGTATTGAGTGGTTACGTTGGCCTACTAGATTGAAGAACAGGTGAGGAAGAATAATCCTCACAGGTCAATCGAAGGAAACGAATCGTGACTATGAAAACTGGTACTCAAGCTATTGCATTACTATCAGTCGTGGCTTTAGGGCTGAGCGCATGTGCCGGACCATCCAATGATGCCGATGATAATGGTTCTACTTCCGCAGGCTCGTCGTTGAACGGATCGGGTGCGTCTTCTCAAGTTAATGCTCAACAAGCATGGCGAGATAATTTCACCACTGACTCGGGCATTGTGGTCAACTATGATCCGACTGGTTCCGGTACTGGCCGTAAACAGTTCATCTCTGGACAAGTCGATTATGCAGGAACTGATTCGATACTTGACGCTGCAGAAGTTGAGAAAGCTACTGAACGTTGCGGGGCAGAACCGCTGGAATTGCCGCTGTATATTTCGCCCATCGCAGTGACCTTCAACCTTGAAGGGATTGACTCTCTCAAACTATCTGCGCAAGTGATTGCCCATATTTTCGATGGGAAGATTTCTTCCTGGAACGATGCCGAGATTGCTAAGCTCAACCCAGGCGTGGCACTTCCCGATTTGACGGTTATCCCAGTCAATCGTGCAGACGATTCGGGTACTACCGAAAACTTCCAACAGTATTTGAGTGAAGCTGCTGGCGGTCAATGGCCTTATGAACCTTCTGATACCTGGCCGCGTACTGGCACGCAATCGGCGGAAAAGACTTCTGGTGTGGTGAATCTGGTGAAGTCGACGCCAGGTGCGATCACGTATGCCGATGCCTCCCAAATCGGAGATCTGGGTTCAGCTGATGTCGACGTCGCAGGGGAATTCTTGCCGTACTCGCCACAAGCAGCCGCCAAGATCGTAGACGGATCGTTACCTAGTGTGGACGCATCCGAACGCCGTCTTACGGTAGACCTTAAGCGTGATGGCTCGATTGCTGGGGCATATCCGATCGTCATGGTGTCCTACCTGTTGGCTTGTACTGATTATGATCAGGCAGAAACCGCGAAAAATGTGAAGAGCTTTTTGACGTATGTGGCTTCAGTTGACGGTCAGGACGTTGCCGCAAAATCCCGTGGTGGCAATGCGCCAATCTCCGATGAGCTGCGCAATAAGGTTATGGCTGCTATTGAGCAAATCAACGGCTAACATCCACATGATGGACCGGTTGCTACCAAACCGGTCCATCAGTGCCCGGTAGCGGGCAGAACGAAATTGAGGATCTAGTGGACACAAATACAATGGCTGGAAGCGATATAGCTGCCGCAACCGTATCTCATATTCGTGAGCAGGACGACCGACCGCATGCGGTGTGGTCGCCGGTGGCGCGTGGGTCACGCGTAGACAAAATCTTTCGATGGATGTCTAGTGGCGCCGGCGCCATGATTCTTGTGTTGCTGGCAGCGGTGGCAATCTTCTTGTTGTTGTCCTCTCAGAATGCACTTTTCGCATCCGGTGAGACAATCATCGAAAAGGTTGAATTTACACGCGGAAAGAATTTTTGGCAGTTCGCAGCAGCTGCGCTCTTTGGTACGATGCTCGCCTCGATTATCGCACTGATTATCGCGGTACCGTTCGCGGTGAGTATTGCATTATTCATCTCGCATTATGCTCCGCGTCGCCTTGCAGTCTTTTTCGGATCAATTATCGACTTGCTAGCCGCTATCCCATCAGTCGTATTTGGTTTGTGGGGGATGTGGACGTTAGAACCGCTATTGCGTCCAATTTTTACGTGGATATCGACGTCGTTCACTCCAGTTTTCGAGTTCATCTCCGGAACCAAAGAAATGGTTGACGGCAAAGAAGTGTGGAGCGGGGGACTGCCGGGCTTTTCAACTCTGGCGCAAACCTTCGAATGGTGGCCGCTGCAACCCGACGCATTGATCTTCTTGCCACCGGCTCGAAATATCATGATGGGTGGAGTGATTTTGGCAGTCATGATTTTGCCGATTATCACTTCGCTGTGCCGTGAGGTATTCCTCCAGTCCCCACGTCTGTTAGAAGAAGCGTCATTGGCGTTGGGTGCTACCCGCTATGAGATGATCAAGATGGTTGTGTTACCTCACGGTCGTTCGGGAATTGTGTCGGCAACGATGCTAGGTTTTGGTCGAGCCTTAGGCGAAACAATGGCGTTATTAATGGTTCTTTCACCAGGCCTCATGATTAACTTCAAGATTTTTCAACCCGGTCAACACTCAACGATTGCTTCGCAAATCGCGCTGCGTTTTCCAGAATCTTCAGGGCTGTCCTCTGACTTCCTGGTAGCGCTTGGATTTATTTTGTTCATCATCACTTTCCTTGTCAATTTCGTGGCTCGAGCCATCGTCAGCCGCTACGCAGAGTTTTCGGGAGCTAACGCATGAGTACTTTATCAACGGTAAATTCTGTGCCAGAGACGTTCGCCTCGCGAAAGCAACGCTACCTGCCTAAATGGTTTAATATCGCTGCCGGAGGGGCAGCGCTGATTATCTCGCTATTCTTCTTCGTCATTGGCCAAGAGCAACCAGATATTGTGGTAGCCGGTATGGCTACTGCTGCATTGTTCTTAGCTTTTTCCGCGTTATGTGGTTTCGCGGTAGAAGGACGGCGATACGGTAAGAATCGGTTAGCTACCAACATTATTATTGGCGCATTCGTGATGGCTGTTATTCCGCTGATCTCGCTGCTGTATACAGTTACCATCCACGGCTGGACCCGGATGATTCAGGCTGGGTTTTTTACCCACACCACATTCGGTTCGTCAAATATCGATACGGTTGTTGGGGCTGGGCACGCCATTATTGGAACTTTGGTCATTACTGGCACAGCAGCATTGATTTCGGTGCCTTTCGGTGTACTCACTGCCGTCTATCTGGTGGAATATGGCCGAGGTACGTTTGCGAAAATTATTACGTTCTTAGTCGATGTGATGACCGGTATTCCGTCGATTGTTGCCGGTTTGTTCGCTGCGGCTCTCATTCCAATTGTCAATCAGCAGCTTTTTGGGCAAGCACAGTTCAAATCCGGATTCATGGGCGCTATTGCGCTGGTGGTGTTGATGACTCCACTGGTGGTTCGAAACACTCAAGAAATGCTCCAACTGGTACCCAACGAGCTGCGCGAAGCATCTTACGCTTTAGGTGTGTCTAAAGCGGCAACGATCGTGAAAGTGGTACTTCGTACTGGAGTTTCTGGAATTGTTTCTGGAATTGTTATCGCAACTGCCCGTATCATTGGTGAATCGGCTCCGTTACTTATCACGGCCGGAACCACAGATTCATATAATCTGAACATGTTCCAGGGGCAAATGCTCACATTGCCAGTCTACGTCTACAACGAATACACCAAAGGCCATCAGATAACTGCATGGGCCGGAGCGCTTATCTTGATTGGTATCGTATTGCTCCTCAATCTTTTCGCGCGCTGGATCGCTAAGCGTTTCGCGCCTGCCGGAAACTAAAAATATTTATGGCACTGCCATTAACGAAGGGACTAGCCATGCAAGATGGAATCAAAGTATCAGACCTCAATATTTACTACGGGAGCTTCCTCGCTGTCCAAGACGTCAACGTCGACATCGAGCCCCGTTCGATCACTGCTCTTATTGGACCATCTGGTTGTGGAAAATCGACGTTTTTACGTTCGCTGAACCGGATGCACGAAGTTATTCCAGGTGCTCATTCGAAGGGCTCAGTTATTATCGATGGTGCAGATATTTATGCACCTGGTGTCGATCCGGTGAGGGTACGTGAACATGTGGGCATGGTGTTCCAGCGTCCTAACCCGTTCCCAACCATGTCCATCCAAGACAATGTGCTTGCTGGTTTACGGTTGAACAATCGTCGTATGGCGAAAAGTGAGGCTGCGGAGATTGTTGAAACCTCGCTACGTGGCGCAAATCTCTGGGAAGAAGTAAAGGATCGCCTTGAACGTCCTGGGTCCTCGCTGTCAGGCGGACAACAGCAACGATTGTGTATTGCTCGTGCTATTGCGGTAAAACCTAAAGTGTTGTTAATGGATGAACCGTGTTCTGCGCTTGATCCGATCTCCACTCTTGCTATCGAAGATTTGATGCAAGAGCTCCAAAAGGACTACACGATCGTGATTGTGACACACAATATGCAGCAAGCTGCCCGCGTTTCTCAAAAGACCGGATTCTTTAATATCGAGGGGACGGGGAAACCGGGACATCTGGTGGAATATGACGATACGGAACGGATTTTCTCTAACCCGGCTAATAAGCAAACCGAAGATTACGTCTCCGGCCGCTTTGGGTGAGGAACATCTAGGAGCGGCGGTGATAGGCGAGGACGGCAACCAGGCTCGATGTAGCGCACAGCGTCCACGTGAAGCACAAGAATACTAATGCCGCAGTACCGATTGTTCCCGAGATGGATGCTAAAAGTGAGCCACGTAGTATGGGCAGTTCCGAAAGCATTGTTTCGCCTAACGACATTGTGCCTACTGGGAAGGTTAGCGCCCACCAGCCGGGCGAAAAGGGGATGGTACTCCGTAAAGCGCGCCAGGTTTGATGGAATGCAAATATTAGAACCGGCACGCTCAGAATCAGCATGATCACGGCATAAATTACTGCGGTTGTGGTGGCATACGGGTGGATGCTGATTCGTAAGAATAGACCTGAGGAGTGGGAAATAGCAACAGCTCCGGCAGTGGATTGCCCGACGATACCAAGTGGGATCCACGCACTTATTGCATCTTTTAAAGGCAACGGTTTGAAGCGTTTGACTGCACCGTAAGACAAGGCAAATATGATGAGCCCATGTACCAGAGCGATAATAAAGCAGAGAAACGAAACGGTAAGCATGAAAAATTGCAGTCCAACAGATTCGTATTCGCGTAGCAGCATAGCGCCAGTGGTGGCTGAAACCATCGGTCCCACGACGGCGAGGCCCCAAACAGGAGTTGGTTGGCCTAGCTGACGGAATAATGCATGGGCGAGGAATGAAAAGTTTGTGACAAGTCCAATGAACGTTCCAGTCCACCACAAGAAGGTATCTCCGATGACGGCAAACGTGTCTAATCCCCATTGCGGACCGATGGTCAAGAGGGCTGCGCCGAGGGCAAGGTAGCCCATGGAGACGCTTCCCCATGCAGGATCAACGACCGGAAGTAACCGGATATGTGTATTTCCGTGGAACGTCTTCCATATCCAGCGGGTGATATATGTTGCCGTGAACATGATGAGTAAGAGAGTTCCGATCAGCAACAACGTAGTTGCAATGGGGAGGTACCACGGATGGTCTGCACTTCTCCTTCCTAAAAGAGCGGCGAGGATGGCGGTGCCCATTACCGTAGAAAACCATGCTGGGCCCATGGGTGGGATTATCAGTTCACGTTGCTTTTTCACGTTAGTAATTTTCCGCGCCTTATGTCGGAAAATCCACTATGAGATTATCGGATAGTTCATATGTTGTTGGTACAGATGGTTAGCCGAATAAGTGGTATTGGCGTAGTGGATTAACCGATTGAATAATAAAGAATAGCGTTCAGAGTTAGGGTGTGCTAACCTAATTCCGAACGTCATTCAGTATGAAAGGTTTGTTATGTCTAACCAAGAAATGCCAGAGCTACGCACTCGTTCCGCATCAGGTACAAATGCTCAAAAAATTGTTTACACCGGCGTGTTCACAGCTATCTATTTCGTTGTGTTCTTCGCCATCGGCATGCTGGGGTTCTTTGGCCCACAATTCATGTTCGTGAGCGCACCATTAGCACTTCTAATCGAAGGTACAGTGATCGTTTTGATGTTGAATAAAATCCGGTCATTCGGCGCTTTAACTATCTTGGGTATCATCGTCGGCTTATTAATGATGCTCACTGGCCATGCGTGGACAACCTTAGCATTCACTGTTGTTGCATCTTTCCTTGCGGATCTTGTTGCCAAGTCAGGCAATTACACTGATGAAAAGAAGAACATCTTTGCTTATGTGATTCTCCAGCAATGGTATATCGGCGCCTGGTTGCCGATCTTCTATGCTGCCGATGCCTATTTTGCTGATATTGCCGTGCAAATGGGGCAAGAGTATGCCGATCATATGCAGGCAATTTTCACTCCGAATATCATCATCATCTTCACCATCGTGAACTTCTTTGTCGCCCTTATCGGCGGCTGGGTAGGAACAAAAATTCTGCGGAAGAATTTCGCTAAAGCCGGCATCGCCTAAATAGTGAGATGACGTTGAACGCTGTGAACGTACCGGATCAGATGTGTACCTCGTGGAAACCGATTCGCTATTTTAAAAATGATCCGCGCACAACCCTGCTAGTCGTTTTAGCCATAAACATCACCGTCATTGGTGGAGCTAGCGCTCCTGTTTTACTCATGGCAACTGCCATAGTCGGAATTCTTTTTGCTTCGGTTGGGACGCTTAAAGGTGTTATCAGGTTCGTGGCTTTAGAGAGTGGATTTCTTCTGTTCACCTACTACGGTGCGTCGTTAGGCACTAACGGATTTGTTGCCTTCTTGATAGGTATCAGCTTTTGGATGTCTCGTTTTATCTTGACTGCAACGATAGGTATTTATGCTATCTACTCCATCAGCACGTCTGAACTGGGGGCGGCACTGCGTGCACTATATTTGCCGGCAAGCTTTGTTTCGGCGGTCCTCGTGATGCTACGTTTCATTCCAACAATACTTGCCGAGTTCAAAGCCATCCAAGAAGCAATGAAACTGCGTGGAATAAACCTTGTAGGTGCAGACGTCATTCGTCACCCAACACAAACGGTGCAATATTTAATTGTTCCGTTGCTAGCTGGAGTCGTTCGAATTGCAGACGATCTCACTGCCTCGGCAGTGATCCGAGGCCTAGGGTCTAACGAGCGGCCACTGCCGTTATACGCAACTCGATTTCGGCCAGCAGATGCACTTATTTTATTCGTCACTATGAGCTATGTTCTGATGCGGTTTTGGAATCCAACTGGTGAAGAACTACTCGGTTTTGCCCATATTCCAGGATTGATACGATGACTAAGCACGATAACGGGGAAGTTAATTTTGATGACGTTTGCTTTGCCTACCCGGCTCCGCAAGGGCAGCAACCGTCGTTCGTCTTCCAACATGTGAACCTCCATATACCAGCGGGAAGTTGCACTCTATTTTGCGGACCGTCAGGAAGCGGAAAATCCACTGCGTTGAAAATGATCAACGGGCTAATCCCGCAGCTCCAGCCAGGGCACATGAGTGGAAGCGTGACGGTTAGCGGACATAAAGTGGACGACGTCGATCTGACAGATATCGGAAAAACAAGCGCCACTGTGTTCCAAAATCCCCGGACACAGTTTTTCACAGGGCACGTTTTGGCTGAAATTGCATATGCTGGTGAAAACTACCGTGTGCCGTCGGAACAACTGTGGGATAGATGCATCGATGCCGCAAAAGAAACTGGCACATATCATCTGTTAGAACGAAGTTTACATACGTTATCTGGTGGGCAGCTTCAATCTGTGGCGCAAGCAAGTGGCCTAGCAACTATGGTTCCGGTTTTGCTCTTTGATGAACCGACGTCGAACCTTAGCCCGGAAGCGATTGATAATTTTTCGACTGTGCTCCGCCGTCAAAAAGCGGCTGGAAAAACCATTATTATTGCTGAACACCGGTTATATTTTCTGCGCGATCTCGTGGACCAAGTGGTCTATTTTTACCCTGGTTCCGATCCGGAAATGATTGATGGACCAACGTTTTTTGCCTTCGACGACGCCGAACGTCGTCGTCGTGGATTGCGTGTTTTGGATTTACCAAAAAATAGTGCGATTCCTCGCGTCGAAACTGGTATGGAGCACGCTTCTCAACCACCGATAACTACTGGCGTATCGTTGCGCAATCTCAATTTTTCCTACCCGGGCCATGAGGTTTTGCATGATTTTAGTGTTGATCTTCCCGCCGGCAAAATAACGGCGTTAACTGGCGCTAACGGTGTTGGAAAAACAACGTTAGCGCGGTTGCTGTGTGGGCTACTTAAACCGCAATCAGGCAGAATATATCTCGATGGACAACCCCGCTCACCTCGAGCATTGTCCTCGCTTAGCTCCATCGTTATGCAAGATGTCCATCGGCAACTCTTTGCCAATAGCGTCATTAAAGAAGTGACGTTAGGAAGTGATACCGACGTCGAAGCGGAGAGCTTACTGGAACAACTGGGGTTGCTATCGTCCCAACATCGACACCCATTGGCCTTGTCCGGTGGGCAAAAACAACGTCTTGTTATTGCAGCTGCGTTAGCTACTAGGCGCCGGCTGGTTATATTCGACGAACCGACATCTGGTGTGGACTACCGTCAGCTACAAGCAATTAGTTCGCTTTTTCGTCAGCTCGCTGACTGTGGACACATCATTGTGGTTATTACTCATGACAAAGAACTACTAGCTTCGTGCGCCGATCGGATTCTTCATTTGGACTATTGGATGCACTCCATTACATCAAACCTACCCCACACGGAAGATTGTTATGAACGATAATTCTGAAATTAGTAATAAAGAAAAAGATAAAGCCGGGAGGATTGCGTTTAACGACCTCCTGAAACCGATTTCTGGACGCATCCTGCTGGCTCGGATACTTGCCGTGACCTCAGCGCTACTTTCGGTTGGCCCATACATTGTTTTAGTACAGCTGTCTGGCACACTTTTAGAAGCATGGCAACGCGGCACTAGCCCTGATCCAGATAAAGTAAGAAATGCTCTGATGCTCCTCATCTGGCTCTTTTTAACAAGACTCTTCCTATATGTCTTGGCGTTAGCCGTCACGCATTTTGCCGATATGCATCTGCGCCGAATCCTACAAGATCAGGTTGCCGAACGCATCGCGCGAGCACCATTATCGTGGTTTACCAAAACTAACTCTGGTTTAGTGCGTAAAGCTGTCCAAGATGATACTGCTGATGTGCACACCGTGGTTGCACACGCTCCAGTTGATAATACAGTTGCTATTGTCAGTCCCATTGCGTTGCTAGTATATGCGTTCTATCTCAACTGGTTATTGGGCTTCATCGCCATTGCCACGATCCCGTTCTACTTTGGTGCGATGGCATACATGATGCGAGATATGGGCGAAAAAACTGCTGAGATGGATACTCGGTTAGGCTATGTTTCGGCAACGATGGTTGAGTTTATTACCGGCATTGCGGTGGTAAAGGCTTTTGGACGTACCGGCAAAGCCCATGAGCGTTACCGTTGTGCTACCGAAGAGTTCCATCGTTTTTATTTGGCTTGGTGCGGGCCGCTACTACGGATGTCAGCATTAGCATATTCGGCGATTTCAACATCTGTTTTGCTTCTAACAAATCTCGGATTAGGAGCGTTGGCTGTTTATTATGGCTATGCTCGGGCTACTGACGTTATCCCTACAGCGATTATCGCATTGATGATTCCGCAGTCCATCGAAGTTTTGGCCAATATGACGTGGTCGATTCAGATGGCTGGTGCGGCTGCGCTGCGTATTCAAAATATATTAAATATCCCGCAGATCTCCCAATCGTCTGATCCCCAAGGGGTCGATCGTGACACAACCGTGCCAGAAGAAGTCGTTTTCGACCATGTATCTTTTAGCTATGGTGATAACCTCGCCGTTGATGATGTCTCATTGACGCTCAAACCGGGAAGCATAACCGCACTTATTGGTCCGTCAGGCGGCGGAAAATCGACTTTGGCAACCCTGTTAGCTCGGTTTTCTGACCCGGACAGCGGAGCAATTACTATCGGTGGGATAGATATTAGGCAATGGCCTGATGCGCAACTGTACCGATACGTCAGTTTTGTTTTGCAAGATCCGCAAATACTTCGGCTGTCGATTCGCGATAATGTGCGGTTGGGATGCCCGCAGGCGGACGATGAAGCGATTTGGCAGGCCTTACGGGATGCCCAGATTGCTGATGAGATTGCCGCTTTGCCTCGTGGCTTGGACACTGTTTACGGAGTTGATACCTATCTTTCCGGTGGACAATGTCAACGCTTGTCTATCGCCCGCGCTCTGTTGATTGATGCACCAATTCTTATTTTGGATGAAGCAACTGCATTTACTGATCCGGAATCTGAAGCACTTATTCAAACAGCATTAACTCGCCTTATCAAAGCTCGGAAAGGTGGAAGAACAGTTCTTGCAATTGCCCATCGTCCGGCATCAGTACAGGGAGTGGATCAAGTGGCAATTTTAGAACAAGGACGGTTGAGCGCAGTGGGCACTCCAGATGAAGTGAATGAACATCCTCTCTATGCAGCTCTGTGGGAAGGAACGAACGCATGAAAACGGTATCACGAGGGATTACCCAACAGATTTTTCGGTTGTTAAGCTCCCAAGGTCAAAAACAGCTCCGATCCGTATTCATCCTTGCTGCTATTTCTGGCGTCATTCGTGGTCTGGCTCTGTCTGCTTTCTTACCTGCAGCGACTGCGCTGGTAAAGAATGAGAATGTGTGGGGCTTGTCTATCGTCGGTTGGCTCTGTGTCTTGCTCTGTTTGGGAATAACATCGGCAATCTTAGAGTATGTACTTGCGATGGCAAACTATTCGGTAGCTTTGGATTCCATGGTGAGTTTGCATAAGCAAATAGGTGATCAAGTGGCTCGGCTGCCACTTGGCTATTTCACCTCAGAAACTGCAGGGAAGTTCTCGAGGTTAGTATCGAAACAGATGCTGATGCTTGGCGAATCATTCGCCCACTTTTTAGCGCCGATGATCATGAACACGTTTACTATGCTTGTGCTTCTAGCTGGATGCTGGATCTGGTCGCCGTCGATGGGCATGCTTTTAACAATATGCGTCCCGGTCATGTTACTGGCAGTTTGGGCGTCCCAACGTTGTAAAGAACATGATGACAAGTTAACTACCCCGCCGTCGCAAGAACTATCGGCACGGCTGGTGGAATTTGCTCAAAACCAACCAATTTTGCGAGCTTGTGGACAAGCGAGTTCGTTCGAACCGCTCATTTCGGCAACAAAGGCATCCGAAAAGGCCGGCATTCGCGGCCTATGGTGGGGTGTATTAGGAAATGTCATTGTTGGTACTGCAACGCAGTTCGTTGCAGTGTTCGCGATGATCATTGCCGTCAGTGCGACTTTTGGCTTTAGCGATCCGATTGCAACCATTGTGTTTATTGGAATTATGCTTCGCTTCACTACCATGTTGTCCGAGATTGGTTCGTTAGGTATGGCGTTAGAAGGATCTAGGCCGCTGCTATCACAGATTGACGAGCTACTTGACGAGCCGGTATTAACTGACCCAATTTCGCCAAAGCCAGTTGAACGTCCAGGGGCAGTAGAGCTGCAAGACGTGCATTTTGGCTATACTTCGGAGACATCCGTACTCAATGGTGTCAGCATCCGGTTTGCACCTCAATCGTTCACTGCTATCGTAGGCCCTTCTGGTTGTGGAAAAACAACAGTAGCGCGTCTCATTGCGCGATTCTATGAAGTTGAACAAGGCTCAGTTCTCGTTGGCGGCGTTCCAGTGAAAGAACAACGTGTGGCGGATCTTATGGAGCAAATCGCATGGGTATTCCAAGATGTTTACCTCTACGATGACACTCTTGAAGCAAATATTAGAGTTGGCAATCCGGACGCTACTGAGGAACAGATTCGCCATGCCGCGGACCTGGCCGGGGTAACAGAGATCGTTAAACGTCTGCCTGATGGCTGGAACACAAAAGTTGGTGAAGGCGGACGCGCATTGTCCGGTGGCGAGCGCCAGCGGGTATCAATTGCTCGGGCTATCGTCAAAGATGCACCGATTGTTTTGTTTGACGAGGCGACCAGTGCTTTAGATCCGGCAAATGAGAATCATGTCGTTCAGTCGCTGAATTATTTGCGTGAGCGGGCTACACTTATCGTTATTGCACATAAGTTATCTACAATCCAAACAGCAGATCAGATTGTAGTCTTAGATTCTCACGGACGAGTTGCTCAACAAGGTACGCACCAAGAACTTCTTGAAAAAGACGGAACGTATCGGGAGTTTTGGGAGCTTCGTCAAGCAGCTAAAGGATGGTCGTTGACATAATGCATATGCGCCTGGGACGTAAAACTGGTCCAAAGCCGAAGTTTACTGCAGAACAAGTTATCGATGCAGTGCTACGAATTGGTTTGGACAAGTTCACTATGTCCCAGGTGGCACGGGCTGTTGGGGTAGGCGCACCTAGCCTGTATCGCCTCTACAATTCTCGTGACGATCTGGTTGCAGCTTGTTTAGAGGAGATCGCTCGACGTCGGCCGTGGGTTTCGCCGCAAGTACCGTGGCCAGATATGCTTCGTGAGTGGTCTCGGTACTGTTGGGAACTGTGCGAAGCGTTCCCAGGATTTGCTCTTACGCTTTACACATATCCATTTCCGCAAGTCAATTTTATGAAATCAGTGCCGTCAATAGTTGAGGATTTTACCGCTGCTGGACTGTCTAAAGACATAGTTCTATTCGCACTAGATTTCATTGGTGACACTGCCATCACAATTCATTTGGGAGTAAGTGCATATCGTGCTGGTCCTGATGATCATGAACGACGTGATCTTATCCAACGCAACCTTGAAATATCTAATCAGCAGTTAGATACTGATCTATCTGCGTTGCTTTATAGTCCTGACATATACCGGGACTTGGTTGAGCCAAAAATCGAATTTATCATCGCGGCTTTGCAAGCCGGAATACGGCCTCCTGCGCATGGCTTTGGTCAGTTAACATAGGGCCGTAATTAACTAGTAGAGATAAAACCATGTTGAAAAGTGAATTACGTATACTTCTATTTACCGTCTTATTGGCTTTCATGGGGCAAATGATTCTTAACCCCATACTTGCTCCGTTAGCGCGAAAACTTGGATTAGCCGAATGGCATATCGGGGCAGCTATCTCTACAGCAGCAATCATGTTCGCGCTTTTTGCTGGAGTCTGGGGAAGGGCCTCACTGCGGTGGGGGACTCGCCGAGTACTACTTTTGTCGATGCTTCTTGGCTTTATAGCTCTAGCATCGTTTGCATATGTATCTCATATCGGGCTCTCTGGTTACAGAACCACAGGTGTGCTGGTGGTACTTATTTTACTTACCCGAGGTGTACTTTATGGTAGCGCAATAGCTGCTGTAGCTCCGTCGTCACAAACATATATTGTCACGCATACGGTTACCGAATCTGAACGAATCAAAGGTGTTGGTGCGTTAGGTGCCTCGCAGGGTATCGCATCGATTCTCGGAGCAATAATTGGCGGAGCTTTAGCTGCCTACGGCGGTATTATGCTGCCTTTAGTAGTTATGCCGGTGATGATGGTTGCAGGGATTTGTGTTTTATTGCTATTTTTTCATCCCTCTAGCGAATCTTATCGGGTGGAAAAACCTGCAGCTGTCCATTACCGGGACCCGCGGGTTTTTCCGTTCCTTAGCGTTGGGCTGTTAAATTACATTTCATTTGCTAGCGTGGGGACGATCTTCGGATTTCTCCTTCAAGATGGTCTCCAACTCGAGCCGAGTTATTCAGCTGGGCTGATTGCGCTCTGCATGGCGGTGATGGGAGTCGCGATGATTCTCGGACAAGCTGTGGTAGCTCCGCTGTCTAAATGGAAGCCGGCAGTGTTATTACGTCGCGGTACGCTGATGCTGTGTTTAGGTGTCGCATGTTTAATGCTCCCGGCACATTTAGGATCGTATTTGGTGGCGTGCACTGGTGTGGGAGTCGGAATGGGGCTGGCGTTGACTGGATATAATGCTGGTCCCACTGCGTTGGTGGAGCATCATGAGCAAGGTGGATTAGCAGGTATTCTTAATGCTAATGGGGGAATCGCTTATGCGGTGGCTCCGATTGGATCTACCGCCTTGTACAGTTGGAACCATACTAGTCCGCTTATTGTGTGTATCGGGATATGTGCTATCTCGACATTGTGGTGTTATTTTCACCCGGCTTTACGACGGGCAGCTGTAGATTCAATCTGAAACCTGTAACGCACAGCCTTCGTTGCCTGTTGACTATCTATCGTTGTGCGTCGTCTAATTCGGCTGGTGAACGATAGGAAGCAAGCTCATATCAATAGTAAAGTTAGCCGATGTTTAATCCGAGAAAAACGGCAAACTAGCATAACAGCTACATGGCGTCCCTTAACAAGATAGGATGCCAGTAATAGAAGATTTCTATGTGAGTATAAAGTGCAGTTGAGTGGTTGTGAATACATTTCAAAAGACAACTGGCCAAATTGCGAAGAAAACTTGGGGAGTCTTCGTTGTGGCCGTCAGTATTATTTTCAGTCTCCTCATCTCGATTGTGGGGACAGCACAGGCCACTCAACGGCCCTTTCCACAATATGACCTATCTTTCGAATGGATCCATGGCAAGGCTGATCCGCAGTGGAAACCGGGTGATCCGGGGGATGGGTGTTTGCATGAAGCTAATCCGCAAGTCACCCATATATCAACGTTTGGCTTCCGCACGGTTATTAATCCGTGCGATGGTGTGCGAACCGCCATGCGCTGGTATTACACCGGGGATCAAACAGTTGGCGAAAATACCGCGCCTACTAAACAGTTTCGTCTTGGAGTGACTTGGCAGTATACGCGTCGCGACTCGAACGATCCATATTTTTGGAAGCCAGTGGAGAATATGACGCTCGACGGCAAGCCAATCGATGCCGCGCTTTATGATCCAGCTGATCAAGAATCCGTCGTCGTAAAGAAAGCTGACGGCACGTGGAGTCATATCCCGGATCGTCCAACTGGATTCTTCGAACCAAAGCACATTGTTTTTGACGATGTGTTTGAGTTCGACGAAGAACACACATTTGTGTGGGATGCCTACCTATCAGTTTTTGGTGACTATGGGGGCATGACAATTGGGACCGGTTCAACCGGAGATACTGAGGGAGGCTCTATTCGTGCGAAAGCTAATGGTCTTCACGTGTCAATCCCTGCCTACGCTGATTTCCGATATGTTCTCGATTCTGAGTATCGCCAAGCATTAGGTATTACCGATACTGAGTCAGATGGGCAACCGATTAAGCTGCCGCATCGCCCGTTAGCTCGTTGGTCTGGTGGATTAGCGGGGTCAACATACACAACAATTGCGTGTTTGGAAGATTCGTCCCAGTTCCTTTCGCCGGTGCTTGCTTCCCAGAAAACAGCCGAAATATATCCTGAACTGGCTAAGAAGTATCCAAATATTGCAGCAAGTACTGATGAAGTACAGGTAGCAGACGGCTCTGGTAGCTATGGGTTGGGTCGCTGGCCGTACGAATTTTCGTTACGCCAGCCAGGCACCTGGGCTTCGGCGTCGGGCCTGCGTCCGATGAATTACGATAGCGCAGCTGGACAGTTCCTGGATTATGGGGGATAAGAATCTTCCATACAGGCCAACGTTTGAATCGGTGAAGAAGGAGATCCCGGGATACACTTACGTGGATAACGATCTCCCAGTAGAAGAAAAAGGCGTTTTTGATTCCATGGGGTCTGGCGGTATTCCGCTCTTCAAGCCTGCGCCGAACATCAAATTGTCTTTCCACAAGCAGGTTGGATATGAAACGCAACATCTTTATTTCACGTATAAAAAGAATCCCGGTACGTTCCGAGTTGAGAAGACTAATTCTGACGGTGTGCCGATTGCGGGCGCGAAATTCGCGATATATAAGGTTGTCGATAATACGCCAAGTGCATGTGGGGTAGTAACTGAGGTCCCAACCGACGTCGAAGACATCAAAGTCTGTGACGCAACTGATCCGCAAGCCTGTGCAGAACTCACAGTACAACAGGTAGTTTTGGACGATTTCGAGACTAGTGACGGGACGTTCGTGACTGGCGTTGACGGCACGTACATGCCAGCTGGTGAGCGGTCATTGGAGCCAGGACGATACGTTGTTAAAGAACTCAGCGTGCCCGAGCCCTACCTTATTTCGCGCCAATACACAGTATTCGAGATACCTATCCAAGCGGGAAAGAACGACGCCGGAGATCTTGTTTCGATGACTGTGCCCGGTGTAGCGAAGGTGGTCAACCATCCAGATTACGTTAATGTTCCCGTGACGAAAGTTTGGGATGACGGCGATGACGTAGACGGGTTACGTCCGTTGAAGATCAGTGTGGAATTGTTGGCTGATGGTATGCCGACTGGGAAGCAGGTTGAGCTCAATGCGGACAATAACTGGTCTGCTCAATTTACGGATCTACCACGGACGAAAGATGGCCGGGCGATCGTTTACTCGGTTGCTGAGGAAGTAGTTGAAGGCTATCAGGTAACCGTTAGTGGCGATGCACAGACTGGATTTGCGCTAACTAACAGCCATAAACCGGTTGTGCCTCCGACTCCGCCGGTTGTGCCTGGGCCCGGGGGTGATTTAGCAAGAACGGGTATTGGTCTTCCTGCTGGTATGGTCTTCATGGCATTGGCTAGCGGCGTAGTAGGAGCATTCCTCACGTACCGAAGAACGATCTCCAAATAGAAACAGTGGGGAGTACATCATGGTATGTACTCCCCACTGCTATTTCTAATGAGGATTATGAGTGCTGCTTATACCTGAATAAGCCTCCTACTATAATGAATGATAACGCGAAACCTACAAGAATCAATCCAGTAAAACCTGTTTTTGCCAAGCTTGCTGATTGAGTAGGAAGTACAATCGGTGCTTGTGGCTTCTCTTTCTGATCGTGATGGGTCTGTGCTTGATGCTGCTGTTGTCCTTGTTGGTCCTGCTCTTGAGGCTTCTGCTCCGGTGTGTGATCTGTTCGTGGTAAGGCAGGAGTAAGCTTTAGAGCTGGAATAACCTTTTTAGCTGGTTTGAGTGGGAATAGTGGGAAGGTGGTTTGGGGATCAGCTTCGATTACTGTGATCCTAACCGGGATATTTTTGTGTGTACCATCTGTGTACACAGCAGTCACAGTAAAGCTATAGTCACGTAACTCGACATACTCATCCGGATGGACAGTAATTGCTCCAGATTGCGGGTCGACGTCAAGCCAACTCGGCATCTGTGCTCCAGCGTTGAATATAATATCCTTTGGCATACCGCGGTTCTTGCCAAATAATGTGGCAATAACATCGAGTTTTTGCGTGTCTCGCTGTTTGAGTGTTAAGTCTGGATAAGATAGCGTCCAAGCAGAAGAATCAGGCTGGGAGCTATTTGCTGGAAGAACAGTAATATGCACTGGCAATTTAGTTGCTATACCGTCCGAATGTGTTGCAATAACAGTGAAAGTGTACTTTTGTATAGCGGTGTATTCGTTGGGGGTAGCCGTGATCGTTCCAGTTGTCGGATCGATTTGTACCCAATCTGGCGTGCTGGCCTCAGTAGTGTACGTGATGCCGTGGGGCACTCCGCGATCTTTACCGAATAAAGTTGCTGTCAATGCGCTCTTGATGGTTTCTTGTTGTTTGACTGTCATGTCTGGATACAACAACTCCCAAGCATGTGTCTCACTCTGAGATGTAGGTGGTTCATCCCATTGTGCCCATGCCTCATTGTCTTTGAGATAGAAGTAGGCAGAATAGTTGCCGCGTAATGCTAAAGGAGTGGCCGCTATTACGGTATAGCGCCCATCGCTTAGCCCGCTGGGCAGCGAGACGACGGTATCTAGAGAACCATCGTTAGTGGTTGTTGCAGGCGTGCTCATGACTACTGATCCTGATGGATCGAGAACTTTTATCGTGATTGTACTGTTCTTAGTGAAAGCATTGTCACTGGATAGTTCATCGTTGCGATATGAAACGACGCGGATATTACGAACTGTTGCATCGGCTTTAGATACTTTAATGCCGTATGTAGGCTTTGATGTGAGAAGTGAACGGTAGTCGAGTTGATATTTATTCGTTGTTCCGATTGCAAAAATAGTAAAACTCTTGGCTTTGTCGTTGAGCGGGATCCAGATATTGGTATCTACGTGACCGCTATCGTCAGCGGTGATATGTCCAATGTTGGTTCGTTCTGAAGAATCATCGAAGGCAACGAATAGTTCGACGTCTTCACCTGGAACAAATGGTTCGGCTTTGGTGCCGTCGGTGAGAAGCAACTGCTGATGTGATGGATATGATGAGATACGCACACGATCGCCAGGCCGTGGAATGAGGTAGTTTAATGGCTCCCCAGCAAAAGTGACGGGCAAGTTGGCACGGGTCAAGGTTATATCGCGTGATTGCGTGCTGTAAACCTGTTGTCCGTCAAGTGATTGGCACTGCGCGTTGATTGTGTAGACGCCAGTTGGCCATTGAGAAGCATTCACGTTTTCGGTTCGTGAAGAACGTCGAAGTTGCGCCTTATGTCCATTGAAAAGTACGGAGACATTGACTGTTTTGCGGTTCGTTACAGAGCAACCAGAAACATTCCAAGATAAGGTGCGTCCAGTTAGCGACTCAGTGAACTCAGCTAGGTTGATTGCCATTTCATTATCTGGTGTAGATTCTGGATCTGGTGTTGGCTGATCTGGTTGCGAAGCAGGTACGACGATAGATTTAGTGAGAGTAGTTGGCACAAGCCATTCAGGGGAACATGTAGCGCGCATTGTGTATGTTCCAGCTGGCTGATCTTTAAGAGTTAACTCGCTGAGGCTATCTATTTTTATTGGGCTGTTATCGCGCATGAGCGTGAGCGTCGCTGGAGAAGGAGCGCGGCATCCTGTTGTGTGCCACGTTAATTTTGCGTTATCGCCCTCGCCAACTTTATCGAAATAAAGTGTGAAAGGTCCATCGTCTTGTGGTTTATTTTCCGGGGGTTTGGGGCTTTGCGGTAGTGGGCTAACCTTCAGCTCCATAGATTTTTTCACCGGTGCCAGCCACTGGCTGTAGGTGCATACTGCGTCAAGGTGGTAAGTACCGGCATCGTTAGTCTCTAATTGCAATCGAGTTTGACCATTGAGGGGAATGTTAGTGCCATCTTTAGTCATCGTATATGTGACGGTTGCAGTTTCACCGGTAACTGGGATGCAGTTTGTGTGCGACCATTGGAGATGGCGTTGCGAGCCGTCTGTGATTTCTTGAAAAGAAATATTGAATCCTTCTTGCTTCCCGGCTGCAGATGAGGGGATTGCAGTTGCTGGAATGATAAGTGCGCTTAGACAAAGACTACCTATTGTTAGCGCGGTAACGAGTTTAAAAAGTTTCATAAACGTCCTATCGAACTAATAAAAGTATCGCGTAATTTAGGGTACCCTAATAATGTTTCTGTTGCGCTAGCTCAAAGTCCTAAGGGGGTATATACGCATCTCGCTTTGTGGGACGGGTCTATTTCACAATATGAGAACTTGTGTTGAATTCTGGATTTTTGGTTCGCAACATCGATAGAGTTTCTTAGTGAAATTCTTAAACAATACTGCGCCTAGTTTTGACCTGACCTACGACGACGTCTTCATGGTTCCATCACGATCTAACGTCGGTTCTCGAAGCAACGTTGATCTAACAACGAGTGACGGATCGGGAACAACCATCCCACTTGTCGTAGCCAACATGACAGCTATCGCTGGAAAGCGCATGGCTGAAACTGTTGCTCGCCGCGGCGGCCTCGTGATCATCCCGCAAGATATCCCAACCGATATCGTCATCTCAACAATCGCTGACGTTAAGTCACGCCATCTCGTATACGACACCCCAGTTGTTGTGAAACCGCACCACACCTGCGGATATGCGCTAGGACTATTGACGAAACGATCCCACGGGGCGGCGATCGTCGTCGATCCAGACACAAACGTTCCAGTTGGCCTCATTGTTGAAAAAGACATCACCGGTGTCGATCGCTTCACCCAGGTTCAAGATGTCATGTCAACCGAACTCTTCACCTTGCCAGAAGGAATCGATCCCCGTGAAGCCTTCGACATTCTCAAAGCCAAACATCATCCACTAGCTCCAGTAGTTGATACCAAAGGCGCACTCGTCGGCGTACTTACCCGTGCCGGGGCAGTACGTGCCACCATCTACAAACCAGCAGTTGACGCTAACGGTCGCTTGAGAATCGGTGCGGCAATCGGTATGAACGGCGACCCGGCCGGCAAAGCTCGCAAGCTAGTCGACGCCGGAGCCGACGTCATCGTCGTGGATACTGCTCACGGTCATCAAGAAAAAATGATCGAAGCAGTGCGAGCAGTGCGTGCAGTTGTCCCTGCCGATTTCCCGATAGTTGCCGGAAACGTCGTCGCTGCTGACGGTGTACGTGACCTCGTTGAAGCGGGCGCCTCGATTATCAAAGTTGGTGTTGGCCCGGGCGCCATGTGTACCACGCGTATGCAAACCGGCGTAGGTCGCCCACAATTTTCTGCCGTGCTCGAATGCGCAGCCGAAGCCGCGAAATACGGCGCACACGTGTGGGCCGACGGCGGAGTCCGCCACCCGCGCGACGTCGCCCTCGCACTCGCGGCCGGCGCCTCCAACGTCATGGTCGGATCGTGGTTTGCAGGCACATATGAATCGCCAGGCGACCTACAATATGACGCAAACGGACGGCCATATAAGGAATCTTTCGGAATGGCATCCAAGCGTGCAGTACGCAACCGAACCGCCGCTGATGAAGCGTTCGATCGAGCCCGCAAAGCACTATTCGAAGAAGGTATTTCGGTGGCGCGCATGTTCCTCGACCCAGAACGACCTGGCGTTGAAGATCTCATCGATCAGATCATCTCCGGTGTGCGCTCCTCGTTTACCTACGCCGGATCGCGTACCATCCCTGAATTTGCCCAACGAGCCATCGTGGGTATCCAATCATCCTCCGGTTACCGCGAGGGTGCTCCCGTTCCTACATCGTGGTGAAAACCAAGGAAAGAGGAAAATAATGTTAGAACAACACGTTGACACCTGCGCTGCCATTGTCGGAGCGAACTGGGGCGATGAAGGTAAAGGCCGGATGGTAGACCTTCTCGCTGCGGACTACGACGTCGTCGTCCGTTATCAAGGCGGCGGAAACGCCGGCCATACGGTCGTCAACGAGTATGGTACGTTTGCACTTCACCTTCTCCCGTCTGGCATTTTTAACGACGGCGTGATCAACGTTTTGGGTAACGGTGTAGCACTCAATGCCGAGCAGCTTTTTGGAGAAATCGACACTCTCAAAGACCAAGGCGTCCATGTCGGGCCAGATAACCTCGTTGTTTCTGAACGTGCATCGCTACTCTTGCCATGGCACCGCGACCTTGACAACCTTGAAGAAGCGCGCTTGGCGGACAAGCAGTACGGTTCTACTCGCCAAGGTATTGCACCATTCTACTCCGATAAATTCCAAAAGAAGACGATTCTAGCTGGTGAATTGCGTGATCCAGAACGGCTCCGCCAACATGTCGCGGACCTTCTTGAATGGAAGAACCTCACGCTTACCAAGGTTTACGGGGCGCCAGAGGCGAAACTGGACGACGTCATGGAATGGATCGACACCTGGGCGATGCGTCTCGTGCCATACTTGGCTAACACCGCCGACGTGCTATCTCAGGCGAAGAAGGACGGCAAGCGCATCCTGTTCGAAGCTCAGCTCGGTGCCTTGCGTGATATCGATTTCGGTATTCACCCATTTACGACGTCGTCGAACACTGTTGCGGCATATGCTCCAGTCGGTAGTGGCCTGCCAAGCCTGACTATCGATCGGGTAGTGGCTGTGGTCAAGGCGTACTCGACCTGTGTGGGTGCCGGTCCGTTCACCTGTGAATGGTTCGGCGAAAAGGCTGACAACTTGCGTGATGCGGGTGGCGAATACGGTGCAACAACCGGACGTCCGCGTCGTGTGGGTCCACTCGATATGGTTGCTACTCGCTACGGTATTCACATGCAGGGCGCATCTGAAATTGCGTTGACGAAGATGGATGTGCTTTCTGACATGGATGAGATTCCAGTATGCGTAGCCTACGAGACGCCTAATGGAAAGACGGAAAATTTCCCATTCCCAGCTGACCTTGACGCTGCTAAGCCAATTGAAATCAAGTTGCCCGGTTGGAAGAGCGATATCAGCAACTGTCGTACCTGGGAAGAGCTCCCAGAAGAAGCACGCGCTTACGTCGAATATGTGGAACAACAGCTCGGTTGTCCCATCCGCTACGTCAGTGTTGGCGCGCAGCGTGAAGCCTACATTGTCCGATAGATAACCTCCGGCTGGCTGTGGCAGTCGTCAAGCTTCCACAGCCAGCCCTATACTTATTTCTGTTTGCAATACGTGTCCCAGAAAAGAGCATTCCTCGTGGATCATTCAGCCAAGAATCGCTATGTCAATCCGCTCACAACCCGCTACGCTTCAGATTTTATGGTCGAGCAGTTCTCTCAACGAACTCGTATCGAAACCTGGCGAAAGCTATGGGTATCGTTAGCTCGTGCACAGCACGAACTCGGATTGCCGATTTCGAATGAACAGGTTGCTCAACTTCAAGACCACGTGGCGGATATCGATTGGGACGTGGTGGCAGCGCGTGAAGCCGAGGTGCGTCACGACGTGATGGCGCATGTCTATGCGTTTGGTCAAGTTGCGCCAGATGCTGCCGGTATTATCCATCTGGGTGCTACCAGTTGCTACGTGACAGATAATGGAGATCTCGTCATTTACCGCGATGCACTGCTGCATGTGCGACGTTCCTTGTGTACTGTCATTGCTAATTTGGCGCAGTTTGCCCAGCAGTATCGCGCGATGCCAACGCTTGGCTATACACACTATCAACCCGCTCAGCTAGTGACGGTTGGTAAGCGTGCCACCTTGTGGTTGCAAGATTTCATGGCAGATCTTGAAGAGCTCGACTTCGTGATATCTTCTGTTCGTTTCCTCGGTTGCCGGGGAACAACTGGAACCGAAGCGAGCTTCATGGAATTATTCGACGGTGATGAAGCCCGTATAGATCAGATGAACTCACGTATCGCTCAAGATTTCGGATTCGATCGACTCTTTGACGTCGCCGGCCAAACTTATCCGCGTAAATTTGATGCGCGGATCATGAACTGCTTGTCGTCGATTGCGCAAAGCGCCTACCGTATGGCGCAAGATATTCGCTTGCTACAGCACGATCGCCAGGTCGAAGAACCGTTCGAGGCCCAGCAAATAGGTTCGAGTGCGATGCCATACAAGCGCAATCCGATGCGCACCGAGCGTATTTGTTCCCTGGCGCGTTACGTTATGTCCGACGTCGCCAACCCAACGATGACGGCGGCAACTCAATGGTTTGAACGAACCCTTGACGATTCAGCAAATCGCCGTATCTCGATGCCAGAAGGCTTCTTGGCTACGGACGCAATCTTGCGCCTGTGTATGAACGTCACCTTTAATCTGCATGTCAACGACCAGATCATCGCAAAGTCGGTGCGTGACTATTTGCCATTTATTGCTACCGAAAATATTTTGATGGAAGCAGTTAAGCGTGGCGGCGATCGGCAAGAATTACACGAATTGATTCGCGAAGAATCTCACCGTGCAACTGCCTTGATGAAGGCTGGCGAACCATTTGATCTTCTGGGTGCGCTTGCCACGCATGCCGAGTTCAATATGACCGAAGAGGAACTGAACGCAGTGCTCGATCCGGCTGCGTTTATTGGCCGCAGCCCACAACAAGTCGATAACTATCTCGCTGTTGTGCGTCAAGCGATTGGGGAGTGCCAGCCACGCGATCAGCTGCTAGCGGTTTAGTCTGATGGTAGAGGTAGCTCTACTAAAAAAGTAGAAGCCGGGCTATTTCAACTCGAGTGTGAATGCATCATAATCGAGTTATGAATAAAAAGTCGAGGATACAACAATGGCTAAGGATTCCTGCATTACTGTTAGCTACAGTGTTGTTATGTTCAGGATGCTCAACGTTTGAGGCGCTCACTCGCTACTATGCACGGGACAAAATCCACTGTCAGCTGAGATATCCCGATATTCAGCATTTTTCGTGTGGTGATATAACCTATGCCATCACCGCCCAGCGAGCAGAAGACGAGCAAGTCGGGGACTGGATCGGATATATCCGTCAGCTCGTTGTTGTCGATAAAACTGGCAAGGTAGTGGCCTACCAAGATGCAACCACCATGTACGACTCAGATCTTGCGGTAGATGGCGAGCAAAAGCAGCCAGGTAACCATACAATACAATTTTTCAACGTCTACCGGGACCACGGCGAATCCACGGCACTACTCGTCGATATTGGAAATCAACGTTACCGCGCAGTTGACGAACGTCAGCTTGATCCAGGGAGTGAACTCTATACTCCGCAACCTCATGCGCAAGATGCGTCCAGTGATAGCCACGAGGCATCCCTCCGCCTCGATCCGGAAAATGCTTACGTATTCTATGCTTACGGGCAACGTTATGCGGTCACGAATGAAAAACTCGGCGACCGCCAACTGGGAGAACTGATCGGTGGAATAGACGATATCGTTGTGTTCGACGTCGAGACTGCCCGTCCACTATCTAAAAAGCAGCTTGCTGAAATTGACTGGCTGGGAACACAATCGGACAAAGAGCGTGATGTGTGGAATTACGGAGAAGTGTCGCGCATACAGGGCAGCGATCCAGATCAAGAGTTAGCGGTTGAAATCAACGGTAGTTACCGACTAGCGCTACGGATCGTTTAAGAAACACGTGATACGAGGGAAAATACGTCATCGTCCCAGTATGTGACACTAAAACACAGTTATGTATTGTTGAACACGGGGATGCTTGTTATTCTGAAAGTACTCTTATACGGCACTCATGTTACGGAGACTGTCTTCATGAAAAAGACGTTTATGCGCCCATTGACTGGCGCAACCATTGCTTTTACCCTAGCTACTGTTCCCAGTTTGGCGTGGGCAGAAGATACTCCAGCAGTACCAGCTGCTGACCCGACCGACATCGTCGAACTAGACCTATACAATCTGACAGATATCCATGGTCATATTGAACGCTTAGAAAAGACTGACAAGGTTACAAACAAAGTAACCGTCCGCGAAGCAGGTCTAGCGGCTGTGCAGTGTTATTTGGACGGAGTAGAAAAGAAAACTCCAAATTACACGTTCACTCTTCTCGGTGATAACATCGGCGCCTCGCCGTACACCTCAGGTTCACAAAAAGATAACCCAACGATTGCTGCGTTAAATGAGCTTCCAGTTGTAGGATCCACCATCGGCAACCACGAACTAGATCTCGGCCAGCCTGTCTTCAAGCAGCGCGTTGATGGCTCTGCTCCAGAAGATTTCGTTAAGGTTGGTTTCCCTTACTTGGGCGCCAATGTTAAGGGAATGGGATCGTACATGGATAATGGTGTCGAGACACCATATCTGAAGAACTATGCCATCGCTGAGCGCAACGGCGTCAAGATTGCATTTATTGGTGCTATTGCACAAGATGTGCCTTATAAGTTGAGCCCAGATACAACGAAGGGACTTACCTTCGAAGATCCCATTGCAGAGATCGCCACTCTCGCAAAAACACTGAAGGCTGACGGCACAGCTGATATCGTCGTTGCCATGCTTGATGATGACGTCAAGAATAACTACCCAAAGATGCCAGCTGAGGTTGATGTTCTTATGGGAGGCGATACCCATGTCCCATACGAATTTGATCATGTGAATTCCACAGTCAAGCTAGAATCAGAAAACCCACTCCTAGCTGGCGTTGCATCTGGCTCCTACACAGACAATCTCGGCTTGGTGCGCTTGCAGTACGATAAGACCGCCAAGAAAGTTGTCACTGCTGATTCCATCCTTATTCCAGCGGGTGAAATCGTAGCTGGCGCAGATGCTGGTTGCTTGGCATCGTCCACCGCTGGCGCTGTTGTTGAGAAGGCCAAGAAAGCAGCAGAAGTTGCCGGTAAAGTCGAAATTGTTTCCGGTGTTACTACCGAATGGCGTCGAGGTGTTTTCCTTGAGCCGGGCAAAGACGTACCTGGCCCAGGCTCAAACCGCGGAGTAGAGTCCACGTTGGGCAATCTTGTTGCTGACGCAATTCATAGCGAAGTAACTATTGATGGCAAGACACCAGTTGATTTCGGTGTTGTCAACGCAGGTGGTCTGCGTGCTGACCTCGTGCCTGAAAATGGCGTATTGACATACGCTAATACCTACAAGGCTCTGCCATTTTCCAATGAACTGGGATATTCGCCAATGACTGGCGCACAGTTCAAGCAGGCATTAGAAAACCAGTGGAAAGAGAACCTCAACTCGCAAAATTCTCGCCCTATGCTTCGTCTAGGCACCTCCTCGAATCTTACCTACACGTATGATCCGTCCCGCCCAATGAACGAGCGCATTACCTCGATTTTGCTTAACGGCGAGCCGATGGATATGGACAAGACTTACAATGTCGGTTCGATGACTTTCGTTCTTCAAGGCGGAGATGGATACTTCGAAAAGGGCTTACCAGTAACAACCTTCGGTCAACTCGATCGAGATGGTTTCAATAACTATCTCAAGAAAGTTACCGGACCAAAGCTAACCTCTTCTATGCTCAAGCGTGGTGTTGGCATGACGCTTCCGGAAGCAGAAGTTGCATCCGGCGAATTCCCTGTCGCGCTCCGTGGTCTTTCCTTCACTGAAGGCGCAGGCAAAGCAGCTAATGTGACTGTGAATATTGGTTCTGCAACCAAAACCGTCGACGTCAACAACGATTTACTTGAGCCCAATGCAGAAAGCCATAAATCAGTTATTACCACTGACGGTGCTGGGCAAGCTAACGCAATGTTCCCAGTAACTGAGGTCTGTGGCGACAAGTCTGGTAAGCACAACTTCCCAGTGACTGTTGAAAACGAATTTGGTCAACTTGTCAAGACCGAATCTGGCTTAACGGTTGCCGTTGACTGTGGCGGGGCAACATCAGACGAGGATAAGGACAAGTCTGATCAGGGCAATTCCGATCAGGGCAATCCCGATCAGGGCAATCCCGATCAGGGCAAGTCTGATAATGGTAAGACTAAGCCTACTCAGCCACAGAAAGTCAAGAATCTAGCTAAAACTGGTGCCGAAATTAATTTCGCAGGTTTTGCTTTGCTTGCCATGCTAGTGGGCGTAGCTGGAGTAGCTTTCTCACGCCGAGAAGCACGCTAACCATATCAAGTATCAATCGATGCAGTAACTATACTGGTCGATGAGTTACGCGGACCGTTCACGCATCATGCGTTAACGGTCCGCGTAATATATGTTTATATAAGGCGTGGTTTCTACGTTCTGATAGATCATTGTGCTAAGGCGCTTTCGCTATCCAAAATATCGTAGTAGGAAAGTTGTGTTGTTTTTAGCCGGAGTTATTGGTATCGGTGTCGGAATTGTTGTCGGTGCTTTGGGTGCTGGCGGCGGGATTTTAGCAGTGCCCATCTTGGTGTATGTACTTCAGCAGCCTGCCCACAACGCCACTGCTGAGTCACTCGTTATTGTAGGTCTCACAGCACTGGTTGCGATGACTACCCGGTGGCGTTACATTCACTTTTCTTCGGGTTTCACATTCGGTGCGCTTGCCATCATAGGTGCCATCGTAGGTTCGCGACTTAGCCCCCTTGTTGCTGATAACGCATTGATCGTGATGTTTGCCGTGTTGCTATGCCTCGTGGGCATCGTGATGCTCCGAAAAGGAATACGTGCATTGCGCGTGCACAGCATAACGAGTCAGGACGGCGATATCACAAGGCGTCCCTTATGGGCAGTAGTTGTGACAGCTCTAGGTACAGGTATGTTGACTGGGTTTTTTGGAGTTGGTGGGGGATTCGTCGTCGTTCCCGTGCTGATTTTAGTTCTTGGCATCCCCATCCAATATGCCTCATCGACGTCGTTGCTCATTATGGTGATGACGTCGATTTCTGGACTGGTGGCACGTATCGGTACTGGGGTAGAGATCGACTGGCCGGTAACGTTGGTCTTTGGCGTGGCTTCGATGCTTGGCGGTATCGTTGGTGGTCCACTAGCTCAACGTGCACGTTCGGAATATTTGACAATCATTTTCGGATGCTTACTTCTCGGAGTAGCCGGTTTTTCACTTGCTATGAGCCTCTAACACTATGAGCAAAGACAAAAGAGTAAGCACTCTAACAATTTACGCAACGATTCTGTTCTGTAATTAAAGTAAGCTAAAAGTCTAGCTTAGTTTCTGCTTTAGAGGAGTATGCGTGTCTGAACATCGCGTTGTTGTTATCGGCTCTGGCTTTGGCGGCCTATTCGCTACCAAAGAACTGAGAAAATCGGATGTATCGGTGACGATGATTTCACGCACCACCCACCACCTCTTCCAGCCATTACTTTACCAAGTAGCAACTGGAATCCTCTCACCCGGAGAAATCGCGCCAACCACCCGTGAGATTCTCTCACGTCAAAACAATGCGGAAATTCTTCTTGGCTTAGTTGAGGACATTGACGTCGATGCGAAAGAAGTTATTTGGCGTTATCACCAGCGGCAGATGCGTACCCCCTACGATTCGCTCATCGTCGCTGCCGGTGCAGACCAGTCCTACTTCGGAAACGACCAGTTTGCTCGATTCGCCCCGGGATTGAAAACTATCGATGACGCCCTAGAAATCCGAGCCCGCATTCTCGGCGCATTCGAACTTGCCGAGCTTGAAACTGACCCAGAAAAACGCAAGGAAATCTTAACCTTCGTCGTTATCGGAGCAGGCCCGACTGGTGTTGAAGTTGCCGGTCAGATCCGTGAACTAGCGTCGAAAACTCTACGCAAAGAGTTCAAAAACTTTGATCCTCGCGAAGCCCGCGTTATTTTAGTTGACGGTGCAGATTATCCGCTACCGCCGTTCGGTGAGAGCCTCGGAAAACGCACCTGGAAAGCGCTCGAAAAGCTTGATATTGACGTCATGATGGGCCAGATGGTTGTCGGAATGACAGATAACACCGTCACCCTGCGTGACCGCTCGGGTAACGAACAAACCATTTCCAGCATCTGTAAAGTGTGGTCTGCTGGCGTGCAAGGCTCACCACTGGGCAAGAAGCTTGCTGAGCGTACTGGCGTTGAACTTGACCGCGCTGGTCGAGTGCGGGTCAATCCGGACCTCACAATCCCAGGTTATCCAGAGATCTTCGTCGTAGGTGACATGATGAGCGTCGATGGGGTTCCAGGTGTCGCACAAGGCGCTATCCAGCCGGGCCGATTCGCAGCTCGCACAATCAAGAACCGACTTGCTGGCAAGCCCACCGAAGAAAAGTTTGTTTACAATGACAAAGGTTCGATGGCAACGATTGCAAAGTCGAAAGCCGTTGTAAAAATCGGCAAGCTTGAATTTGATGGTTTTATTGCCTGGTTGGCATGGTGTTTGCTCCACATCTTGACGCTGTCTGGTTTCAAGACTCGTATTTCGACACTCATGCGATGGACAATCAGCTACCTGTCCTCACACCGTTCGGCACGTTCGACGACGAATCAACAACTCGTTGGTCGTCTCGCACTCAAAGCACTGGGCGACCACGCTTCTGGACATCTGATTCTTGGTGATGTTGATCCCGAACCGTTGGCGAAAATCGCGAAGCGTGCCGCTCAAGACCAGCTTGATGAGCACGCAGAAGAACGTGAGCGTAAATCCACTGAGTAAGGGCCGGTCACGTATACCGACTAATGTGTGGTGGGCTGGCATGAAATGCTAGCCCACCACACATTTATTGCGAACAGCTAACTGATTTCTCCGGCATTATTCAGCGATGAGGTGCGCGCCGCTACTTGCATGCGCGACCAAGAAAGCGGGTTCTGGGAACCCAGCATCGACATGTGCTTCGCGGATAGCCCGAGCAATATCGTCACGCTGAGACTCATGGATGAGGGCAATTGCCGATCCGCCAAATCCACCACCGGTCATGCGCGCGCCCAAAGCTCCATGGGCCATTGCAGTTTCGACCGCACAATCCAACTCTGGTGAGGAAACCTCGTAATCATCGCGAAGCGATTCATGCGATTGCAAGAATAGCTGACCTAGAGTGGTGAAATCACGTGCGCTCAGTGCTGCGATAGCATCGCTCACACGAGTATTTTCTGAAACGACATGGCGTAAGCGTTGGGCAATAATACCCTGAAGCTGATCGACATCAGCAAGTCGCGCACTGCGTAGCGACGCTAGCCCAAGTTCCTTCTTTGCCTGTTCACACTGTGCACGACGCTTTCCATACTGGCCATCGGAGAGTGAATGCTTTGCGCGGGTGTCGATAACTAAGAGGCAAAGGCCAGCTTGGGTAAAATCGGCTGGCACATGTGTTTGAGTATGTTCGAAGAAATCGATACATACCGCTTCGCCACGATTTGCGAAGATGGAAACAGTTTGATCCATACCGCCAGTCGGTGCGTTGGCGACTTCGTTTTCTGCTCGGATGCATGCGTCAACAATAGGCTGACGATCGTGAGCATTTTGCGGAGGCTGGAGCGCAAAAGCCATGGCAGCCTCGATAGCTGCCGAGGAGGATAGGCCAGCGCCTAACGGTACACAGGACACAACCGCAGCATCAAATCCGCGAACAATTCCTAGTGACCATGCTGGGCCACCGGCGTAGTTCACCCAAGATTGTTCCATTCCAGGAACGATATCGGTAATCTTGCCACGCCACAGTTCGCCCTGGTCGGAAATGAGGCGCACGACGTCGTCATCGCGATATGACAAAGCCACAAAAGTTTTGTGGGGGAGTGCGATAGGTAAACACAAACCGTCATTGTAATCTGTGTGCTCTCCAATCAGATTAACTCGCCCTGGAGCACAACTGAACACGGATGCTTTCTTATTGAAAGTCTGAGTAAAAAGTGTGCTGACCCGAGCTTTGCCGTCTTCTTCAGTCCATGGCTCGAGGAAAATTTCTGACATCGTTGTCTCCCATAGTGCAGTTGGTAGCCCTCGGGCTACTTTCGCGTAGAACACCAATATGTTATCAGCCAATATAGCTATGTGTTCACACTCAATGAACATTCACTATTAAAATTCCCGGATTATCGTCCTTCGTTGAGGAACCGAGTACAGTAGTTTATATGATTAAAGTTTCAAGTCTGACAAAGGACTATGGCCAAAATAAAGGCGTTTTCGACGTATCATTACAGGTCAAACCAGGTTCCGTTTACGGATATCTAGGTCCTAATGGTGCTGGTAAGTCAACGACCATTCGGCATTTAATGGGGTTCATCAAGGCAGATAATGGATCGGTGAGTATCGCTGGCCTTGATTGCTGGAAAGAACAAAAGAAAATTCAGCTGCTTACTGGGCATTTGCCGGGTGAAATCGCATTTCCGCAAACGATGAGTGGCTTGGCATATCTCAAATTAACCGCGCGACTACGTGGGATGAAAGATACCTCGCGTATGAATGAGCTACTGGACATGTTCGAGCTCAATCCGCGGGCACCGCTGAAACGCATGTCTAAAGGTATGAAACAGAAAATCGCCATTGTCAGTGCGTTCATGCATCAGCCAGAGTACTTGTTACTTGACGAACCGACATCGGGGCTAGATCCGTTGATGCAGGATCGTTTTGTGGACCTTATTGGTCAGGAAAAACAGCGCGGTGCAACAATTATGCTGTCGTCGCATATTTTCGCTGAAGTTGAAAAAACGTGTGATCAGGTAGGCTTGGTTCGCGCCGGACACTTGGTCACCGAAGTTCCTATTGACGATTTCCGTGGGAATAAACAGTCCACCTATTCGATCACTTTTGCTACCCGTGGCGACTGTGCGCGTTTCCGGCAGGATTTCCCGGAAGCTGATACTCAAGCAACCCATGCAACGATTACGCTAAGCAGTACACGCCTCAACGAGTTGATGCATACTCTTTCGCAACTGGATATTGTTGGTCTACATGAAAGTGAGCAAAGCTTAGAAGAATACTTTATGGGTTTTTACGGGGAAGAGGCGTGATGTCGATTGCATACGGCCGCTTTATTGCGCGCGAGAATATGAAAATTTTTGTTATTATCACGCTTGTTGTGAGCGCATTGTTGATGATGATGCTTTCGGTGTTTACTCCCGAAACGATTAAATCGATAGAAGCCATGAGAGGTTCTCGGGCTATGGGAGATCTCCCGAAGTCGCTTTCTCTCACCGGTTTTCTTGGGAATTTTTATAAGGTTCACGCAATTTTAATTCCTACAATATATAGCATCGTCGTGGGAAATCGTCTTTTGGCGGACAAGATTGATCGGGGAACGATGGCGGGTTTCTTGTCCACGCCTATTACCCGACGTGAGATTACAGTGACGAGTGCGCTGTATTTCATTTCATCAATTGCGCTCATGTGGTTGGTAATCGGCGGGGCAGGTTTAGCGTTCGCTCACTACAAACAGCCGGGCGAGCTTGACGTCTCGGCGTTTATTTCGCTCAACATCGGCATCTTTACTTATCACATCCTGATAGCAGGAATCTGTTTTGCGGCGTCAGGTATTTTCAATATGTCACGTTATTCGTTGCTCGTGGGGGCAGGGTTGAGCGTTTCGTTCTTTATTATGAGTATGTTTGCACAGCTTTCAGATTCCTTTGAATGGATGCGCAAGCTAACACCAGTGACACTTTTCGATACCGATGCGATTATCGATGGGGCGACGCCGACTGCGAACCTCATCGGGCTCGGATTGGGCGGTTTAGTGTTGTTTATCGTCGGTATCGTATGGTTCGATAGGAAGGATCTACCTCTTTAAGGATGATTTTGTGAGCTAGGTCGTCCCTTTTATCTTAAATATTGAGCGATGGTACACGTTTTTCGAAAATAATTTGGGTATTTCCTCAGTGAACCCTATTCTTAAGGTAAAGAAATAGTAGGTGGGGCATATGGCCTCAACGAGATGAAAGGAAGTGCTGAAAGATGAACAACGTCGTTGTTTCCTGCAATGTAGCACTTGTTACTGCGCTCTGTGGAGCTTGCAGTGTCCTCGTCTCGCTTGCGGTTGCTATCCCAATTGGTGTACTAGCATCTGTTTCGCTTGCTCTTGGCGCGATCGTCGACCCTGTCCGAGCACGACTTATTAAGGGGCGTTAAGCCCCCGTCCGCGATCTTCTTGGACACGTCTTTCGGCACAAGCGTGCTAGCTCATTTTTTCCTATTATGTAAAGGGTTAATCCCATGTTTTCTCAATCGTCAAGATCTATTTTGTTCTCCGGGTTTGCTCTGTTCGCCATGTTTTTTGGTGCAGGCAACCTAATTTTCCCGCCGATGATTGGTGTTAATGCTGGCGAATCTGCATATCCGGCAATCGCTGGATTCCTCGTTACTGGCGTCGCATTGACTGTCCTTGGCATGATTGCGGCTGGCACACTTCGGAAAAATGAAGTCCGGATAGCTGACCGCGTTGGTCGGCGGTTCGGCGCGGTCTTCACTACGGTGTTATTTCTTGTGATCGCGATGCTCTATGCAACACCACGTGTAGCAACTGTCAGCTTCGAAATGGGTGTTGTTCCGTTTGCTGGAGATGGCCAAATCGTCCTGGTTGTCTATACGGCAGTGTTCTTCGCGATCTGTTACGCATTAATTTTGCAACCGGCGAAGATTATTGAGCGTATCGGAGCCTATTTGACCCCCGCTTTGTTGGTGTTACTGGTAATTATGTCATTATCGTCCTATTTATTGCCGAACCTGAATCACGCGGCGAATGAATCGTATGCGCAATCTCCATTTGCTACGGGATTGATTGAAGGATACTTCACTATGGATTCCCTCGCGGCGCTCATGTTTGCTCCAGTTATTCTAGGAGCGTTGGCAAGTGCAGGTTTTGTCGGCAAAAAACTCTACGGGGGTATGGTCAAAGCCTCCGTGCTTGCCGGTGTACTGCTTGCTTTGACCTATCTCGGCTTAGTTAATATCGGAATAGTGGGCGACGGCGATAATGGCGCTGCGGTCATTACGAATGTTTCCCACGAACTCTTTGGCCGCCCAGGGCAAATGATCTTTGGCTTGATCGTTTTCCTTGCATGTTTAACTACAGCTCTTGGTCTGATGACCGCGTCAGTGGCTTACTTCAGCAAGCTCGTGCCTCAACTTTCCTCTCATACCTGGTTGATTATTCATGTTGTTGTTGCTTTTGGTTTGTCTAACCTCGGCCTGGATATCATCTTGATGCTCGTTGCGCCGTTGACTCAGCTCCTTTATCCGATCACGATCGCAGTTATTGTTGTTGCGTTGGTTGAAGCCTTCGCTGTTCGGTGTTACTTAACGTGGTCCTACCGTCTGGCTGCATACACTGCCGCAGCTTTGGCCATCCCAGAGGCGTTGAACGCCACCGGGATCAGTGCGTTTTCCTCGTTCCGTTTCTTCCTTGATCTTTTCCCACTGGGATACTTGCAGATGGCATGGCTCGTTCCTGCCCTAGTGGCACTCGTACTCGGTCTGGCTATTGACATGATTCTCAAACCAGCGACGTTGGCGCAAGAAGCCTAACAAGTTAACGGGATTGTCCCATTAGTGATTTGAGTCTGGTGGTGAGTAGCTATTGTGCACTACTCGCCACCAGATTTTGCGCTTGAGGCGTTTTCTATCTCTCATTGTGATGTGGCAAATAGACAGCTAGCGCTGTTTAAGTTAAAAATTTAATTATGTATATTTTTGAGATGATACGTTCCACGCCAAGTCACACCATCGGTGCAGCTTGTCTGCGTTTGTCTCAGTCTTCGTGTTGTGCTGCTTGATACTTTCATCGCTTGTTTTCCAACACATTTCTTGCATCACTTCCCCGCTGGGGAGCAAGTATGCCCTATTTTGTCACTCCTGATGAAAGGCAATCATGTCTATTATGAAACGCATTAGTGCAATTACTGGAATTTCGATGCTCCTTGCGGCATGTGCAGGCACCCAGGGATCAACAGCAAACGACACGACTATGCCAACGGATTTGCTTCAGGCAACGCAAGAAACCAAGACGATCACTGTCGGAACTGAAGGTACTTACCGTCCATACTCCTACACCGACGAACGCGGAAACCTCGTAGGTATCGAAGTAGATATCATGAAGCTTCTGGCTAAAGATCTTGGTGCAGAGGTTAACTTTACGGTTGCACCGTGGGACGGTTTGATTGCCGGAGTGGATGCCGGTAAGTACCCCGTCGTCATCAATAATCTCGCGATAAATGACGAACGTAAGAAAAAATACGACTTCTCTATTCCATACACCCGTGACGTGGCAAAGTTTGCTGTACGTGACGATTCGCCACTGCGTACAATCGACGACTTAACCCCGCAGCTCAAAGCTGCACAAAGTTCGACGTCGAATCTGGGTATGACTGCCAAGGATATCTACGGTTTGGGTATTGTTCCGGTTGATGGTTTCGTCCAGGCTGTGGATCTCGTAACTTCTGGGCGTGCAGATGTCACGTTAAATTCCCTCGCCACGTTCAAGCTCTATCAAGAAGAGAACGACGCAAGCCAGATTCGCTTGCTTGACGGTGAAGTTGCGACTCCAGATTGCTGCTCAATCCTCGTCGAGAAAGGCCAAGACGAATTTGTGACTGCGCTTAATGAAGCTATCGAGCGCCGCTTAGCAGATGGCTCAATTGCTGAAATCACTCGCAAGTATGTTGGCGAAGATATGTCAGCTAAGGTGAGTGCGCAGTGATGCATGCTGTGGAATTGTGGGTGGATTCGTTACCCACATTATTAGCTGCAACAATCAGTGTGACGTTGCCGCTAGCGGTTATTGCGTTTGCTTTTGCACTGATTATTGGTGGACTTGTTGCAGTTGTTCGGTTTGAGCGCATCCCAGTCTTAGCGCAGATCGGCGCGATATATGTGTGGATCTTCCGTGGCACTCCGTTGCTTGTTCAACTCTTCATTGTGTTTTATGGATTGCCTCGGGCAGGTATCGTACTTGAGGCGTGGCCGGTAGCCATTATGACGCTATCGTTAAACGCTGGTGCCTACACTGCAGAAGCGTTACGTGCAGGACTGAAAGCTGTTCCGCGCGGGCAATGGGAAGCAGGGCAGTCGTTGAATCTTACCCACCGGAAGATCCTCTGGCATATCGTTGCTCCCCAGGCATTTCGAATTTCTATCCCGCCGCTGTCGTCAGATTTCATTGATCTCGTTAAAGGAACGTCGCTCGTATCATCAATCACCTTGGTTGATGTATTCTTGCGGAGCCAACAGCTAGCAGCCATCACCTTCGAGCCGCTGTTACTCTATGTAGAAGTCGCAATGATTTATCTCGTCATTAATTCGGTGCTCACCGCGGGGCAACATGCGCTCGAAAAGCGAACATCGAAGTATGTGGAGACACGCTAATGCTTAACGTTACCGATTTGTATAAGACATACACCAGCAAAGATGGCGAACCAGTGCGTGCGCTTGACGGTGTATCGATCAATTTCGATCCACAGCAAACGACGGCGATTATTGGACCGTCAGGTTCTGGAAAATCAACGTTGTTACGTTCGCTGAACCTGCTGGAAACTCCCGAACAAGGCACGTTAAAAGTTTCTGACCGAGAGATTGAGTTTTCGAACCGGCTCTCAGCTGAAGATAAGCATGTGGTACGGGCACATTCGGCGATGGTCTTCCAAGATTTCCAACTTTTCGCGCATCTCAGTGTACTTGATAATGTCACGTTCGGACCGATACGTGCGTTAAACATTCCGCGCGCGCAGGCCGTGGAACAAGGTCGTGAACTGTTAGCCAAGGTTGGTCTAGCCGGGCGGGAAAAAGCTTATCCGTTTCAGCTTTCTGGTGGGCAAAAACAGCGTGTGGCAATTGCTCGAGCGCTTGCTATGAAACCAGAGTTCTTGTTGTGTGATGAGCCGACGTCGGCGTTAGACCCAGAACTGGCAGCTGAGGTGCGTTCCACGCTTCAAGATGTTGCACGTGGTCAAACTGCGTTAGTGTTGGTCACTCACGATATGGGGTTTGCGCGCTCAATCGCAGACCGAATCGTTTTCTTGCAAGACGGAAAAATTGAATACGACGGCCCCACTCAAGCGTTTTTTGCAGCGCCTACTGCACGTATTGAACGGTTCTTGGATTTGTTCTCGTAAACACTGGTCAAACACGAACTCGTGGCTCAGTAACAGGTGATGTTACTGAGCCACGAGTTCGTTGTAGGAGACCGAGGTTGAGACGCCTCGGTAGGGGCGGACGAGCTTAGCGCAACGACGTGCGGGCAATTGCTCGGATCCCGAACCAGATCAAGACGATCGTGAGAATTGGCAAGGTGATTAGTAAACCGATGCCGAAGAGTTCCGGCTGGCTATCAGTTTGAATCGAACGCACAATGCTTGGCAGCATCGGTTCCCAGGTCAAGGTTAAATCTGAGATACGCACCGAGATTGGAATGAGCAAGGTGCCGATAGCTCCCAGGACCTGATTCGCGAGGTAGAGCCCAGCAAACCCAATAGCGATATTCGACGCCCTTGAGCCGGTGAATCGACCCAGAGCACTAATACTCAATACTGCAGCTCCTTGGAGGATAATACTTGCCAAACCGAGCGTGAAGTAGAGTAGGGCGACCACAACCAACCAAGTGGGTTTACTTTGGAGGTATTCTTTATACGGTTCGAGGAATTGACCCAATGACATATCGTTTTCCCACGCATTGCTCAACGCCAGTGCCAAAAGAACAAGCATAGTCAAACCGAGGGCACGCAGTTCAACAAGGAATGCGAAGAGCGTTTTTGCCCAGAACAATTCACTTGGCTTCGCCGGAATCGTGTGTGTGAAGTAGCCGCGCTCGCCAGACATCGACTGCCAGTATTCGGCTCCCAACCCAATCATGATCACTACCGGCGTGCCAATCGCCGTCGCCACCATCGTGAAATAAGGAAACGCAGTTAAGCCTGGAATGTGCGGCAAGGAGACGACGAAGGAAACGATAGCGATCAAGCTAGCCGTCAGAAATATTGAGCTCAACCAGCTCTTTTGCGAGGTGAACTCTTGACGAAGAAGTAGCAAAAACATCAGTTCAATCCTTTCCGGCAAATACTATCGAGGGACATTCCATATTCCTCACGCAGATCGTCAACGTTGGCGTAACGGGCAACCTTGCCGTTGTTAATGAGGATGACATCGTCGAGAATCGCTTCGACGTCGGCAACTAGATGAGTGGAGAGCACCATGAGTGCTTCGGGGCTAAAGTCGCGCAAAATTCCGTTCAAAATAGTGCTTCGGGTTGCTGGATCGACACCCGAGATAGGCTCGTCAAGCAAGTAAATATCGGCATTGCGTGACATCGTTAGCGAGACTTGAACCTTCTCGTTCATCCCCTTAGACATCTCTTTGAGCTTCTTATCCAAGGGCAAGTCGAAGTAGTCCAGCAGATCATGGGCTTTGCGGATGTCGAAATCGGTAAAGAATCGAGCATACAGCCGGCATGCGTCACCAGCGGTCATCGTTTTGTTTAAGAACTGTGCCGAGGGTAAGAAGGCGAGACGTTTCTTTGTTTTTGGGCTAGGTGCGTATCCGGCAATCCTAACTGTCCCTTCCCAGTCGGAGAGTACACCAGCTAAAATTTTCATCAGTGTTGTTTTACCGGAACCGTTATTACCGATCAGGCCAATAACTTTTCCAGGATGTAAATCAAGCGAGACATCGGCTAGTGCGGTCGTCGATGCATAACGTTTGGTTAACCCTTCTATGAGAATAAGGGGTGTGGTCGGTTCCATCTCATGATCCTTCATGTGTTGCTCAATCGTTCCAGCGCTCGCGGATAAGCTCTATGGCTGCGTCGATGCTCAGGCCTAAGGAGACCATCGTTGTCACATGTTGGCTGGTTGCTTGACCGGCTAACTCGGATCGTTTGTGGGCGATCGTTCGCAGATCGGTTGTCACGAAACGACCCTGTGTGCGTTCGGTGGTGGTGAGACCTTCGTTATCGAGCTGGGTGAGTGCGCGTTGGATTGTGTTGGGGTTGACTCCGGCGTCCAGTGCTAGCTCACGGACGCTGGGAATCTTTGACCCTGCTGGCCATGTTCCAGTCACGATGTTGTGGCTGAAAGTGTCAACCAGTTGGATCCAGATTGGGCGAGAGTCGTCGACTGACATATTCACCTCTGTGTTGCTGTATTAATACACTAATACAATCTCATATTTTGCGAACTGTGTCAATCGAATAATACAGGTGTGGTGTGAGCTAGGAAATATGTTTACGCCGTCGCTCGTGCACCCAGCCCAGAATCTTCTCATCTGCGATAGTTACCAAAAACAAAACTGTCAGGCCAACAACCGAAAAAGTTGATTCTTCAGGCAGTAAAGTCCATGATGTGGCGAACAGTAGAAGAGTGGAAACGAGGGCTGAATAGCCCATCATTGTGAACCACGCCCAGCGTCGTCGGCGAAACGTGAGGAAAAGTAACGCTCCCAATATTGCGGCAAGTCCGGCGTAGGCCCATCCATATGGTTGGAAAGTCATAACTCGATATGCTGCTGTGGTGATGAGCAAAGTGAAGAAGACTGCGGCAAACCACAATGGAACAGGAGGGAGGGCGTGAGAATGCGGGCGCGTTTCTGGGGAGTTATACGGCGAGCGTTGGTCTGCTTGCGAGACGTCTACGACGGGGAGATGCCCGTCGGTGACGATAAGATCGCCTCCGCCATTCCAGGAATAGTACGATGTCGAAAAATGCTCGATGATTGAAACAGTACAGTGTGGATCTGCGTAGCGGATGGTGTTGATGACGAAATTGCGTTCGGCATCAATATCAGCGTCGATGCGGTGAGTTGCCTGCAAGGTGAAGAAGTTGATTCCAACCGCACGATCGAAGGACGCTGCGGCTACCCAGTCGACTTTTTCTCCACCGGGTGGTCGCCATCCTGCTGGCACTCGCCAAAACCGGATGTGGTGGCGTTGATACGTTGTTCCATCGACATCGCGTTGGAAACTGAAATTTTGTTTCCTGCCGAAGAGGTTGAGGTCGGAGACTGGGGCAGAAGGGTAAGGTGTGTGACGAAGAGTTGAAAGAACTATTTGTGTTCCGGAACGAATGTTGAGTGCGTCAGCTTCGACCCATCCGGCTTGGGCGAGGGCGGCCTTGAGGTCAGATTCTGTGCCGTTGAATGCTAGATTCACCGGATCCCCCAGAACGCCGTCGTTGGTGCGGGTTCTACCAATAAAATAATCCGGAACGTATAAAAATGTGAATATCTGATGGAGTCGCGGTAAAACAAAATACGTCATCGCAACCCAGAAGATGAGCAGGTTAATGTACCAAGAGCCACGGGTGGGGTGAAGAATGATGAGGATCATCAGCCAGCAGGCACTGAAAAGTGCGATCGCAACAAAAGAGAACATTGCGATGTGGTTAGCTGAGCGAAAACGTCGGCGTGGTGACGTGATGTTTCGAGAAATGTAGGCAGGGGGAAACTCTGGTAGTGGGTAGTGTTCTTTGGCGTTGTGGTCAGCAGGGGTAGATTCAGAGGGTGAAGAGTTAAACATATAGTCCATCTGAACCGTCCTGGTGATACACATAGAGGGGAGTTTCCTTGTTCTCAGTCTACCAAGGCTGGCGATTCTAACACCGATAACTAGTTTGTTGAATCTGGAATTGGGAATAAGTTCGATATGTGGTGTATTCAATGTTTGGGACCTTCGAACTCTCTTGCTTAGGGTAACCGTAGTAAGGTGATGAGTATGAATATCAAAAAAATTACGCGCGTTCTCCCAGCGCTCCTAGCGGGTTGCGCACTCGCTTTAACGGGATGTTCTTCGTCAACTGACTCCGCTACCAACGCCGAAGGTTCAACTGTTGATACCTCTGCAGCAGAGTCGACAGAAAAGCCAGTGGTGTTGACAACCTTCACGGTGATCGCCGATATGGCAAGCCAGGTCACTGGTGACAAGATGACCGTTCTCTCCATCACCGAGCCAGATGCGGAAATCCACGACTACCAGCCAACGCCAGAAGATATCAAGAAGGCTGAAAAGGCAGACGTTATTTTGAATAACGGACTTGGGCTCGAGCGCTGGTTTGAGCGATTTGTTGCTGATGTGGATGCCCCACACTTCGATCTTTCCGAAGGTGTTGAGCCGATTGCTATCGCCGAAGGCGAATACGAGGGCAAGCCGAACCCGCATGCCTGGATGTCTCCAGATTCGGCGTTGATCTATGTTGATAACATTGTTAAGGCAGTGTCGTCGATCGATAAAGCCAACGCCGATTACTACAAAGAAAATGGTGAGAAGTACAAGAAGGAACTTGCCGGCGTGAAGGAAAAGATGGAAAAGGAGCTCGCTTCGATTCCGGAAAACCAACGCGCACTGGTGACCTGTGAAGGCGCATTCTCTTACCTGGCTCGCGATATGAAGCTGACTGAAAAGTATCTGTGGGGAGTTAATGCCGAAGGTGCGTTGACTCCGCAGCGCATGGCTGACGTAGAAAACTTCGTCAAGGATTCAAAGGTTCCAGCTGTGTTCTGTGAGTCTACTGTTGATAACAAGATGCAACCAGTCGTGGAAGCAACCGGAACCCCATTTGGTGGCGTTCTCTACGTTGATTCGCTTACCGATTCTGACGGCGATGTGCCAACTTATCTCGATCTTCTGCGTTACGACGCAGAGACCATCACAAAGGGTTTGACTGGCAAGGCTCAGTAATCCTCTCCGGTGGTGGACCTCCGAAATAATTTATGACCGACATGCCCTGTTCTTGGAACTTGCATGTCGGTCATAAATTATTTGTTTCTAGGGCAGAAGTCCTCACACGCATCACAATGTTCGTGACGTCGAACATTTAACTTGATCTTATATGTGACCTTATTCTTGCATGCGGTAAAGTTGGTGCCGAATAGCATGCGAGCTACTGTTCAAAGATGTTAGCCGTAAAACGCTTGTTAGGTGACTAAGGATAAAAAGTGGATACACAGAATCTTGTTTTAGATGTGCGAAACGTGCATGTCGCCTATGGTGAGGTTCGTGCACTAACCGGCATTGACTTCGCAATTGACAGCGGAAAAATTTGTGCCATTGTGGGCATGAACGGCTCCGGAAAATCCACATTCTTCAAATCCATTATGGGGCTAGTGCGCTACCAGCAAGGCGACATCAGAATTGTTGGGCAAAGCTCCCTCGATGCCCGGCGTGCCGGCAAAGTTGGCTACGTTCCACAAAACGAAGAAATCGATTCCCGATTCCCACTCTCAATTTATGAGGTCGTCATGATGGGACGCTACGGACTGATGGGACCACTCCGCAAACCAAGCGATGCAGACCGGGCAGCCGTTAACCATGCACTCGACGTCGTCGGACTCACCGATCTTGCCGACCGACCCATCGGCGCCTTATCAGGTGGTCAACGTAAGCGAGCCTTCGTCGCACGTGCAGTGGCACAAGGCGCCGAACTGATGTTACTCGACGAGCCGTTCGCTGGCGTTGATTACACGTCTGCTGGCGTCATTACCGAACTTTTACAAGAGCTGGCAAAAGCTGGGGCAACCTTGCTAGTTTCTACCCACGACTTATCAGCAATCCCAGACTTTGCTGATGAAGTAGCGTTACTTAACCGAAAAATTGTCGGCCGAGGTGACCCACGTACCACCCTCAACGCAGAGAATCTCAAAATAGCTTTTACTCAACCAGAAGGTCTTTCTCAGGAGTCGTACGCATGAGCGCAGAATGGTTTTATGCCACGTTTATTGAAATGTGGACACACACATTTATGGTTCGCGGTTTTGCGGTGACAGTTCTCGCGGCCTCGGTATGTGCGTTGTTGTCGTGCTGGTTGGTACTCGTGGGCTGGTCGCTTATGGGCGACGCGCTCTCGCACGCAGTGGTTCCTGGCATCGTTATCGCCTACATTTTAGGATTCCCGTTCTCCATCGGAGCGTTTATTGCCGCACTGATCTGTGTGGGGCTGATCGCGGTTCTGCGCAACGGTTCTGGCCTAAAAGAAGACACCGTGATGGGCGTAGTGTTTACAACAATGCTTGCTTTAGGACTTGTGCTTATTTCGGTGTTTCCGAGCCAGATCCACCTCCAACATGTCATTTTTGGTGACTTGCTTGGAATTACGCAATCAGACCTTTTACAGGTAGTGATTTTGGCACCACTTGCGGCCGTGATCGTTATTCTGAAGCGTCGCGATCTGACATTGTTCGCTTTCGATCCGATTCATGCCAGCGCGATCGGACTGTCAACCAGGCGGTTATCTGCCTTGCTTTTAACCTGTTTAGCGATGACCGTGGTGGTGGCTATGCAAGCTGTTGGTGCCATTTTGATTGTGGCCCTGTTGATCATCCCGGGTGCCATCGCATTTTTAATGACCTCGTCATTTAAACGAATGCTATGGATTGCCCCGCTCATGTCGGCTTTAAGTGTCACGATTGGTATTTATTCGTCCTACTGGTACAACATGGCTTCGGGGGCTGCAGTTGTTCTGGTACACGGAATCGTCTTCTCCATCGTGTACGTGTTTTCGCCACGCGGATTAGATATCCTGCACCGGATCAGCAATCTTATGCTTGCCCGTTCCACTCGTTCTTAAAGTTTTCGACGAAGGAGCGCATTCGCTCATTTCGTAACTCACCGATGCGCTTTGCCGGTTCGGTGTTGAGCGTTTCAACAAGAGTGAAGAGCTTTTCGTAGAAGTGGTTAATCACGCTGGTGTGTTCACGATAGGTGGATTCGTCGCTCAGATCACGGGGCAGGAGTTGCGGATCGTAGAGCAGATCGCCGTGCTTTCCACCGTAATAGAAGGCGCGTCCGATTCCGATGGCCCCAATTGCGTCGAGTCGATCTGCGTCTTGAACGATCTGCCCATTCAAGGTTAGTTCGTGGCGCCTCGCAATATTTTTCGAAAACGACATGTGGTCGATGATGTCGAAAATTTCAGCACTCTCGTCTCCGCTGAACTCTAAGGTAGTGAGATAGACAGCTAGGTTGGCGCGGGCCCCATCGACATCGGCAACAACTTTCGGATCGATCAGATCGTGCACATAGGCGGCCGTGAAGATAATATCCGGGTTAATAAGTTCCGGATCCATCTCGGCAATAATGAGCTCACATAACCCAACTACACGATTAATGTGGTCCATTCCATGACCGGTCCGATCGGCGTCGTAAACACGGGCACAATAGGTACGGACATCATCTAATTCGATACGAGACATGGTTCTCCTGACCTCGATGAGGATCGTTTAGACTCAACGAACGAGAACTAAACGAACGGGTTCCAAAAACGACCACCGTTGACATACTGCAACCAGATCGCTACCCCTACGATAGCAATACTGGCCAGAATAATAAGCCAATCGCCCAATCGCAGTGGGCGTGCAGACCACCAGGTACGCTTTTTTCGGCTACCAAATCCGCGCAACTCCATAGCTGCTGACGTTGTTTCGATGCGGTCGAGGGAACCGAACAGGAGCGGCATGAGTACAGCTAGAAGGTTCTTGGCGCGTTCCCCGAGCGGAGCTTTGCGTGAGGCGTCCAAACCGCGGGCCTGCTGGGCTATCGAAATAGTCTCATAGTCGCGTTGCACATCGGGAATGTAGCGCAACGCTAGAGAAACCGAATAGGCGAAACGGTAGGGGACACCGAGGGAGTTGAGAGAGGCGGCAAATTCCGGTGGCGGGGTAGTGGCAATAAACAGCAGAACACCGGGCAGCACCGCGAAGTATTTCAACGTCACCAATGCCTGGTAAAATAGTTGCTCCCACGTCAACACCCAGCGGCCTGGGCCAGCCACGATAATATGTTCTGTGCCGAATAAGGACACGCCGTAGCGTGGGGCGAACACAAAAATCAGCAGGTTGTTGAGCAGCATGAAAGTCAGAATAATGAGCAACACAACTTTCAGATCGCTGAGCTTGATCCGTGACACTGCCCAAAGAACCATCGACAGCGCAGACAGTGCAAGGAGGAGCCGGGCATCGAAGGTGAGCATAGCGGCAAGCACCAGCGCCCCAACTAAGATAAGTTTTGCGGTGCCGGTGAGGCGGTGGAGGAACCCGGGGCGATCCACATATCCGAGAACTGCTTTAGCCACGTGTATCGTCTCCTTGCTCCGCAACCGCTGAACGGCGTACCTGGCGATCAACATTCACAAATGCTTGCACAAGTTTCGAAGCGTCAGGATAGCCAACCCGCCGAGCTAGTTCGTAGAGCCCGGTGGTGACGAGATCAGCCTCTGTGCTGATTCCTTCGTTAGTGAGGACGTTTGCTGGAACGTCGTCGGCGATAATTTCTCCGTGAGCCATAGCGATCACTCGCGAGGTGTACTCTAACGCCAAATGCATATCGTGGGTGATGAGGACGACGGTGGTTCCGTGTTCATTCAGCGAGACAAGGAAGTCCATAAACTCGGTATAGTGCGCGAAATCTTGGCCGGCAGTTGGTTCATCCAAGATAAGCACGTCCGGGTTGAGTGCCAGGATCGCGGCAATCGTGACGCGTTTCTTTTGGCCGTGGCTCAACGCCGATAGCGGCCAGTTACGGTATGGCCACAAGCCACATATTTTCAACACGTTATCGCGGCGTGGCACGCGTTCGTCGTCGGCTACTCCGTGGGCATGTAGTCCCAACTCAATCTCTTCTATGATTGTGGTCCGTGAGAGCATGTGGCCGGGCTCTTGCAACACGAAACCTACGCGTTGACCGCGCTCGGCAATAGACCAGTGGGCAGTATCTTTACCAGAAATAACGATTTTTCCAGACTCAATGGGAAGGAATCCGCAGATAGCTTTCGCGAGTGTGGATTTTCCGGCACCGTTGGATCCGACGATGGACACCATCGAGCCATGATTGATTGCCGTCGAAACATTGGTCAAGACACGGTTGGGTGTTTCATCTCCGGCGTAGGAGACAGTAATATTGGATACCGCGAGGGCCGGGGTGGACTCGGCCGCTGGAACCACTGGCATAATCCCATTTGCATGAGCCCACCGATGGATTTTTTCGACGTCGGACTGCGAGAGTCTCACGGTGCCGACAGATGCTGGGAGCATATCTGCTGTGACAGTGACTCCGGCGTACTTCAGAGCAGATACGTGCAGGGGAGGGCGAATACCATGTTCTTCCAGTAGTGAAGAGGCCAGTAATTCATCGGGTGTAGATATTGAAACAATACGCCCATGATCCATGAGCACTATTCGATCAACTGGACGGTGAAGCACGTCTTCAAGCCGGTGCTCAACGATCACCACTGTTTTGCCGTGGATTGTTTTGAGGTCGTCAATCAGATCAATACTCGAACGCCCCGAAGCTGGATCGAGCATAGCTAGCGGTTCGTCGAATAACAAGATATCGACGTCGTCAACTAAAACTCCGGCCATAGCGACGCGCTGCTTTTGTCCGCCAGAAAGTTCGTGGGGAGCATGGTTGAGGAACTCTGCCATCCCAACGATTGCGGCAGTCTCGCGTACCCGTTGCGGCATCTGGTGAGTGGGAATGGCTTGGTTCTCTAGCGAAAACGCAATATCGTCGGCGACGGTGAGGCCGACGAATTGACCCGTTGTGTCTTGTAAGACGGTGCCCACATGAGTGGAGATATCAACCAACGGAACCTCACGCGGATCAAGTCCGGCAACTGTGATATCGCCAGTGACTTCACCCGAAAAGTAATGGGGAACCAGGCCGTTGATGAGCCGCATGAGAGTGGACTTACCTGACCCAGAGGCACCCACGATCGCCACTTTTTCACCCGGAAAAATATCGAGTGAAATATCGCAGAGGGTAGGAGCAGATTGCGCACGGTACTGGAAAGTTACGTTCCGTAGCGAAATCACAGGCTGGGTCAGGTAGGTCATTAATGTTCTCTTTTAACAGTAGGGTAGAAGGTCTAAGCTTCGGTGCTGAGCGAGCCGGTCTGCGTGCGAGTCTTTGCGTAAGCAATCAGAACCAAGGTGCCGATAATTCCGGTGGTGAGTGCGTTGGATGCAAAAGCAGTCACGCCTTGGACAAATACTTTGTTTGCTGGCTCAGAATAGATGAGGATATCACCCAGTGGAGCCACCAACATCCACGATAGTGCATGCGCAACGACAACCGAAATGTTAAACCGAACGATGGTCTTGGTTGGTAGTTCACCTTCGTAAACCTTGTTGCCGATCATCATTGCACCAATAATCAAGCCAACAACTGCGGAAGAAATTTCCCATGACGCCCAAATACCATAACCGGTAGCGTCAATCAGAACATGGCCGATTCCGCCGATCAGTGAGCCGGAAACCGGGCCAAACAACACTGCGAACACGGCGAGGATCGCATACTGCAAAGCAATCGATACGTTAGGAATCGGAGTAGGGATCGCTGCGAAACGACCAAGAACAAAGAACAGCGCTGCGCCGATACCGATAGCAACAACCTGCACGACAGGAGACATTTTCTTAGCCATGATTATCCTTTCATTCCTCACAGTTCGTAAGGAGCTAATGATACCTGCCAAGATGTGCCGGTACCGATATTGAATGCGTGAGCATAGGACCCACGGTTGATGGCGATGGCCATCCGGTCTAGGGAATTAACGTAGAGAAGGGAATCGCCTACTTCTACTGAAGCGAACGAAGGTACATAAACCATGTGGTTGGAATGGACCTGGCGGCCTTGGTTGAAGACGCGCAATTTGAAACGCTGGTTGAAACCGTCTGCCATTTCTAGGAACAATGCACGTGGGATTGACGTCCACAATGAACCGTAGCGGACATCGTGGGCTTCGATGATACCGCGGATCTCGCCGTCGTTAAATACTGGCTCTTCGTAATCCAATGTGACGAGAGCATCGAGCGAGACACGTGGTCCGACGTCGTTAAACGAAATGATTCCGGCGGCCAACCGGGCGCCAGAGTAGGCGTAAATGTCGCGACCATGGAAAGTGTAGGAAGCCTCTGAGCCAGCGCGACGATTAATGGTTTCGTCGACGGTGCGGATCTCAGTTATGCCATAGATGGCGTGGACGTGGGTGAGTGTGCCGTTATTCGGGGTAACGATATAGTGCCCGGTTTTTGTTTTTGCGACGACGGAGAGCCGATCGGAGCCCACACCGGGGTCGACGACGGAGACGAAAACAGTTCCGTGTGGCCAATAGTCGATCGTCTGGGCCAAGCGGTAAGAACCTTCCCAAATATCGTAGGGTGGAATATTGTGGGTGAGGTTATAGATGTGAAGATCGGGGTTGGTTGCAACCGCAACGCCGTACATTGCGGCGACTGCACCGTCGTCGAGTCCAAAGTCTGACTGCAAAACAAGGTTATCCATAATGCTCATTATCGAGTTTTATCAGGCTGATATCTAGGTATTTCTTGATATGTAAAATGATACGTCTCATATCTATGCCTAGTCAGGGCAGTGGTGCGCAGACTCACAGGTTCACTGATCATGGACTATCTTCGTGTTGGCCGGTGGGCTCGCGTATAGTAGAAGGTGAATTGTCACGGCTTTCCGCCGTTCTAGCACCACGACGTTAAAGGTATAACTAATGACTGAAAACTCTCGCTTCGAATTGAACAAGCAGCTTGCCCAGATGCTTAAAGGTGGCGTTATTATGGACGTCACAAATGCTGAGCAGGCACGGATTGCCGAAGAAGCAGGCGCTAGTGCGGTGATGGCTCTCGAGCGCATCCCAGCAGATATTCGTGCAGCTGGTGGCGTTTCGCGCATGAGCGACCCACGTCTGATTAAAGAAATCCAGAACGCAGTATCCATCCCAGTGATGGCAAAGGTCCGTATCGGCCACTTTGTTGAAGCCCAGATTTTGCAGGCGCTCGAGATCGACTACATTGACGAGTCCGAAGTGCTCTCGCCAGCAGATAATGTTTTCCACATTAATAAGACTGATTTTGATGTGCCGTTCGTGTGTGGCGCGAAAGATCTCGGCGAAGCACTTCGCCGAATCGCTGAAGGTGCCTCGATGATTCGTACTAAGGGTGAGCCAGGAACTGGCGACGTGGTCCAGGCCGTGACCCACATGCGTCTAATCCAGTCGCAGATGCGTAAGATCCAGGGCTTGCGTGCCGATGAGCTCTTTGAAGAGGCCAAGCAGTTGGCAGTGCCAGTTGAACTCTTGCGTTACGTGCATGAGAACGGCAAGTTGCCAGTCGTGAACTTCGCTGCTGGTGGTGTGGCTACTCCGGCTGATGCTGCGTTGATGATGCAGCTCGGTGCAGAAGGCGTCTTCGTCGGTTCGGGTATTTTCAAGTCTGGTGATCCAGCCAAGCGCGCCCAGGCAATCGTGAAGTCGGTGACGAACTTTGAAGATGCTGCCCTGATTGCCGAACTTTCCGAAGATCTCGGTGAAGCCATGGTTGGCATCAACGAGTCTGAGATCGATTTACTCATGGCAGAGCGCGGTAAGTGAGCCTACCAGGCGGCAACTAAACTATTTTTCGATCGTTCAGGTACCGGCAGGTTGCCGGTACCTGCGGTAATTTATTTAAGGAAACACTGGTCATTATGGAGAAAACTGTTGGCGTACTGGCAGTACAGGGTGCGTTTATTGAGCATCGCCGTCGTATCGAACAGCTCGGATTCCAGGCTGTGGAACTACGCAACGGAGACGATGCTCGCAGTGAGCTTGACGGCCTCGTATTACCTGGCGGTGAGAGCACGGTGCAAAGCAAGCTCCTGCGTGAGCTCGACATGTTCGAGCCGCTGGCCAACAAACTTTCTGAAGGTATGCCCGTGTTTGGCACCTGTGCCGGGCTGATTCTCTTGGCACAACAGGTGGCAAACGGTCCGGTGGCTGGAGCTGAGCATGCGGCTCCGACGTCGTCCCATGTTGCTATTTCTGGGTTTGCCACGATGCCGGTGACGGTGGTGCGCAACGCCTATGGTCGCCAACTCGGTAGTTTCCATATCGCTGACGGGCAATTTTTTGGCGATGCGACTGGTGTTGAGGCGGCTGGTGGCGACTCGGCTGCTAGTGTCCCGACTGTTGCTCAGATCCCCATGACGTTTATCCGCGCCCCGCATATCGCGCAATACGGCGATGGGGTAGAGGTGCTGGCGGCATTGCCAGACGGAACTCCGGTGGCCGTGACGTATGGTAACCAGCTCGGCGCTACGTTCCATCCGGAGCTCGACGACGATATGAGCATCTACAATACGTTTGCTCAGATGCTGTAAATCGAATCGCGTCGGCCTATCGAAAAGATTTCAATGGTGATTGTAGTATCGTCAATGATTGCCAATATGCGGTATGAGCCGACGCGATAGCGCCATTCTCCAGACCTATTAGCTGTCAGCCCTTTGCCGAAAGCACGTGGGTCACTACATCCCTCAAGGTGATCCTTTATCCATATAGCGAGTATTTTTGCATCAAAGCGATCCATCTTTTTAAGCTGTTTACGTGCTCGTGTAGTGAGGAATACTCGATATGTGTGTGGCGGGGTGCTCATCTTCAGGATAGTTCTTCTAAAACCTCGTCGATAGTAAAGCGCTCACCAGTGTCATGAGTAAGAGCATGATGTAATTCGTCGAGATCATAGGAATCTTCAATTTTTTCCAGAATTGCTTGACGGGCAAAATCGGATATTGTTAATCCTTCAAATTTGGCGAATTTCCGGATCAGTTCGGCGTCGTTGTCATTCATACGTAGCGTCATTGTGGTCATAGGTACTCCTCAGATCCATATTTTGAATACATTGTATTCGCAATGAGAGTCTGTGGCAAGTAAGGCTGTGAAAATTGGTCTATGTCCCAGGGAAGAAGATATCTTCAATGGATTGGTGGAACACTCGAGCTATCTCGAATGCGAGCGGAAGTGAAGGGTCAAAGTGCCCTTTTTCGATAGAGATAATCGTTTGACGGCTCACGCCTAGTTGTTGTGCGAGATATTCTTGCGACCAGCCGTTTTCTTTGCGTAACTTCGGCAAGGTATTTTTCATTTAAGAGTCCGTCTGCGATGGACGAAATAGCTGACCCAATAAGTACTCACACCTAAAAAGAAAATGACGGCCAAGTAAGTGGTTGCGAAGTTATGCTGGTAAAAACTGGCGATAGCCATGCCCCAGCTACTGCTGATGAACATGGTGAAGAAACCTGCTGATGCAGCCTTATGGTGCCATGCATTCTCAATACTTACTTCCGGTTTCGCGACGGTGCCAGTGATAGTTGCACGATCGACGAGGATAACCCAGATCAGCGCAGCGAAGATTGGTCCAGTAAGTGCGGCGAAGATCGCGGTGTACAACCACACGTTGTTCATATCTGAACGAAGGTATGCGCAGATCACTCCTGTAAAAGCACCGAATATTAGACCTGTTGGTAGTGCTATGCGTAGAGCAGGTATTTGCTTATGCTTCGTGTATCCCCACTTAGAAGTCCTCGGTTGTGGCACGTTAACTCCTCTCTTTATTTGTAAAGTCTACTTTACAGGTGGAGTGATGAGAATGTCAAAGGAACTTGACATGTGTTCAGCTAGTGAAGCTATTTAACATAGCGGGCATAAGGGGTGTCAAACTGTGCGGGTGGTTGATGTCTGTATGTTTCTTCTATATCATTCATTTATGGAGAAAACAACGAATTTGGAAAACGGTACTAGCGCTCTGGAAATGCAGCCACAGCAAGATGCTCGCACGAGTAATCTATGGGTTTTCGCCGGCATGGGGATCGGTGCAATCCTGGGGCTGGTAGCTTACGTTCAGCACTGGATCAGCTAAATAGTGGAAACCAATTAGCTGACAAAAGATGGATAAGCGAAGCCTGGGTGTACTCAATGATGAGTCTCACCCAGGCTTCGCTCTATCAGCTTCAGGTTGTTGAGCTTGGCTGTGTGTCCACCCGATCTGCTTTATTATCTGGAATGTTAATCTTCCAGGTAATGATTGCTTCACCGGTCGGTTGCGCTGATCCGCCGGCGGGTTCGATCGTCACAAAGACGTCGTCACCATCTTCTGGCATGGCGTCAATGAATGAGAATGGACCAGTCTCATCGGGCTCATACATACCAGCTTTGCGAACACTACCATCATGGCGTACCCACACTGCCAGACTATGGCCAGCGGGAGCTTGTAACTCCACCGGCATCGTCACCGCAGCCATCTCCATATCGTGTGACCACGTCAAGGTCACCACATGACCGTCTGGCATCGTGTCGGAAACGCGAACCACATCTTGTGCCTGATTAAGCTGGGCATAATGGCTGGTGTATTCCATTGAATCCATAACGCTCCAACGCCCTACACCCACACCGGCCGCTACGAGAACCACTGCAGCGGCCACTTGGGAAACAGTGCGCAGGATCCGTATCTTGCGCGGTCTGAGTTCAACGACATTACTGTTCGCCTCGTCCGATCCGTGCTTGATGAGAGAATCTTGCGGAAGATGCTCAATTTTTGTCAGTAACTGCTCACGTACCTTCGGGGAAGGGGAAACAGGCGTCAAACTTGTTCCCAGAACTCCAGTAATTTCGTCTGGAAAGGTGAGATCGTCGTCGATATTCATCGTTCCTGCTCCATAAATCGTTTCATTTTAGCCAATCCGTCTCTAATCCGAGTTTTTACTGTTCCTAACGGAACACGTTGATAATCTGCAATTTCGCGATGCGTTAACCCGGAAAAGAACGCAAGTTTGATAGTGGAAGATTGAGGCTCGCCCACGAAGTCAAGCATTCGTCGAACATTTTCCGTCTCTAGACGTTGTTCAACGCTTTCTAGCGTGTGATCGTAGTCGATAGTTGTCGCAACATAAGCGGTATCGCGATCACGTGCAGCTTGAGAAGATCTCACTCTATCAATGGCGCGCCGGCGAGCAACTGTCACCAACCACCCGCGGGCTGTGCCGCGGGCGCTGGCGAATTGAGGCGCTTTTTGCCATACTTCTAAAAACACTTCCTGCAAAACTTCCTCCGATTGGGAATGGTCGCGCAGAATCTGGCGGATCAGTGCCAAAATCTTGCCACTCCAGCGATCGTAGAAAGTTGCGAAAGCTTGGCTATCGCCGTTCGCGATGCGTCCCAAGAGGACGTCGTCAAGATCTGATGGTTCAGTTATCACGGCTATATCGTACGGGGTGTATGACGAGATTGTCACGATGTCTCACCCAAAGGTGAATGAGTATAATTCCACACCTGGCGATACGGTTAGTTCTACGATTCCCGAAGAACCTGGAGTGGTGCTAACAATTTCTTGCGCATTAGGCACACCAGATATCTCCATAGTCGATTCTTTCCCATCGATATTCCACGTAATAGTTCCTTCGCCGGAAGCTACCAGGTAGACGTGTGCGCCGCGCCACGACAGCTCCAATTTACCGTCAGAATCGATCGGAGTGATTGATTGCGGGCTCACTTTCCAGGTTCCTTCTAAGGCGAAGGTATCTGGTTTTAACTCTGCTGGAAATGCGGCGTTGATAATGCCGTTTACCAGACGTGGACCAGCATAGCGTTCGGCACGCGCGGAACCGAGATATGTTTCCGGTGTCCGTGGGGATCGAGCTGAGGCATCGTCATTGGCATCAGAAAAAATTGGTTCTGGAAGGGTGATGTTCGGGTTCGCTTCACGCAACAGGTCACGGATCTGGCGTTCGGTAGTTGCTTCTGCGCCTTCGCCATATTTGATTGCGCGTAGCTGGCCGGTTGCGTCAGCAAGGTAGTGGGCTGGCCAGTAGTGGTTATCGAAATTTTGCCACGTAACGAGGTTGGAGTCGACGGCGATCGGATAGGTGATTCCGAGTTTGTCGCCGCCAGCTTTCACGTTCTCCGGTACTTTTTCAAAAGCGTATTCTGGAGAGTGGACCCCGATAACCTGCAGACCAGAATCCTTATAGGTTTCGTAGAGTTTTTCGATACCAGGGATTGAGCGCTGGCAGTTGATGCACGAGTATGCCCAAAAATCTACAAGGGTTACTTTGTTTGCTCGGTCAGTTTCTGTCAGTGGCTGATTATCGGGAGTGTTATACCACGCTACTGCGCCACTGATTTCGGGGAGTTGACCGCAGTTTGCGAGTTCCGTTGCGCCGTCGACGCAGGGCCCATTTTGTTGAGTTGGATAGAGCGACTCAGTGCTCTTTTGTAACGACGACGTCCAGTCCGGTAGTGCACGCTGGATTTTAGCTGGTACATCAAAAACAATGCCAAGAGCCAGGCCAATCATGGCGATGCCAGCAATGGAACGGATAAGTTGCTGCCGAGTGCGAAATGCAGTGATTCGTTCGGTGAGTTTTTGCCCTGAGAGTGCAAAGAATAGGAGTGGAATTGCGGTTCCGATACCAAAGGATAGTGCAAGAGCGACGGTATCCGCTCCGATCTTTCCAGTTGTTCCAGCAACAGACACGGCGGCGAGAACCGGGCCGGCACAAGGAACATAGGCAGCACCAAGGACAACGCCTAGCCAGAATCCGTTAGATGAGGTTGAGTTGCCAGTTTTAGCGAAACGGGCAAATGGTTTTTCAAGTAGTTCCATTAGTCGTGGCACGAGCATCGCGATACCGATAAGGAGGAGCATAACTACGCCTGCCCACCGAATGAAATCTTGGGGAAGATTGAGCAGTGTTAATAGGGCAGAGCCAAAGAGCGTAAAGGTTGTAAAACTGAGAACTAGTCCGCCAACGACGGCGTATGGGCGCCATTTCGATGCAGGTTTGGTTGCCTGAGTGGTGACGCTTGAGGCGGGTGCGCTGTCATTAAGTGAAATAAGATTTCCAGATAACAGACCAGGCGCTGAATTCGGTTTGGTTGTTTGTGCTCCCTGTGCACCGGATAAGAAAATAACAGGGAGTACCGGCAGAATACATGGAGATATTCCGGTGATAAATCCGCCCAGGAGGCCAATTAATATAAGAGACATAATGTCAAAGTCCTTTCATCAAGTTCTATAAGTAGTTCGGGACGGAGCTGATTTTGGATTGTTTTGTCAATGGATTTGAGCTGTGGGGCAGGTCACTGCGCTGGATCCAATCCGGATTGTGATCAGTGTCGAACTAGTTATGAAAGATCGCCGAGGTAACTTGCCTCGTAATATAAGGAGAACTTTATGAATATTCGTCGAATCACCGCTGGTGCTGTTGTTGGTCTACTATCTGTTGCTGGTCTTGCAGCTTGCAATTCTGACATGGATAACAAAATGGATGACGGCAAGATGAATGATAAGCAAATGTCGGAAACCAAGATGGATGATGACAAGATGTCTGATGGTGAGAAGATGTCGGATGACAAAATGAGTGATGACAAGATGTCTGATGGTGAGAAGATGTCGGATGACAAAATGAGTGATGACAAGATGTCTGATGGTGAGAAGATGTCGGATGACAAAATGAGTGATGACAAGAAGTAATTCGCTGTTTAGCGCTGTCCTACGTTAGGCAAAGTGAGAGCCTCCGGTTAAGGAGGCTCTCACTTTATGCGGTATGAATCTTTAGAAAGATGAGCCTAGGATTTCGTGCCCATGTGTCACAAGAGGAGTAATGGCAGTCCGATCGGTGTGGTCGTACCCGTCAGCTATATGATCAGCAACCGCAACTGCCCACTCGCCACGATTGCGATATTTCTGCACTCGTTTAGCAAAGGTCTTTAGTAAACCTTTTTCGAATGGGTTCAGGCCTTCGTATCGCACTCCACCTTCGAGATAGAAGTAGGCGTAATCATGACGGGCAAGTTCAACCCGGTTAAATGTGCGTGAAGCAGAACGATAATCTCGATCCGGGTGCTGCGGTGTTCCGCCATTTGCCCATACGATTATTTTCTTCGACGTCAATAACCCCGAGCGTTTTAAGAGTTTACGGAATTTAGCGAAGTTGCGAATTACTCCCATACGAACACCAGCGCCATAGATGATCAGATCGTAGGCATTAAGTGTTACCTGACCGTGCTTAATAAGTGGAAGTAGTTCTTCTAGAGAATAGAGGTCGGCATCTAAATCCTCTGCAATCCATTGCGCATAAGTGCGGGCGAACCCGGTAACGGTGGAATAGACGACTATCGTTCGTTTCATTGTTTGCGACACTTTCGTTTTATGTGTTCGTTTTTTATACCGATTAGTTTATATAGACAGGCTAACCCTATCGGAAACATAGCGACAGTTGGAAGTTAGGGGGAGCTTGGTTGAGGGTTACCGGGCAAAATGCGCAGTGATAGTTTCCGACTGTGGATCTAAGGTCATCTCACCGCCATATGGCAGGACAGCTTGCGGACGAGTATGGCCAAACGGCACGCCAATAACCACAAGAAGATCTTCGCGGTAGGCAGCGATGTTAGACAACAGGTAATCCATATACCCCATGCGTCGAGCCTCCTTCACATAGTCCGGGGCGGGAGCATCTCGGTCATCAACGATCGGTTGGGCAAACACTAAACCGGCAACTGCGCTGAGATATCCACGTTCGCCAAACGCGCGAATCCACCGTCCCACATAATCTGGTGGAGGCATAATCTCCGATGTCTCTAAGATGAGAATTTTTCCTTCTAGCTCACCGGCATCTGGCAACCGCCCAGCCATCGCTAATTGATCGAGAACTTCAAAACATCCACCCCACGTCGCCCCGCGTACTATGTGATCACTGCCGATAAACTCCACTGGCATCGCTGCCTCACGGCGGACTCTGTCCGTGAGTGCCCGTGGGTCAGACCAATCCACCCCATAGTCTTCCGACTCAGTAACTGCCGGCAGAACGACGTCGTCGCCAAACAAAGCTCCGCGCAACGTTAATAGATGTATTGGATCGATACTAGGTCCAGAACCAAAATGTACTTGAGTGGCACCGCCATGGAAGCTAACCACCCCGTTTCGCCATAACCAATTTAAGATATTCGTATTATCCGAATATCCAAAAAACGGTTTGGGATCATGGTTGACAAGCTGCGGGTCAAGCAATGACGTTAAACGAATCTGATCATCCCCACCAATGGTGGTGAAAATTGCCCGGATATCTGGATCTGCAAAAGCAGCGTTAACGTCGGCTGCCCGCTCGGCAAGAGAAGCACCCATGGTAACAGTAGTAGGAAAATCAACGGGAATTAGCCCGAGTTCAGTCAAAATCCGTTGTTTCGCTTGTTCGTGAATTTCTGGAAAATAAGCTGGGGCTGCCCAAGCTGGCGAAAGCAGTGCAACTTTATCGCCAGGGCGGACGGTCGACGGGAGGCGGAACGTTGATGAAGGAGTCATGATTTTAGTCTAGCCGGGTACGAGTGCGCCTTGTAGGATGAGGAGCATGAATGATTTTTCTCAGCTAGTTCAATCTCGCCAAACAACCCGTGATTTCAACGCTACTGAAATAACGGCCGATATCCTCGATCGTATTCTTGACGATGCTCGCTGGGCGCCAAGTTGGTCCAACACGCGCGCATACAAGATTGCGCTCGCCACTGGTGAGACGACGAAAAAGTTACGCGAGTCCTATCTGCGTGAATTCGATGCTTTCTCTGTTGCCCAAGCGTCGCAAACGCCTCCCGATATCGACGGTGACTACGACATCTTCGCTCGATATCCTGAAGATTTACGAGAGCGCCAGGTTCAAGTTGGAGTCGATCTGTATCGCCACCTAGGTATTGAACGAGACGATACGGTGGCTCGCGGAAAGCACATGCGCCGCAACTTTGAAGCATTCGGTGCGCCAGTGATGGGCTTGGTCTTTATCCACCGTGACTTCTTGCCATACTCAGCACTCGATGCTGGACTAATGCTCCAAACAATCTTCTTATCAGCTAAGGCTCACGGTGTAGATTCGTGCCCACTCGGAGTCCTTGCCGGATGGCGTCGCCCAGCTGATGAGCTATTTGATATTCCAGCTGAGTATGCTCTTGTTACTGGTTTCGCGTTGGGTTACGGGACGGATGCGCCGGTGAATCAATTCCGCGCAGCGCACCCGCCACTCGATATCATCCCTGAACGCCATACTCCGGCTCAGCACGCTTAACCAAACTCATAACTCCCATAGTGATCGGGGAGAAGATGAGCTCCACGGCAGTCTTGTAGGTGAAACCGACGAACAGGTAGTTCAGGAACGTTGAAACGTCTGGAATTTCAAGAACTTGTGCGGCAATTGAACAAAAGACGAGTGTGTCAACGAATTCTCCAACGATCGTTGATGCGGCCATTCGGCCAAAGAGCATCTTCTCACCCGATCGCTTTTTCATCTGGACCATGGTGAAGGCATTGGAGAGTTGGCCGGCAAGGAAGCCGAACAGGGAAGCTACAACGATTTGCCATACTGGTCCGAGTGTGCGTACTAGCGCCTCTTGGCCATCGTAGAAGTCAGCTCCTGGTAGAACAATCATCACCCAGTAGCACAATGCGGCGAAAATCGAGAGTGCGAAGGTTACGATGACTGCTCGACGCGAGGCCTTCCATCCGTAAACCTCTGAGACGACGTCGCCGATAATGTAGGCGAACGGGAAGAGAAAGAATCCGCCGTCGGTTAAGATTGGGCCAAATGTAACTGGTTTTGAAGCGCCAATGTTGGACAAAATGAGAACAACAGCCATGATGGCAACGAAAATCGGGTAGAGACCAGTACCGGTGGGGGCGAACTTCGCCTTCTGGGCAGACATGAGCACTCCTTGTTGTGCGTATAAATGGAATACGAAAAATAGGCACAACGACGCTCTCACTGCCTCTGCGGCGCGTAACTCACCTGCTGCCCCAAGTGGTGTACCGTGAAGCATTTTGCCAGAACCGTGCTGAGTGTGCACCAATTTGTTGTGCTATGTGCTGAAAATTATGCTTCAGTGCCGCTCAATCGGGCTAATTCGGCGATGGCGTCACTCTCGGTAAAGCCGAAGGCATGCAATTCAGCTAGGTAGTGTTGGGTTAGACGGGTGAGGTGATGGGCGAGCTCGGCGTCGTTATTTTTCCTTCCATTAACGATCGTTCCTTTACTTCTAGCCGTGGTGATATATCCGGCGTCGGATAAGGAATTGTAGGTGCGCATAACAGTACCGGGAGCAATGCCAAGATCGCGAGCGAGTGCGCGCACAGTAGGGAGTTGGCTACCTGGGAGAAGTTTTCCGGAAAGTATCGCACCGGTAATTTGATTTGTTAGTTGTTCATGTGCCGGGATTGAGAGTGTTGGGTCAATGGTTAGCTCTACGCTCATCGATCAACGCCGATCCCCGGATTGAACTGACGAGCCAACGCAATGATGAAAATGGCGATATTGATGATCGCTGCGATGGTGTGAACAGTGGCCAAAATGATGAGTATCGTCGAACTCGGCATCGCGCCTGTGTTAATAAAGACTGTGGGGCGTAAGAATAATGCACCGAATGCATGATGAGCTCCACGTACTGATAAACCAAGAGCAGTGGCCGAGGTAGCTGCAGTTAAGCCGAAAATGAGCTCGTTAATAGATCTGCGGCGCACAATGTTATCAAGGCTAACAAGCTCAGAATTTGACGAATTTCGTGGGCGCAAGACAACAATCTGTGTGAGTGCGACAGTAAGTAAAGAAGTGAACATTAGTGCGCCGATGACTGCAAATGCTGCAAGTGGTGGCGCGTAAGAAACAGAGCCGGAATCGTCAGGTAGAACTGGTATTAGAGGGTAGAGCGCGGTGAGGATGAACAATATGAGCGGAGTGCCTATGAGTGTTACTTTGGGAAGATGGTTTACGTATTGGGTAAGAGTGCGGCGCTCGAGACCGCTATGCCCCGGGTCATGTGCAGCTTTGAACGTGAATATGTGGACTATGAGTGTAAATAGGCAAACCGAAGTGTAGATAGTAAATGGTGCGGCATAGCTAAGCTCGGGGATCCTTATGAAAGATAGCAAGATAATTGTTGCTGGTATGCCAGCAATGAAGCCTATAATTCGAGCGATAGCTAGACCTCGGATTGTTGTCTGTAACTTTGGCGCATATGGGAGTCGCTTGAAGAAAAGCTTGCGATGTGGGGTGTGAATATACCATGCTCCGAGGGTGATCAGTGGAACAACTATCAGACCTAGTTGCACAATTGCACTGATCAATACGAGAGACATAATCGATCCGGTGTGTGGTACAAGCATGGCAGCAATACCTCCTTGTGATAGCTAATTGATACAAGAATTGTATGTTGGGAACATTCTTGTGTCAATGTAGTGTTACAAGGTGGGTCCGTGTGGTGCGGCGACCGCTCAGTTTCCGCACCACACGAAGTTTGCTGTACCTAGTCAGGCCTGGTGACGAGCCAAAATCTCACCGAATGGTTCGAGCTTCTCGGCGTCGTATGCGGCCCGGAACTCGTCAAAGTCGATGCGTTCATCGCGTGATTGTGGGAACTGTTCGACTGGCAGTAAACGATCATTAGTTACTTTGACGTCGATCAAGATCGGCTCGGTTGTATCCTTTGCCTTGGCCAGTGCGGCGCGGAGCTCGTCGGTGTTTCGTACCGTGATGCCTGCGACGCCGAAGCCTTCGGCAATCTTGGCGAAATCAAGGCCAGAGAGCTTGATACCAGAATGCGGCTGGTTGGTATCGTCTTGCTCGGCTTCAATATAGCCTAACGATTCGTTGGAAAGCACGACTGAAATAATCGGCAAATGATGCTCAGTGGCAGTTGTTAAGCCTTGGATGACCATCGCAGCTGCGCCGTCTCCAGCGAGGTTCCACGCTTGGCGCTGCGGGTATTCCAGCGATCCGGCCACTGCCGCTGGTAGGCCGTATCCCATGGTCGCATAGAGCGGGGACGTGGTGAACTGCTGGCCAGGGTTGATCTTTAAGAAGCGAGCCGAGGCGATATTGACGTTGCCGACGTCGATACCGAACAGTGCGTCATCCGTGGTGACCTTGTTGATCTCGTTGAATACGGTTTCTAGACGGATTGGGGATTCGTCGGTGGTGTGTTCGGTGATCCATGCTTCCCACTGTGCACGATTTTCCTTCGCTGCTGCCAGCCATGGAGTATCAGTGCTGGTCAGGCCGCGCTTGTGGCCGGCCTCGATGAGTGCGGTGAGGAATTGTTGCGCGTCGGCCTGGAAGCCGAGTTTGGCTGCGTGGCGTGCGCCAAGGACTATCGGATTGATATTGACGTCGATGAAAGTTGCGTCCGGGCGGAAGAAGAATTCACCGAATTCGTAGTTGGTTCCGATGAAGAGGACGGCGTCTGCCGATCTACCAGTGTCAACTGAAGGCTTGGTGGCGACTCGTCCGGTAGAAATCATGTAAGACTCAGTGTCGTGAGCGATGATTCCCTTAGCGAGGTAGGTGGACATGAGCGGTGCACCGAGCATGTCGGCAGCTTCGAGCAGTTCTTTTCCAGCCTTGCGTGCGCCTTGGCCGAAATAGATCACGGGGCGTTTAGCTGAGGTGAGAATATCGAGTGCCCTCTCGATGTTTTCCGCTGGAATATTGTAGGTGACATCTTGTTGTGATTGAACGTTGGCAGATACTGGGTAGGCGCCTTGTTCGATTTTCTCCCAACCTAAGTCTTTTGGTAGGACGACGACGGCGGGTCCGCGCTTGGCGTAGGCGGTGCGAATAGCAGTGTCAATAACGAGGGGAAGTTGTTCGGCTGTCATGATGGTACGGTTATAGACGGTTGCGTCAGCGAACATCGGGTTTTCGGGCAGTTCTTGGAAGAAGTCGAGGTTCATGCGTGAGCTTGGTACTTGACCGACGATGGCGAGTACTGGGATGTTGTCCATCTTGGCGTCGTAGAGGCCGTTAACAAGGTGGGCTGCGCCGGGCCCTGCCGAGCCGAGCATGACGCCGATGCGTCCAGTAATTTTCGCTTCAGCGACGGCAGCGAGGGAGCCGAATTCTTCGTGGCGGACACCGATGTAGTCGATGTGGTCACGGTAGGTGTGGATTGAGTTCATTGTTGAATCAAGTGATCCACCTGGAAGACCGTAGATACGCTTGACTCCCCATTCTTCTAGGACGCGCATCATTTCATCTGCTGCTGGAACCATTGTTGAGGTAGTCATTTTCTTTCTCCTGACATCGTGGTTTATGCCGTGTCCTCTACTGTACTCCCTTTTTGTTTAAAAATAAACTATCAAATATTTCACTAAATAGGTTGTGGAACAATAGTGGGTTAGCAGAAAGTATGATGCTGACTTTAAAGTGATGTAACAACAGGAAATGAAATAGTAAGTTAGAGACGTTAAGCTACAAGCTATGACACGTGGATGCTTAATTGTGGCCCTGGGAACTCCAGCCTCACCACACCCCGAGGATATTCGAGCCTTCCTGCAAACATTTCTTTCCGATCCCGCAGTCGTCGATATGCCACGATGGCTATGGAAACCAATCCTCAACCACATCGTGTTACGAGTACGTCCCAAGAAGATCGCACCCGTCTACCAATCCATCTGGACCGAACAAGGATCCCCGCTGCTCATTCACACTCAAGCCCAAGCGCAACACCTCGCCGCCGAACTTGAGGACGTCAAAGTCGGATACGCAACAACCTACACTCAGCCGTCCATCGCCCAAGCGATCGAGGAGCTCGACGTCGACGAACTTGTTGTAATCCCGTTATATCCGCAATACGCGCCGTCAACGGTTGCTGAAATTTGGCGTCAAATAGATATCGTCGAATCACAATCAGGTGCGCCGCGAATCATCCGAGCACAAGCCTGGTACGACAACGCTGCATATGTGCGCTGGTACGCCGAAACAATAGCCGAAAGCATCGCAGACTCAGCGGGCTCGCCAACTGACAAACTCGTGTTTTCATACCACGGAGTTCCACAACGAAAAGTTCATGAACCGCAAAGCTACCGCGAACAATGCGAAGCCACAACACACGCTATCCTTAGCCGACTCAAGGATCGTGGAATCCATATTCCAAGTGAAATTACCTACCAGTCAAAATTTGGTCCTGGCACATGGCTACAACCGGCAACTATCGAGCGTATGACGCAACTGCCCGACGAAGGCGCGAAGAATATCCTCGTCGTCACGCCAGGATTCTTTGCTTCCTGCATCGAAACGCTCGATGAGATTATGGTGGTCAATCGCGATAAATTCATCGCAGGCGGAGGAAGTGAATTTCGTATGGTACACCCGCCCAACTCAGACCCGGCAGCTGGCGCGATGTTGGCTGAGATATATCGACAATATTTCCCAGGACAATCGTAAAGTACTGGAGTGTTTTACCATAGTGGTATGAGCATGATAGCCGAGGAGATCCTCGCCATGGTGGCGATTTTACTCGCACCACTCGTGATAATGTCCCTAACGTTCATTATCCGGAAAAAGTCCCAGAAGGTCACTGAACTACAACGAGAGTTAGACACCCGCAACGAACGTCCTGCGATCATATCCCATGAAATCCGAACTCCTCTTACACTAATCAACGGAGCTGCAGAATTACTTGCCGAAGGCCTCGCAGGGCCACTGACCGACCAACAGCGCACCTTTGTCACCACCATCACCGAAAATACGACCCAGGTGATCAACATTTCAGAGAACTTCCTCATCGATGCAAAACTCAAAGCTGCTTTGCCTCTAGAGAGACAAGAGGTAGATATTCGAGAAGTCGTTGCGCAGACGGCGCGGCAAATGCGCCGCATCTCATCAGTGCCGATCCATGTAGATGCGGCAGGAGGTCTTCTTCCGATTGATGCCGACCCAGCTCTTATTCGCCAACTTGTGTGGAATTTGGTCAATAACGCCACACGGCACGCGGGGAACGGAGCAACCGTTACTGTGCGCGTCAATAATGCAGAAGGAGGTGGGGCACAGCTCATCGTTTCAGACGATGGTGAGGGTATTTCACGCGACGATCAAGAGCACATGTTTGAAGCATTTCGTACTGGATCCTCACGTCGACCGGGAACCGGCATCGGGATGATGGTGGCTAAACGAATCGTAGAAGCCCACGATGGTCGTATACTTGTGGACTCCATCTCAACACAAGGCACAGCTATTCACGTTATACTGCCTGCTAGCCCTAGGGAGGAAAAAGAGTGAAGCCACGTGCTCTAGTTGTTGATGATGAAGCTCAAATGATTTCAATCGTAACGTTTGCGCTCGAGACTCAAGATTTTATATGCGAAAGTGCGACTTCACCATCGCAAGCGTGGAAGCTGTTACAAAACCAGCACTACGATTTGGTCGTTTTAGATGTTCTTATGCCTCGCGGATCAGGAATCGATATTACTCGCCGGATGCGCGCGAATGGCATACGAACCCCGATCATTCTCTTAACAGCGCTGGGTGACGAGTCCGATCGGATTGCCGGTTTGGAAGCTGGCGCGGATGATTATGTCACCAAACCTTTTAGTCCACGCGAGCTGGCTTTACGGGCCCAAGCAATCGTGCGTAGATTTCTACCGCAGGCCGAACAACAGATAGTCAACATTGGTCCGTTGCGGGTTGATTTGGAAACGAATCGTGCATGGTATAACGACATTTTAATCACGGAAAGTCATGCTGAAGTAGCAATTTTAGGTAAACTCGCTCGGCATGCAAATGATGTTGTCCCCACTCGAGACATTGTGAATACTGCCTGGGGCGGAGGAGTCACAAGTGGCGGTCGAGAGATGGTTAAGACCACAATTTATAGGTTGAGAAAACATATGGAGTTAGCCGGTGTGGATCCTGGATGTATCCGTAGCCATCGTGGCCAAGGCTATTCGCTTGATACTAGTAACACTTGGTAACAACCTGTTACCAAGTGTTACCTTGCGAGGCTTCGTTGTGACCGCCATCTTTTTATTATGAGTGGTACAGAGTTATCAAAGACGATCCTCGGAGGTTTAATGTCTGCGCAATCTCGGCCGCTAGGATTTTTATCGGCCCCACCCAAAGCTGACCCCCTTCCACAAAACAAAGTGGATTCTGTATATAAACGTATGCGGTTCGAAGTATTCATGGGTATCTTTCTTGGATACGCGGGCTTCTACCTCATCCGTAACAATGTCTCACTAGTTGCGGCAATTCTTCAAGAGCACGATCTGATGAACACCGTCGGTATCGGTATTGTTGCCAACGCTGTTCTTTTCGCATATGGCCTCTCCAAATTCTTCATGGCTATGCTCTCGGACCGAGCAAACGCACGGTACTTCCTTCCCCTTGGTTTAGCGCTCTCCGCTGTCATGAATCTGCTCATCGCCTTCGTTCCGGTCTTGTCTGCATCGGTTGGTTTATTTGCCATCGTGATGTTCATTAACGGCTGGTTCCAAGGTATGGGATGGCCACCATCAGGGCGTGTTCTTGTCCACTGGTTCTCGACGAATGAGCGTGGATGGAAAACATCTATCTGGAACTGCGCTCATAACGTTGGTGGTGCTGGAGTCGGCCTCATCGCAGCTTGGGCACTCGGATCTTTCGCAACAGACGAAGCTGATTGGACGCCGGCTTTCTGGGCTCCAGCGATCGTAGCTTTGGTAGTTGCAGTTATTGCTTTCTTCCTCATTCGCGATCGTCCAGAGGCTGTTGGCTTGCCAACAATTGAGGAATACCGCGATGATCCCGCTAAGGTTGAAATCGTCGATACCGAAGGGTTGAGCTGGAAAGACATGCTCTTCAAGCATGTCTTAACTAATCGAGTTATCGTACTTTTGGCAGTCACTAACGTTTTCGTCTACACCTTGCGTTATGGTGTTTTGAATTGGATTCCGGTCTACCTGACCCAGGAGATTCACGGTGTCAATATCAAGGAAGGTATCATCGGTTTCGCTATTTACGAAGGTGCTGGTATTGTCGGAACTCTGCTTTGTGGCTGGGTATCGGATAAAGTCTTCAAGGGATGGCGGTCAGGTGCTGGCCTGCTCTTCTTAGCTGGCGTTGGCGTAGCTATCGCACTGTACTGGCTTATTCCAAACACCGCTCCACTTTGGATCTTCTACGTCCTCATTGGCGTCATCGGGGGCTTGATTTATGGTCCAGTCATGCTGATCGGTTTGCAAGCAATCGATCTTTCGCCGCGTAATGTTGCCGGAACTGCTGCTGGTTTCACCGGCTTGTTTGGATACCTACTCGGTGCAACTTTGGCGTCGTCTGGAGTAGGAATTCTCATTCATTACTTTGGCTGGGATGTTACGTTCGCAGTGCTCTTAGTCGTTGTCGTTCTGTCTTTGATCCTTATGTGGATTGTTGGTAAGGACGAGCGACGTCTCATGGAAGAGCACACTGCTAAAAACCAGGCTAGTGAAAAATAATCATTGTCCTGTGTGCTGATAATAATTGAGGGCTCACCTTTGAGGTGAGCCCTCAATTTTCTATACTGAGAACATGAAATCGCTTTGGGTGCGCACGATGATGCCTCGTCTGATCATAGGTATTTGTGTTGTCCTTATAGTATTCACTGCGTTCGTGTGGAATAAAGAGCTCAACCCAGATGTCATGGTGTTATGCTCGAATAACGAAGTCGCATGCCAAGCTCTTGTAGAGGACTACGTGACTCGAACAGGTCACAGTGCCCAAATGGTTCGGATGCCGACGTCGGAAGCCTTGAGCCACATCCGATCTGAAAAACAACGTTCTGAGTTTGACGTTTGGATAGGCGGACCTGCAGAAGCCTACGTGCTAGCTGAAAGAGAAGGGTTGCTTCTTGAGCATGGCTTAGATACTCAGATGATTCCGGAGTCGATGAAAACTAAAAGCTGGGTGGGAACATACGGCGGAGTTTTGACGTTTTGCGTAGCAAACGGCAAGTCAATTCCACGATCATGGCAAGAGCTGCCTAATTATCCGGATAGATTGGCTCTACCGCTCCCGTTTTCTTCGGGTACTGCGGCAACCATGTTGGGAGTTCTTTATGAACTCAACAAGCCACAATCGTTTTACCGTCGCTTACATGAGGCCACAACTGTTTACACCGCTTCAGGAACCGTACCAGCTGAACTAGTGCATCGGGGCTTGGTAGACGCTGCCGTCACATTCGAGGCATACTGCCCAATCGAGCGTGTGTGGTCTGGCGAACTCATACGAGTTCTACCTTCTGACGGTACCGGATATGAAATTGGTGCCGGAGCCGTCTTAGCGCGCGGACGGACTCAAGCCGGGAAAGATTTCTTGCAATATGCTATTTCTGATTCCGGACAACGGGTGCTTACCCAAGCTGAGGGGCAAAATCCTATATCTTTATACTTACCGAATAATCTTGCTTCACGGTTAACTACTCTTCGTGTCCCGTTATATACGGAAGATCTTGATAGTGGTGCAGATGTTCGCCAACATCTCATGGAAAATTTTGCCACCAACGTCATGTATCCGCATGGCAGTGTGGGGCCGCTTCTGCGATCGTGGGGCTTAGCTTTAGGCGGCGCAATTCCAGCTACCATATTGGGTGCTCTTCTGGCACTTTTTTACCGAACAAATTTCAGGTATCGGCTCGTTATTATTTTTACCGCCTGTGTACCTATTCTCTTCCCCTCGGTGGCAATTGCTGCGGCTTTGACTATTGCACCTATTTCTCTTGACCCGTATACACCTTGGATTTTAGCGGTCAGTTTTGCGCTTTACAGCGTGCCGATTTGCTTCCTCAGTTGTGTTATCGTTACCTCTCGCATCACCCTAGAAAAAATCATGGCTGCAGCTGACTCAGGGAGTTCTTCGTGGAAGGTTGTGCGTAAGCTTTTCTTTCCGCGCATTCTCATCGGTTGTGTCGGTGGGCTAGTGATGGCATCGTTATGGCTAGTCTCAGATAATTCTGCGGGAGCTGTTTATGGCGGAAGAGAGCATTTGTTCATTAATATGGCCCTCAATTCGCTCACAGTCGGTGAACGTGCCCATCAGTTAGCGATACTTACGGGACTCATGGCTATAGCCGGGGCTATCACCTCATGGGGTGTTGCAAAACGTGCTCGATGGGAAACAGGATCTCCGCGATTAACATCAGCTCCAGACGCGCCTCATGAATTCGCCAAACAATTCTGTCACACGTTCTTCGCAGACGTTCGAAAATGGTTACTCACTGTAGAGCTAGTATGGAGCGTCGTCATCCTCTACCTAGTGGCGACGATGATCTTCCACGCTGATTTTTCTGGAGCTCCAACCGATTTCCTTTCACGAATAGGGATTAGGATGGCTGTTTCATTAGCGGTAACTGCAATCGCGGTCGTTGTGGGCTTGTGGCTTGCCATCAACCGTGGCCCGCATATCACCTTGGTGAGATCCGCTATGGTCTTCTTACTCCTTTACGCTCCGATCGGAGTGGGGCTGGTGTTCACACTGGTTTTGCGCAGTTCTATCAAAGTCGCTGGATTTTCTATATTTCCGGCGTTGGTCGGAGGGTATTCTTTGGGTGGTGGAATTATTGCCGTAATACTTGCCTATCTGACTTTAGCGCTACCTTTTTCGTACTTTATTGCCACTGTAACAACCCGAAGATTCTGGCCTCTCGTCCAAGTAGCACGTGATGGTGGTGCGATTAAACCACGAATTCTGGTGTTGATTATGCGACATATGAAAGGTCAGTTGACGGCCCTTGTGGCGATTCTTTTTGGTCTGACCTTGACACAAACAGCAACGCTAGCATTCGTTCAGCCAGCGTATCTTTCGGTATCATCGACTGATTTGATCAGTCTTGCCGAGCATGGGAACCTCGGTGAACTGTTAGCGACGTCGTTACTTATTGGGAGTATCGGTGGTTTGCTAATCGTTTCTGGAAGCGTGATGCTAGTTGTGAGCCAGCGGGGAAGAAAGCGAACCAAAAGAACATGAGTTTATCTCTTAATAACGTGTGTGTTGGCGAAATTCTCGCCAAGATTTCCTTCAGCGTCGACGACGGGGAGGTGGTTGTTATTGTCGGTCCTTCTGGCTCGGGTAAAACAACTTTGCTCCAGGCCATTGCGGGGTTTATTCAGCCGACAGCAGGAAATGTCGTCATTGATAACGAAGATATTATTGCTCTCCCGCCCCAAAGGCGGCCAACTGGGATAATGCTAGAACGTGCCACACTTTTCGATATGAGTGTGCGAGAGAACGTTGAATTTGGTCTCGATGACAGCTCTCTTACGGACAAGCAACGCCATGATATCGCCGATATTGTGATGTCATCGTTGAATATTTCTGGATTAGCTCAAAGGGATTCAGCATCTCTGTCTGGTGGGCAAGCTCAACGTGTTGCGCTCGCCCGAACTCTAGTCCGCCGGCCCCGAGTACTTCTTTTAGATGAGCCTTTAGCACATATTGAATCGACGGTTAGAACAGATATTCACCGAGAGCTATTGAGTCAAGTGCATCGTCTGGGACTATCTGCACTCTATGTCACCCACGACATGACCGACGCTTTCACTGTCGCAGATCGGATCATCGTTCTTGATCAAGGTGAAATTGTGCAAGAAGGGCGGCCCGAAGATCTCTACCTTCGCCCGCGAAACGCTACGGTAGCTAAGCTAATGGGTATTCCGAATATTCTTAGTGCAGCCAACGTTTCACTGATTGCGCCGGATAAAGTATTAGAGCGTTTATCCGGAGAAGTCGTGATTCCACCGTCGATGATCGAGCTTCGGCCCAGTGAAGAACACATGGTATATGGAAGCGTTGGACAAGTGCTTGATTGCGTCTATGTGCGTTCGCATTTTATTGTTTACGTCGAGACGCAAATCGGTACGCTCGTAGCTTGGTCGAAAGATCGGTATGAGATAGGGCAGAGTTGCCGTATCAATGTTTCATACTTGTGGTCGTTCGCTAACACTGAAAGATAGTCAAATTTTCTACCATTTTTTGATCAAACGTGGCACAATGAGGATATGACAAACACCCTAAACGAGCCACCAGTTGTCAGACCAGAACAGACGCCGCACTGTGATGATGGGGCAGCCGTTGAAATTATTACCTCGCGGGAAGTCCCCCTCGGAGGACTTCGAGCAATGACCGTCTACCGAACTTTGCCGCAACGGCAACGTTCGCTCATAGGTGCCTGGTGCTTTGTAGACCATTATGGTCCAGATAATGTGGCAGATACTGGCGGAATGGATGTTGCTCCGCATCCGCACTCCGGCCTGCAAACCGTTTCGTGGCTGTTCGAAGGCAATATTACCCACCATGATTCGGGCGATCATCACGCTGTTGTTAAGCCCGGCGAAGCGAACTTTATGACTGCGGGCAACGGAATTTGCCATTCGGAAGTGTCGACGCAGGACACCACCGTTTTGCACGGGGTTCAGTTGTGGGTGGCGTTGCCGGATAGTGCCCGTCACGGCGAGCGGCGGTTCGACCATTACGTTCCGCCAGTCGTCGCGGTCGACGGCGGTCAGGTGCGAACTTTTATTGGTGGACTTGCTGGTTCGACGTCGCCGGTCCCCACTTATACACCACTGTTAGGCGCTGAGATTCTTGTTGAGCCGCACTCGACGATTGTCCTCGATGTCAATCCGGATTTCGAACATGGCTTGCTCGTTGACTCGGGGGAGATCGACGTCGAAGGCGTCAAGATCGAGCGTACCGAGCTGGCTTATACCGGTATCGGACTAACTCGGTTGCGCATCCGCAATTCAAGTGACACAGTTGCTCGAACAGTGCTTATTGGTGGCGAACCGTTCAACGAACAAATCGTTATGTGGTGGAATTTCCTGGCACGCGATTCGGCCGAACTGCAGGACATGCGTAACGCGTGGGAAGAACACAGTGAGCGTTACGGAAAAACAGAAGGATACATTGGGCACGATCCTCAAGGTCTAGCACGAATCCCAGCTCCAGTTTTGCCAGAGGTGACGATTAAGTCGCGTAACAACCCAGAACCTATTGCGCGTCCAGATGTCCGTTTTTAAGTAATTGAACCAGCTTTGGAAGGAAAATAATGACAGAACAACTAACAGATAAGAATGGCCTAGCAGTAGAAGTTATTGAAGATGAAGACCGGTTTGCGATTCGTTACGACGAATCAGATGTCGCTGGGTTCACCCAGTACGTGGATAATGGAGATGAGCGTATCTTCTTCCATACCGAAGTTCGTCCAGAACTTGGAGGACGAGGATTGGCTGGAACTTTGGTGAAGGTAGCCTTAAACGAGACAGCTGTCGCTGGCAAAACAATTGTTGCCATGTGCCCGATGGTCCGTAAGTGGGTTGGCAAGCATGGCGAAGGCCTTCATTGGCGTGCAGCAACCATGGAAGATCAGCAAGTTGTCATGAAAAGCATGTAACTTTTTGCGTTAGTTTTTATTGAGCAACTAACGCGCTTGCCAAATGCATAAGTGTGGGCCCGGAAAATCCGGGCCCACACTTATGCGCTTAGCTGTGAAGCGTTATGCTCGCTTGAGCTTGCGGCGGTAGATGACGGCAGCGATACCGGCGAGCATGAGCGTTGCCGATAGGGCAGAGGCGTAGAGAGTGCTCTCAACACCGGTCTTTGCCAATCCTGCAGCAGCAAGATCGTTAGCATCTGGTGTACATGGATTGCCATCTGCATCAAGCCATACAGTGGTGGAACCGGCAGCTCCAACCGTTGGGCCGAGATCGAAGTGTCCACTGGTGATTCCCGAACCTTGACCCACATTGAACGTCAGGGTAGTGGTACCAGAGATCTTCTTACCGTCCTTCATTTCGGCTTCCATGGTGATGCCGACCTTGTAGGTTCCTGCCTTGTCGAATACCCAGTTCGGGTGAACGTGGCTATTTGGTTTGAGGGTTACTGAACCGGAGCCCGAGTTACCGTTGCCGGTAAACCACTTTTGGCCAACAACCTTACCAAAATTGCCCGAGGTGTAAACTTCCATCTTTCCAGGGCCGGAGAATGAGGTGAGGGACAATGTTGCAGTGCCCTTCGTCTTTTCCAAGAAGGTTGGGTTTTGGGTGTTAGCACCCACCCATGGGACATTCTCTACTTGGGTAGCAGAGATCATCCAGACCTGGGAGCCAGAACCGATTGAGCCAATTGCTTGGTTCGTCGTGGCTTGACCAGAACCACCGATAGCAAACGTGAGTGACGATGGGTCTACCCACTTGCCTGGTGCCGTGCGGTCGTCCTTTACCTGTGGAAGGAGTGTCTGTTCGCCCTTGCCGCCTTGTTGCTTCGGGAAGCACTTAGCCATTGGCTTGTTTGCCGAGCCTGACCCGCCGGTAGTTGAACCGTTTGTAGCACCAATAGAGGTGGAACCTGCTGAGTTGGAACCAGTCGAGTCTGAGCCACCCTGTGGAGTCTCCGTATGAGAATCCTTAGCTTGCGGCTGCTGAGTGTTTTGACCAGAGATCTGCTCAGTAACCTTGCCAAGAGCGACAGTTTCATCCCCAACTAACCATGTGTAGGTCACTGGCGCTGATTCAACCTGTGGTCCGCCATTGACAGGTGTGGCAACAGCCTTGACTTCCATCTCGTAGATTCCTGGCTTGGAGAATAGCCAGTTGGTGTGGACGTGAGCTGGTGCTGCCTGACGAATAGTTGATCCATCAGTGAGCTCATAAGAGTTCGAGGTCAGCGTTGGGGCCACCCCACCGGTACGACCATTGGAGAAGAGGAAGACCTTTCCATCCTTTGGGGTAACGACCTTTGTGAACATAATGTCGGTCGAACCAAAGTCTGGCTTAACACCAGTGGTATCCCAGCCAGGGAAGAGGAGAGTATCTTGGCTATTTCCAGCTTGATCGAGATAGTAACCACTTGTCGGAAGTTCAGCTGGCATTCCACCAGGAAGCTGAGCAAGCGCATTATTCTTTACGCGCCAGTATACATCAGCTGGATTACGTAGCTGAAGTTCGCCATGCGAATCATCTTTGGCAGTTACCGATAGTTGTCCGTCTTTGGCAATGACGTTAAACAGATCGATGTGACCGTTGCTGATTTCAATACGTGGCTTTGCTTTGCCTGCACCTGGTTTGAGAGCGCCAGCATTCGGGATGACGCCATTTGGATACTTTGGTTTGATCTCAAACATCATGACTGCAAGCTCATTACCATCTTTCGCGGTGACGATAATTTCATGTAGTCCAGGTGCTTGTGGCACAGTGACGCGTGCGGAAGCAATACCGTTCATGCCGGCCACGACGTTTTTTGCGAGAAGCTGCGGCTCGGAATGAAGGTAGAAATCTACCGCGCTGCCCGGGGTCAGACCGCGGGCTTGAATAGTGATGGTTTCGCCTTCGGTCGCAACGAGCTTTCCGGACGCCAGAGAAACATGCGGCTTTGGAGCTGTTGGCTTTGAATCACCAGAGGGAGCGCCATCTGCGTTGTTGCCTGCTGTATCTTCGTTGCTACCGTTTGCGTTGGTGTCATTGCTGTCGGCGTCATTTGAATCTTCAGGTAGCTTATCGGTATCACCGACGAACCAACGGTAAGTAGCGACATTGGAGAGTGCTGGTTCGCCACCATCGGTTGGAATTGCGCGCGCTTGAACTTCCATTGAGTATTCGCCTGGCTTGGTGAACACCCAGTTGGTGTGGACATGGCTAGGCGTTTCTTGATGAATAGTTGAGCCATTTTCCATCTGGTATTTACCAGAAGTGAATGCGGGTTCGATACCACCGGTCCGTTTGAAGTTGAACAGGAATACCTTTCCGGGGCCTTTGACCTTCTTAATGATGATGTCAGTTGGCCCAAATGTTGGCTTAACGCCGTACGTATCCCATCCAGGGAAGAGGATTTCTTGTTGGCTCATGCCACCAGCATCGAGGTAGTATCCGCGTTGAGCGATATCTCCCTTAATACGGTCAGGAAGATCGCCAAGTGCATTGTTGTGGATGCGCAAGGAGATGTCTGCTGGGTTGCGAAGAATTTCCTCATTGGTGGATCCGTCTTTTGCGACTAGCAGAAGTTTCCCCTCATGTGCAATAGCAGTGAAGAGGTCAAGGTGCCCGTGATCTATGATGACTTGCTCGTGAGTTTCTACGAAATCTCGAACTGCCTTATCAGCTTCAGTGTTACTGGAACTGCCAGAGTCACTACCGCTGTCTTTGTCGGTATCGAGGTTTTCTCCTGGGAGGAGCGGATGCGAGTCATTTTCGACGACGGTGAAGAAAACATTTGTTTCTTGATTTTTCGTGCCGAACTTGTTTAATGCAAGGAGGTATTTTCCAGGCTTAAGCGTTGCTGGCAAGGTGGCGCTAGCTGAGATAGTTCCGTTGTTATCGCTAGAGACTTCTTCGGTAAGCGTTGTCGGTTCGGATTTGGTCATCGGCATTGCGATCAACGTAAACTTCTTGTTCGCAGGAAGATTCGTTGCCTTGTACGCAATCTTGTCGCCGGCGTGGATAGCTGGCGATGAGGAGATAATCTTTAATTCCGCCCAACCTGAGTCGTCATCGGACTCATCGGTGTCGGCAGGCTGGTCAGTGTTGGCTGAATCGCCGTCGTGCTCGGTTTCATCCGCATCCACGTCGCCAGATGCTTGCACTTCTTCTTCGTTTTTATCAATCTTCCAGTGATAATCGACTGGTTCAGAAGTTACTTTTTTGCCATCTCGGGTGGTCGCAACAACTTGGGCCTTGAAATCATAGTTTCCCGACTTCGTGAAAATCCACAAACCGTGGGTGTGGCCAATAACCGGAAGTTCTGCGCCTTCGGTCAGGTATGGGCTTTTGGTGCTCAATACTGGATTAAGCGAGTAGTCCATAAGCGGAGTTCCGGCCAGTACGATCTTTCCTGGGCCTTTGATAGAAAGGAACTTTACGGCAACATTCTTGTAGCCGTGGCCGGAGAAGTTGTCAACTGACCAGCCTGGCGAAAATGGATCGAGTCCTGGAAGCTTTCGATTGGTGTGGTATCCAGCGCCTTCTTTGAACGTGCCGTTCATATCGATTTTCTCGTAAAAGTCTTTTGATAGATGGAAGGTGACGCTGCTTGGCTTGCGCAAGGCTCCTTTGTAAGAGGTGAAGTTTTCGCGGACGACTAGGCGTGGCTTTGGTCCATCGGTGAGGATGAAGAAGCCATCAGTGTGTCCAGAATTAAGTGTGATGGGCTGGTCAAGAATGTCCCGGTCGGTAATTTTTTCGGTGTTGTCGATGACGGCGTCGTCTTCGTCATCGTCTTCTTCACCCCAATCATCGTCGTCTTCGTCATCGGTGGAATCCGGAGAAACAGGTTGTGCGATAGCATCTTCGGATTCGTCAGTCGGCAAGTCTTCATCTACTTGATCATCGGAATCTGCATCTGGAGTTGAGGATGCTGAAGGGGAGTCCTCATCGCTTTTGCTAACGTTGAAGGTCGTGGTGAATGTTTCTGAGGCGACGGTTTGTCCCTCCGGAGTTACGCCAACTGCGTGACCAGTGATTTTGTAAGTGCCAGCAGCGGTGAAAAACCAGTGCGCGTGCTGGTGGCCGAAAACTGGCAAGCTGACACCTGGCTCGACGTAGTAGGTGCCGCCAGGGATACCCTGAACCGTGTAGTCTTCACGCGCTGCTTTGGCGGTTTCCTCATTTTCTAATTGCTCAATGAAATCATTAACTTTTTCCAAATTGTTCGACGGTACGAGGAAGGTCCCTAACGGGTCTCCTTCCTTAAAGCTATTTCCGACAAGGGCTACTGAGCCCGGCCCGTCAACGCGCTCAAAGTCAATGCGCATCGAACGAAACCCGTTCTCACGGTATGCTGGAGCGGACCAGCCAGGTTCGAAGTATTCTTCTAAATCCCAGCTGTTGGTGTAGTAGCCGACTGCGCCGCGATTGAGGAATGACATCTCATCGGAATAATCGCCGTAGGCTAGTGAGGAGATGTTGAATTGTACGTTGTTCGGGTCGTATTTGTCGTTGGAGAGTCCGTGATTGACTAAGACCTTGAGTTCCCCGCCCGTCGAATCGATATAGAACGCGTCGGTGTGTCCATTTTCAAAAGTAATGGTCGGTTCCGAGGCGTACGCGGGAATAGTGATCATACTCAGTAGCAATGCGGAGACTGCCGAGTATATCGCTAGGCGTAGTTTCGCTAATTTCATGTAGCGGTTTCCTGTCTAACTTGTTCAGTAGATGTGAATTTCTAAGTATCCCAATGGCAAGTTTGATACAATCCAACCTTATTGTGAATGATAACTATTCTCAACTGGTGAGATTACATTTACGTCACACAGACGATATGTAGGTAGAGTTAGATTATGAATAAAAATTTGCAACACCACATCATCACTACACTCGGTGTCAGGCCAACTATCGATCCGGTCATTGAGGTTGAACAACGCGTGAAGTTCTTGTGTGACTACGCCAAAGCTACGCACACTCAAGGCTTTGTTTTAGGTATTTCCGGCGGTGTAGATTCCACCCTCGCTGGACGTCTAGCGCAGCTTGCAGCTGAACGGTTACGCGAACAAGGAGCCCAAGCCCAATTCATCGCAGTGCGCCTACCCTACGGCATCCAAGCTGACGAAAGTGATGCTACGGCGGCCGTTGAGTGGATCAAGCCAGATTGCTCCGTCACCATCAATATCAAAGAAGCTACCCAAGCAATGCGTGGCGCCTACGAAACCGGGCTCGGCGAACCGATCACTGATTTCAACAAAGGTAACGTTAAGGCCCGTATGCGAATGATTGCCCAATTTGCCATCGCCGGCGACCATCAACTACTGGTTATCGGAACCGACCACGCGGCAGAAAATATCACCGGTTTCTTCACAAAATTCGGCGACGGAGCGGCCGATATTTTGCCGTTAGCCGGGCTCAACAAGCGCCAGGTACGTCAACTGGCTCGCCACCTCGGAGCGCCCCAGCACCTATGGGAAAAAGTCCCGACTGCTGATCTACTCGATAACAACCCAGGGCGAACAGATGAAGACGAATTAGGGATTCGATACGACCAGATAGATGATTATTTGGAAGGGAAAGAAATACCTGCTGATATCGTCGCCAAACTAGAACAACGCTGGACACGTGCACAGCACAAGCGCGTCACGCCAGTAGGGCCAAATGACATATGGTGGCGTTCCTAAACAGGCATGCTGAACCTTAAGACGTTGCGCTTTCCAACTCTGGAATGCGCAACGTCTTATATACAGACCACACGATAGCGATGAGCGGAATCGCGATCACTGCACCAATCAATCCGGCAGAGAAGCCACCAGCGGCTACACCCACAGCAACGACTACCGGATGGACTGAAACTTTCTTCCCCATAATCAGTGGCTGCAAGAGATGACCTTCGATCTGGCCGATAGCAGCGATGCCGATGCCGACGATAATAAACATCGTTAAACCATCAGAAGCCAAGCCAACAAACATGGCCACCAGCATCGCCGTCGGTGCGCCCACCAGCGGAATGAACGTACCGAGCATCACCAACACAGCCAGCGGAGCGGCCAGAGGTAAATCCAAGAACCACAAGAAAATAAACGACAATCCGCCATTCGTGACCGCAATAATAACTGTGCCGGCAGCGTAGCCAGAAAAAGCCTCCCAGCCAGCACGCGCACCCTTATCGATACGCTCTTGCTTGCACTTGGGGAGAAGATCGAGGAACCACTGCCACATTGAATTTCCTGACGCGAGCAAGAAAATCGTGACAAAAATAGCCAGAGCAACCACCGTGAAAATGACCGCAACTTGGCTAGCATTTGATAACACTGTCTGTGCGATATCACCAACGTGATCTTGAGCGTATTGCGAGCCCTGGCGTAATGCGTTTGTGACGACGTCGAGTACTTCTGAGCGGTGGACTTTAAACGGGAGTGAGCCATCGGTCAACATCTCAATAATATTATTGACACCGTTTGAGAATTGGCTCGCAAGACCATTCCATTCATTGACAACGGAAGAGACAACGTAGGTGATAAGTCCACCAAAAACTGCAAATCCGCCAATAATCGCCAAAGCGGTCGCCAGCGCCCGGTGCATAACAAGGCTCAACCAGTCCACGATTGGCAACAGCACCGCAGTGAGCACACAAGCTAAGAAAATACCGAGGAAAACCTGATAGATAGAGCTCAAAAGATAGACAACAGTGGCAATAACGATCCCAACGCCGATTAATGACCACGCGCCAATACCGTATTTGACCAGCGAATGGGGGATACCTGAATTACGTGCACCAGGTTGGGCCACAATCGAATCCCACGCTCGCTCGGTGGAAGTGCCTGGCTCAAGAAAATGTGGAGAGCTCGTACGCCTAGCCATCTGCATTCCTTCGTCGATATGAAAAGATCTATCACTTCTAGACTATCGCTACTTTTACGCTCTTGCCGATAAGCACACCACGACACTTGCTCCACACACCAGACTAAGGAAGAATGAAAGCTGCATCACATAGTCTCAAAGGGGAGAAGTACAGCATGAAAAAGTTCATCAACGATCCAACAGAAGTAGTCGATGAGGCGCTAGCCGGAATGGCACTCGCGCACCCTGAACTGCGTATAGACAAGGCAACTCGCGTCATCTTCCGAGCAGGGAAACCAACCCAAAAAGTCGCACTGATTTCTGGTGGCGGATCAGGCCACGAACCACTCCATGGTGGCTTCGTTGGCCCAGGAATGCTCGATGCTGCAGTAGCTGGCGAAATATTCACCTCCCCAACCCCGGATCAAGTCTTTGCCGCTATCAAAGGTTCGGATGGCGGTAAAGGCACCCTGCTCATCATTAAAAACTATACCGGTGACGTCCTGAACTTCCAGATGGCTGCCGAACTAGCTCAAGGCGAAGGCATCGACGTCGAATACGTTGTTGTCAACGACGACGTTGCCGTCGAAGACTCCTCCTTCACCGCAGGACGACGCGGGGTAGGACTCACCGTCCTGCTCGAAAAAATCGTTGGCGCCGCGGCTGAAGAAGGCCAAGACCTTGCCAGCGTCAAAGAACTCTCCAATAAGGTCATCGCCACCGGTCGCTCTATGGGTGTAGCCCTAACCTCAGTAACGCTCCCTGCAGTCGGAAAACCATCATTCGACCTACCTGAAACCGATATTGAAATGGGCGTCGGAATCCACGGCGAACCCGGCCGGCGTCGAACCACCATGATGAGCGCACGTGAGATCGCCACCGAACTCGTCGACGCTATCACCGCAGACCTCGACTTCACCGACTCCCCAGCAATCGTCATGCTCAATGGCATGGGGGCAACCCCGCTCATCGAGCTCTACCTCATGTACAACGAAGTCGAACAGCTCCTCGCTGAGCGCGGAGTTAAGACTGTGCGAAACCTCGTCGGCAACTACATCACCTCAATCGATATGGCCGGATGCTCACTCACCGTCCTGAAAGCCGACGAGGAAATCCTGCGTCTGTGGGACGCACCTGTCGCCACACCAGCCCTCACTTATGGCGGAAACGTTGCCACCCAACAAACTGTGGAAGAAACTGTGCAGGCAACCAGTGCCGTAATAACGGATGCGTCATCGACCACCGTTGCCCCCGAACATCGCCAACGTGAAGAAACCGGAACCGGCATTACCCTAGCGATGGTTCGGCAGTGGCTCGAAATAGCAGCCCAAAAAATGCAAGAAAACAAAGAGCACCTCACCGAACTCGACGCAGCAATCGGAGACGCCGACCACGGCGGAAATATCGCTCGTGGTATGACCGTTGCTGTAGAAAAGCTCGCTAGCTCTGATCCTGATTCGTTCGCAGAGATTGGCAAAACTGCCGGAGTGGCACTCGTCTCGAGCGTTGGGGGAGCATCCGGGCCACTCTATGGCACCTTCTTTCTGCGCTTTGGCCAAGAAATTGGCGACGTCGATGAAATCGATGTTGCTACCTTGGCTGCGGCTTTTCGCGCTGGTGTTGACGGCGTACGCTCGCGAGGCAAGGCAGACGCTGGAGATAAGACGATGCTTGATGTGTTGATTCCAGTAGCAAACACCCTGGAGGCCTATGTTGATGCGCAGCTTTCGGATGCGATGAGTGCCGCCCGCCAAGCTGCATTTACTGGGCGCGACGAGACTGTCAATATGATTGCGCAAAAAGGTCGAGCATCGTATTTAGGCGAGCGTTCCCAAGGACATATGGATCCAGGGGCGGCGTCGGCAGCCTTGCTCGTTGACGCCCTTGGTATCGCTGTTTTAGGAGAATAATGAGTGTTGGAATTGTCGTCGTTTCTCATTCACCTGCGCTAGCACAAGCTGCAGTTGATTTTGCTTTGCAAATGGTGCCAGAAAAGAAAATCAATGTGGCGGTAGCTGCTGGCACAGATGATGGCTCATTTGGCACTGATGCGATGGCCATCATGTCCGCAATCGAGTCGGTGAACACCGGCGCCGGTGTCGTGGTATTCACCGATTTAGGTTCGGCAGTGCTCTCCACTGATGTGGCACTGGAATTCCTTGGCCAGCCCGATGACGTTGTCATGGCCGATGCACCATTTGTTGAGGGGCTACTCGCGGCAATGGTCAGTGCTAATGGAGGCAAAGGACTTGCTGAGGTGCTCAAGCAAGCCCGTGGTGCGTACCAAGCCAAAGCTACCCAGATCCAGCAATATGGCGCGGGCAGTGAAGCAGAAGAATCCGTCGAACGCAACGTTGCTGATACATCGGGTGGCGTAGAAGGCGTGGTACGCACAGTCATGATTGCCAACCCTATGGGATTGCATGCCCGTCCAGCTGCGCAGGTAGCCGATCTCGCCGGTAAGTTCGCGGCTGACGTCACGATCGCGTTTGATGGCGGAACTGCCGATGCAGCGTCGTTACTAGATATTGCTGCACTCGGTGTGCGAGGACAGGATGAAGTTGAGCTGAGTGCTACCGGTAGCGACGCCGAACAAGCAGTGGAGGCCATCGCTGAGCTGATCGCAACCGGCTTCGGAGAAAGCTGAGTCGCGCGATCGGCGTTGCCCGTGCAATCTTCGTCTGTGCAGTCGTCGTCGAATGTGCAGCGCGATGTGCGCAACGTTCGCACCGCGGGCAACCATCGTGGTCTGCGCTCGCTAATGCGCACTAAACCATAACGATAAGGGTGAGGTTCTCAATTCGCGTCTCACCCTTATCGTTATTGGAGTTTTCCTTGTTTAGCTGCTTCTTCGAAGGTTTGCTGGAAGCCGCGCCGCCATGTGCCATACCCGTGGTTGCCGGGAATAATACGCGAATCAACATCCATGCCTACCTCCTTGGCAAGGCCAGACAATAGGCGTTGGGCACGGCGGGCACGCACATCGCTATCGCCACTCAAAAAGACCGCAGTGATGCCACGGAATCGCTGATCACCGTCGGCAATTGCTTGTCGGAAAATATGTTCCGGATTGACTGCCTGGAAGGCTTGTTCATCGCCGTTGAAAAGCGTATCGACGGTTTCTTCATGGTTGCGTAGTTCCGGAGCCTCATACCCGGAGAGATTAATGAAAGCGCCGTATGCTGAAGGATTGTTAGCAACGACTTGGAGTGCACAGGTACCGCCGTAGCTCAGGCCGGCAAGCGTCCAATGCGACTGGTGAGGATCTACTCGGAGTCGTTCCTTGATTAATGGTGGAACATCGTGCCCGAGATAGGTTTGCATTTTGATATCGGGTCCGTCAACACATGCGGGGTCTCCGGCCCATGAACCGGTGGCATCGACTGATACGACGATCGGTGAAATTCCGTCGTGGTCACGTTGATAGCGATCTGCCGGTATGGCGGCATCACCTACTGCAAACCAGCGTTGAGGTGATCCGGGATTGCCATGAAGTAGGACAACGACGGGGAGATCTATCGCTGGATGGGTCCAGTAAGCAGGCGGGACGTATGCCCAAGCGTCACGTGCGTCGAAACCTGACTCGGTACCTTTTAGCGGGATTGTGACCAGTGCACCGATGTCGCGCGAACCATTTGTTGGGGGCGTTTTCCGGTCTAAGAATTGCTGGTAGGACATTTCTTCGGTGATGTGATGGGGAAAGAAAGAACCTATTGAGGCGTATTCTTCATAGGTGAGGTTCGCAACCAAATACGTATTGGCACTTCCGACGATAGCCAATAGCGCAAGGACGATACGCCGACCGCGTATCGTGAACATGCCGATGATAGCGGCCAATGGCACAAAGACAGCAATGAAGATCTGCCAAGGAACAAGGCCGGGGAATGGTGCGGGCCAGACGAAGAAATATCCCCAGCCCATGAGTGCTCCGACCAAACCAACAATAGTCGCACTAAATCTCGGCAAACGTGATCTATTGCTCGTCTTGTATAGCGTGAGAACGCACACGGCACCAATTAGCCCAATCGTCACGGCATAAATAATAAACGTAGGAATAGTGCCGATCAGAGCAAGAGAATCAAGAAAGTCCATAGTCGAATCATCTCAAAAATCCTTGGTAAAGTTTATTTGTACCACTCATAACACAATGTGGCGCTGAGCGCTTTTTCGAAAGGTCGCAGTGTGACTGCTCTATTTCTAGAATCACCGTTAATGACAGTATTTTTTGTTGTCGCGTTGGGTGCGATTGTGGGCCTGATTCCATTTGGCCCGCTACGTTTAGGAGCCGCCGGCGCCTTGTTTGTGGGTTTAGCTATCGGCAATGCAGTGCCTGAAGTTGCCGACTCGATGGGGATGATTAAAAGCCTCGGACTAGCACTGTTCGTTTATACGGTTGGCTTGAGTGCTGGACAAACATTCTTCGCTGATCTGGTACGTCAATCTAAACTCATGATCGCCTCTATCGGGGTTTTGATCATGGGTGCGCTAACAGCGATTATCGGCGGAATGTTACTCGGGTTTGATCACGACTTTTCTGTCGGTATTTTCGCTGGTTCGACGACGAACACCCCTGCCTTGGCAGCTGCTACCTCAGCAGTTGGTAACCAAGTCCCAGCGGTGGGGTATTCGTTGGCCTATCCGATGGGCGTGATTTTCGGAATTATTTTTGTTTCTTTGGTAGTTGCTCGTAATTGGCCGGGGAAGAACGATACCGAATCGCTCGCTGGCAAACAGCTTTCCGCTGTTACGGCAAATGTGGAACGTAAAATTGAATTACGCCAAGTGCCGGGCTGGCACGAAGAGCGCATTCGCATGTCGTATCTACGTCGAGGCGACGATCAGCGCGTGGTTAGCCCTGGCGAGGTGTTGCTACCTGGTGATCGTGTTGTCGTCGTGGGTTTGCCTGATGACGTTAATGTCGCAGTCGATTCTGTGGGATCGGAAGTAGACGAACACCTTGCTGATGACCGGTCTATTGTGGGCTTCCGGAGCTTCGTTGTTTCTTCCAAAAACCTGGCGGGCCGATCGATTGCCTCATTGAATCTTCCAGCGAATTTCGGCGCCATGATTACCCGAGTCAATCGTGGCGATTTAGAGCTTTTAGCAGCAGATGATCTTCGACTCGAATTGGGAGACCGGATCGCAGTTGTTTATCCTCGCGATGAGGAAGCGGCTATCGAGGATTATTTTGGCAATTCGCAACGGAAAATTTCCGAGGTAGACGCCGTTGGCATGGGTATCGGACTAGTTGTCGGCTTGCTTGTTGGGTTGATTGAAATCTCCTTGCCAGGTGGTACCACATTCAGTTTGGGCGCAGCAGCCGGACCGCTACTGGTCGGAATGGTCCTTGGTAACTTGCATCGGACCGGACCACTCGTGTGGCAGTTACCGTTGTCAGCCAATCTCACGATTCGTCAGCTGGGCTTGCTGTTGTTCTTAGCCGCGGTTGGTATCGCTTCAGGACCTGCTTTCGTAGATACTGCTTTTACTGCTAAAGGTGTACAAGGCGGCTTGCTGGGAGCTCTTATTGCAATCATCGTCGTTGGCTTGGCTGGTTTAGCAGGTAAGTTACTCGGATTATCGGCTCAACGTACGGCGGGCGCGATGGCAGGAATTTTGGGTCAGCCTGCGATCTTGGCCTTTGCTTCGTCGAAGGTGACTGACGAGCGCATTGAAAGCGGATATGCGGCACTCTTTGCTCTGGGAATGATTGCCAAGATTTTGTTGGTCTCGTTGATTTTAATGTTCTGATCTCGCGCTTGACGAATAAGAGATAGTGTTACTGATGTGACAAATGTGGTAAATAGTGCTCGCTGATAGTGATTTTTTCTATCATTTTTGCGCAACACGCGTGAAAATTCGAGTTTTTGGCTTAATATCAGCTAAATTTTTAGGTAGCGGCTAAACAGCCCGTTCGAACCACTTCGATTTGGAGGAAGAACTATGTCCCTCAACCGTACTGAACTTATTGCAAAGATTGCAGAAGAAGCTGGCATCACCAAGACTGATGCTGACAAGGCTATCTCCGCTCTTCAGACTGTTCTCGTTGACTCATTGGCAAAGGGCGAAGCAGTGAAGATCACTGGTCTGATGTCCGTTGAGCGCACCGAGCGTGCAGCACGCAAGGGTCGCAACCCACGCACTGGCGAAGAGATTAAGATTCCAGCTGGTTACGGCGTGAAGATCTCCGCTGGCTCAACCTTGAAGAAGGCTGTTGCTAAGTGAACAATTGCTAAATAATTAGCGAGTTTTAATAACGAGCAGTACGGAGGTACTGCTCGTTATTTTGTTATTTGCCAGTATTTTCAGGTATTTGATTCAACATACGGGATAGCTCACGCACTGTGAATGAGACTTTGTGGGAGGTGCGTCCTAGACTAAAAGTATGTCTATTTCAGATCCATACTCAGCACCGGAACAGCCTGGCGCTCCAGAAGCTCCAAGTCTAAATCCTTCGTCAACAACGGCTGTTTTAGAAAAAACTGAGGAGCAAAAAGCTCCTGGAGATGATGAACGTTTCGCACACTACGTGCGTAAAGATCGCATCACCCAGTCCGCAGTTGAAGGCGGACCCGTCGTTGCATTGTGTGGCAAAGTGTGGACTCCTGTTCGGAACCCCGATAAGTATCCCGTTTGCCCTACTTGTAAAGCTATATACGAGCAGATGGGCAATATAGGTAGCGGCTGGCCATTCGGTCCGAACGTTCCTGGACAAGGCGGTAACGGCGGAGGTGGCCAATGAGTCCTGAGCTGAAAGGCTCAGCACACTCCCCGCACTCTGCGTCAGTATCTGCTGCAGAAAATCTCTCCCCAGTATTTCCTCGGCGAGCTGCGTGGGGAACTGCCGGATCGTTGCGTGCGTGGCAGGCTGCTGCATTGGAACAGTTCCTTGAAACTATGCCGCAAGATTTTCTGGCGGTAGCAACACCGGGTGCTGGAAAAACAACATTTGCTTTGCGTGTAGCTACGGAATTGATGTCTCGCAAGATTATTAACGAGGTCGTCGTCGTTGCACCAACCGAACATCTCAAGTACCAGTGGGCCGAAGCCGGAGCTCGAGTTGGCTTGCAGCTAGATCCTGATTTCGCCAATTCGAATATCGGTCTTGGGGCATCCTTTAATGGTGCCTGTGTGACCTACGCTCAGGTAGCGCGTGCGCCGATGTTCCACCGGCAACGCATCGCCTCGCGGAAGACTTTGGTGATTCTCGACGAGGTCCATCATGGTGGCGACAACCTCTCGTGGGGGGATGCCATTCGAGCCGCCTTTTCGGTAGCTAAGCATCGGTTGAGCTTAACGGGTACGCCATTTCGTTCGGATACCTCCTCGATTCCGTTCGTCACGTATGAGTCAGATGAGGAAGGCGTTTACCGCTCCAAAGCGGATTACACGTATGGTTACGCTGAAGCTTTACGTGACTTTGTTGTCCGTCCGGTGATGTTTATGTCCTACACCGGAAGTATGCAGTGGCAAACTAAGCACGGCGAGGTAATGGAGGCAACTCTTGGTGAGCCGCTCACCAAAGATATGGTCGCGCAAGCGTGGCGTACTGCGCTTGATCCAAGTGGCGAATGGATCCAAGCAGTACTTAAGGCCGCTGATGAACGGCTGAGCGTGGTTCGCCGTAGTGTTCCAGATGCTGGTGGATTGGTTATTGCAACCGATCATAAAACCGCCAAAGCATACGCTGGACTTCTAGATAAAATCACTGGCGAAAAAACAACTGTGGTGCTCTCGGATGACAACACTGCCTCCGACAAGATCGCACAGTTTTCTGCCGGTACTAGCCGCTGGATGGTGGCAGTGCGAATGGTATCCGAAGGTGTTGACGTCCCGCGGCTTTGCGTAGGTGTTTACGCGACGTCTGCCTCTACGCCACTATTTTTCGCTCAAGCTATTGGGCGTTTCGTCCGTTCGCGTAAACGTGGCGAAACTGCTTCAGTGTTCCTGCCGTCTGTACCGCGTTTGTTAGGGTTAGCAGGAGAACTGGAGGCCCAGCGAGACCATGCGCTGAATCGACCGGCCTCAGATGAAGAACAGCAAGGTTGGGATGATGAATCCTTAGCTGAGGCTAACCAGGAAGAAAAGGCTTCTGACGATCTTGAAGGTCCTGGCTATCGAGCACTTTCTGCCGCCGCCACTTTCGACAAGGTGGTTTTTGACGGTGACGATTTTGGATCGTGGGCTGAAGTAGGATCGGATGAAGAAGCAGACTTTCTCGGAATTCCTGGTTTACTTGAACCCGATGACGTTGCTACATTGTTGCGCCAACACCAGCAAGATCAACAAAGCAAAGCAGCTAAGCGTCCGGCGACTGGGCCTGCACCGGTGATGAACTCCCGCCGCCGTCGAGAAAAACGTCAGGAACTATCGAAAATTGTGGCGGCATATTCGGCAAAAACTGGCAGGGCACACGCTCTTATTCATACCGATCTGCGCAATGCGTGTGGTGGGCCAGAAGTAGCACGTGCCTCGCTCGAAGAAATAGAAGCCCGGATTGCGCAACTCCAACGCTGGTTCGTGGGAAGGAAATAGTTTCCTCGTCCAATGCCTACTGTTCGGCCGCCTGCTGATGTTCCGGATTGGCGGATAATGACACGTGGGACTCGTATGCGCACTATCGTTCTGTATGGCGCTATTCTGTTGTATGAATGAGGCCCATAATCCAGAGGAATCTCGATTACGGGCCTCAGAACGAGTCAGCGAATATCGACACTAGTTAGCGAATGTCAACGAACTCAGTCGGCAGTGCAGGTTCACCTTCAGACAACCGCCAAGCGCTATATGGCAACGCGGCCCGAGAAGAACGATGGCGTTCAGCAGCCCGACCAAGAGCTGACGAATTCATGAACTCCTCGGCAATTTTGCCGTTAGAAACAAGCTGAACTTGGAGTGGGCGAGCACCTTGTTCCTTTAAGTACTCAATACCTTCGTCAAAGTTATCAACCGTGACAATAACATCAGCAGTAGCCCGGCCAGTCACATCCGTCTTTCGGCCAGCAACTTTAAGACCACCACGTGAAATCTTTGACTCCGAACGCTTATTAACCCCAATCCACGCATCAGTTTCATTATCCCTGCGAGCAACCAGCTTATAGACCAGCTGAGCGGTCGGGTGGCCAGAACCAGTTACGAGCTTGGTGCCCACCCCATAAGAATCAACCGGAGCGGCATTCAACGCCGCAATTGCGTATTCGTCCAAATCGGAAGTAACGGTGATCTTCGTCGTCGTCGCGCCGAGCTCATCTAGCTGAGCTCGAACCTGGAAAGCTTGTGCAACTAAGTCGCCAGAATCGATACGTACCGCCCCAAGTTCGCCCCCGGCTTCACGAGCTGCCGCTACAGCCTTCTCAACACCAGTAGGAATATTGTAGGTGTCAACCAAAAGTGTGGTGTTTGGGCCAAGAGTGCGAATCTGAGCACGGAAAGCTTCATCTTCATCGTCGTGTAAAAGAGTGAACGAATGAGCCGCAGTGCCAATGGTTGAAATACCGTATCGGCGCCCGGCTTCCAAATCCGACGTACCGACGAAGCCGCCAATCACTGCTGCACGAGCAGCAGCAACCGCACTATATTCATGGGTACGGCGCGCGCCCATCTCCAAGCATGGACGATCATGCGCAGCAATTGTGACACGCGAAGCCGCCGTAGCCACTGCCGAATCGTAGTTAAGAATCGACAAAACAAGAGTTTCGAGCACCACACACTCCGCAAACGTGCCCACCACGGTTAACAGCGGAGCGTAGGGGAAGTAGCATTCGCCTTCAGCGTATCCGTAAATATCGCCAGTAAACTTCCAATTTTTTAAAAACTCGATTGTGCGCTCGCCAACGATGTTAGCCTCGCGTAGATACTGGAGTTCCTCTTCACCAAAGTGGAAATCTTCTAACGCCTCTAAAATGCGGCCAGTACCCGCGACCACACCGTATCGGCGCTGTCCAGGAAGGCGACGGCCAAAAACTTCAAAAACGCTGGGCATTTCAGCACGACCAGTTTCGAAAGCTGACTCGATCATGGTCAGTTCGTACATGTCCGTTAACAGTGCGGTGCTTAAAGAATGATTCATAGTTTAACCGTAAGACGATAACGAGCAAAAAGCTACCAGATTTCCTGTGTTTTCTCCCTCTGCTCAATCGCGTAGACTAAGAGGGTGTCTAAGTCTGTTTCTGATTCGCATACCGTCCCACTGTCGCAAGAGACTTCCGAAACCGTTGTTGAGCGTCAGTGGCACACAGTTGTGCATAATGACCCGGTAAATCTCATGACTTACGTACAGTGGGTTTTCGAGAGCTATTTCGGGATGACCCCCACTGTTGCACGTGCCCGAATGCTGGTTGTACACCGCGATGGTAGGGCAGTGGTTGCTACCGGCGGGCGCGAATCTATGGAACGTCACGTCCAGGCGATGCATGCCTATGGCATCCATGCAACCTTAGAGCAGGAGGGCTAATGCGAGCATTTATGTCCGTACGCGGTGGTTATGAGGCGCAGCTTGATGACGAAGAACGTGCCATGATTCGCGGGTTGGCGTCCGACGTCGTCATTATTCTTGGTTCGCATGTGGATCGGGAGCTTGAGCGGCGTGAGCGTATAACCGAAGATCCTTTTGCGGCGTTTGAAGACCAGTTTGAGGCGATCGAGAAGCGTGTTGAGGATGAGGACGCTGAGACACATACGGATTTTGTTCCAGATTTGCCGGTTGATGATGCGCTTGAACGTCTGTTACCGGATATGAGTGAAGATCCCGAACTTGCTGCCGAATTACGCGCGATTACTGAAGAGAGCGTTGCAGCAGCGAAAATTGACCATTTGGTGACGATGTACGAAACATTGGCTGCGATACCAGATGGGATTATGGACGTAACTATCACGAATGAGGCCGCGCCTGTGTGGTTGGCTGGAATGAACGATATTCGTATGGTGCTATCGATGCGGTTAGAAATTTCCGACGACGAAGATGCGGCACGTATCTATGAACGCGCCGGTATTTTCACGGGGTCGTCATCGCGCGATGGATCTAACCTTCCGCCGATTGAAACTGAAGAAGATATGCTCGCTGTTCTTTACGCCATGGTGACCTGGTGGCAAGAGTCACTGATAAGCGCGGTCCGACATAAGGCTTTGCGCAGGTAAAATAACTACCATGAACAATGCGCGTAACGATGCCCCGATTGGTGTCTTCGATTCAGGAGTCGGAGGCTTAACTGTTGCGCGCGCTATTATCGATCAGCTGCCCAACGAGTCAGTAACATATGTGGGGGATACGGCCAACTGTCCCTACGGCCCGCGGCCAATCGCGCAGGTACGTGAGTTAGCATTGAATGTGATGGATCAGCTGGTCGCAGACGGCGTTAAAATGCTGGTTATTGCGTGTAATTCTGCATCTGCGGCAGTGCTTCATGATGCTCGTGAGCGTTACACAACGAAATTGGGGATTCCGGTTATTGAAGTAATTCGGCCAGCAGCTCGATCTGCTTTGCGGGCTACACGTAATGGGAAGATTGGTGTGATCGCCACCCAGGCAACTGTACAATCGGGCGCCTACGAAGATGCACTTTTGACTGTTCCTGATATCGAGGTAGTTTCGGCTCCGGCGCCACGTTTTGTGGAATTTGCTGAAGCAGGTATTACCACTGGCAGTGAGTTGATTGCTACTGCTCGGGAGTATCTCGAGCCGATTAAGTCTGCTGGGGTGGACACTCTGGTTTTGGGTTGTACCCACTATCCGTTCTTATCGGGTGCTATCGGCTATGTGATGGGTGAAGATGTACTGCTAGTTTCCTCAGCCGAAGAAACAGCGAAAGACGTTTACCGTGCGTTAACTGAAGAAAATATACTCCGGTCCAGTGACGCTGGAAAACCGGTTTATCAATTTAATGTGACCGGGGAGAGTGATTCTTTCCAGGTGCTTGCACGCAGGTTCTTGGGACCAAAAGTTGCCCATGTCTCGCATGTAGATGTTCCACGGATCGATTCTCGTACGAGTACACAGGAGAAGCTTTAAGTGAAACTGACAATTATTGGTTGTTCTGGTTCGATGTCTGGAAAAGACTCTCCGGCGTCGTCATATTTAATCCAGGCTACGGGGAAAGACGAAACTGGTTTTGAGCGTCTTTTTTCTATTGTGTGCGATTTTGGCCCGGGAGCTATGGGACATCTGATGCGCTATGCGGATCCGGCGATGGTTGATGCGATGTTCTTATCGCATTTCCATGCAGACCACTGTGCGGATATGGTGGGGATGCAAGTATATCGACGCTGGTATCCCGAAGGGGCCCTACCGCAGATCCCAGTCTATTCACCTGGTGATGGAGCGGCGCGCACTCGCGGGCTTTCAGCCGATGACCCAGCTGAAACCTATGAAACTGAGTTTGATTTTCAACAGCTTGTGCCGGGTTCGCTTGTGCGAGTTGGTCCGTTGACCGTTGAAGCGTTTGCCGCTAACCATACGGTCCCGACTTTATCGTTACGGATTTCTGGCCCGTCGGAAGAGCCTGATCTAGATCGTGAGGTCGTGCTTACCTATACCGGAGATACCGATACAGTGGCGAGCGTCGTTGAAGCCGAACGCAATGCCGATCTCGTTCTTTCTGAGGCAGCGTTTGAAGAAGGCCGCGATACTGTGCGCGGAGTTCATTTAACTGGCTTGCGCGCGGGGCAGATGGCGGCTGAAGCTGGCGCTGCGCGTTTGGTGTTGACGCATCTTCAACCGTGGACGAACGCGGAGAAGAACTTAGCTGACGCGCGCAGTGTTTTTACAGGCGAGGTTCATGTGGCTCAAGCTGGAGCGGTCTTCACGATTTAGTAGATAGTTTGTGATCGGTATTTGAGGTCCGACGTTGCCTTTGCTTTATTGAAAAACGGGTGAATTTTTCAATAAGAATGCGATAACATGTTCCTTATTGAAAAAATCGTGCCATTTTTTAAATAAGGAAGCGTGGCGGGGTGCGTATGGACGAGTATCTTTCTCTTAAAAAGCTCAGTTACCAGGGTCTTGGTGCTGACGAAGGAGAGTTCCGTCGGCGGATTGATTCCCCTTCATGCGTAACCTTGAAATTCCCTGTTGGTAACTATTCGATGTTCTATGTGGTTACTGCTTCTATGATGTCGAAGGTTGAAGAAATTTCTCAGATGGCGAGCGAAATTCAAAAATATACGAATCTGCTCCCGGACATCGTTATGAAACGCTATATTCGCCTCTTGATCGCGGATGAAACAGTTGCAACTAATGACATTGAGGGGATTAATTCAACGCGTAAAGAGGCGCTGGCGGCGTATGATGCAGACGAAAATGTGAATATCCGACTCTCATCTCTGGTTCACCTTCTAGCGTCTTTGACTACTGACCTGGCAGAATTGCCACTTCGGACCCCTGCAGACATTCGAGCTATTTATGATGCGGTAACGAGGGGAGAGGTTGACGGATCTGATGCTCCAGATGGTGAGCTATTTCGCGCCCAGCCGGTGCATGTGATCGCAGCATCGCAGAAAGTCATCCATACGGGTTTTCAGCCAGAGCGGAAAATAGTCGAAGGTCTCGAAGTGATGCTGCAGGAACTAACCCAGCCTTCTGGTTCGCACGTAATTAGCGCAATCATCTCTCATCTTATGTTCGAAATTGTGCACCCGTTTTACGATGGAAATGGCAGAACGGGTAGATTTATTCTCGCGCGTAAACTTGCCGAAAGGGGGTGGCCGATAACGGCTCTGAGTGTTTCTGCTCGTATCAATGAAAACAAGAACGCATACTATAGGCAGTTTGCGGACGTTGAGCATCCACTTAATCGTGGCGAGGCTACACATTTTGTGTTGTTCTTCCTTGATCTCATACTTGAGGCACAACGAGATGCTTTAAATCAGTTAGATGAAGCGTATAATCGCTTGGCGATAGTTCAGGAACATCTAAAGACGTTTGATGTGGATACTGAGTGTTTTACGATTTTGTGGATTCTTGCCCAAGCGGCACTTTTTTCTGATGGGAACGCAGTGGAACGTCGAGACTTAGAGCGGTATGTGAAGAAATCGACCCCCACTATCAATAGACACATCAACGAGCTTGTCGAAGGTAGATGGGTGGAGCAGGTGTCGCAGCGTCCCGTTGCTGTTCGGTTGACCGAAAAGGGTATGTCAAGTCTTAACCTGCGGTAGTCGTTGTCGTTAATTCTTCTGGGGCGTAGTTCTCACGGTTTCACCTACGTGGTGTAGAGGTTTTTCTTGGCTACGCGGTCTGGCGCGAGCGAATGAGAATGTTGTCGGTGCACATCGCATTTTTGGTGGCGAAGTTCACGTGGATCAAGCTAGGGATGTTTTTATGATCTAAAGCTGCTCCATTTTCTGTGATTTCGTAGGCAAGGAGCCTCGGATTTAATTTTGTTGTGTACGCATAATTCTATATACGCTATGACGTAGTTGAAAATTGTATTTTATTTAGTGTAATAATCAAGTACATTGCATCATGATATGAAAAGACGATAGGACATCGTTAGTGGTGTGCTTTCGAAAGGGAAACCGACATGAACAAAGCAATCTATGCGGCAATAGCAAAGGTGTTCGCCGTCGTTCTTATTATTCTCGGTGCGGGAGCTACCTTCGGTGGCAACTTCGCCCATAGCTACGTTACCGAACAGCTCTCCCAAGAGCGCATCGATATGCCAAGCGAAGAAGGCATCGCCCGACTTGCTGATAAAGAATCCCAAGAACTCCTCACTCCACATGTTGGAACCCAACTTACTACCGGCGATCAGGCACGCTTGTTCGCTAACAACTACGTATGGCAGCACATGATGGCAGCCTCCGATGGTAAGACCTATCAAGAAGTCTCCGGAGAATTCATGGTTGCAAAGAAGAGTGGCACTATGTCCGAAGCGGAAATTGCCAAGCTCGGCGATCTTCGTGAGACCTTGTTCATGGGCGATACTTTGCGTGGTATGCTCCTGAACGCATACGGCTGGTGGCTACTTGGCACCATTGCAATCTACGCCGGCATCGCACTGATGGTTCTCGGCGTCGTTCTAGGAATTATTGGCTTCGGTGTACTTCGCACACCAAAGACTGTGAGTGTAGAAAAGTGAAATAACTACTGCGCGAGTATAAAACGCAGATACAACTTAGGGCCAGATATCATCTGGCCCTAAGTTGTTATATCGGTTATCTGCGCTGTTTACGTCTTTGATGGGTGTACGCTTTCCCGTGGCGGACCATCCTCCAGATCCGAATTGGACGCAGAACCCAAAAATCTGTGTAGTTGATGCTGGTCAAGAAAATGACAGTCCAAGAAATAGCCAGCCCAACACTAAATCACCACCGAGGCAGCATACTCTCCTCAGGATTTTAAAGGCTCTAGGATATGTACCACTATGGTTACGGTAGATCTTTATGCTTACATTCCGAATTCTTTCGGGAAAAGCTATAGTAAACCACGTTTGCCAATATCTCGGTCACTGCGGTCAACGTTGCCAAGTATTCTAAACTCACTGAGGAATAAACCCGAAGAGTATATGGAACTCCAATAGACAGCGGAATAGAATCCGTAACTATTCAAAGGCCGGCAGTACGTGCGTTCGCACTCCATGCCAACAAGCCCAGGGCAACTAGATCTACCATGAAATTATTGCGGATATCTGATCGTGAATCTTTTCAAATATCGCGAGTGTGACAAGCGCCATCATATATGTTGTGAGTGAATCGGTAGACCATTATTTTTATCATTCTCCTAATTTTTCGCGGTGTGCTTTTAGGATGTTTGCTCCAATCTGTTAATCCTTGTTTCAAACGTCAGTACTGACACACCGTCAAATGCTGCCAAACCGCACTGTCCAAACGCTGTTGGCATTATCGACGGCGAACCCGAAGATGTTCTCGCGATTCTCAGCTTTGGTGTACTTTGCGCATCAAAGCTGTTTGGTTTAGAGCTCTGCCTGTTCGAGAGCTTTTTCTGCTCTCGATTGTTTGCGCTGGTGGTTATATCGTTTGCCGTAACGAGCCATTGCCAAGAGCGAAAAGAAGTTCACGAGGAAAAGAAGAACGATGATAGCCATTGGCGCACTATTCTGGCCACGTATATTGAGGACGACGTTGTAGTAGCTGTCCAAAGCAAATAAAGACGCGAAAAAGATCACTGTAGATAATGCTGAGTAAGCCCACCTTGGGTTAGTGGCTTTCCCGGAAAACATATAGATTGCTAGCCATTGCGGAGCGATCAGCAAGAACCGCAGATCCGAATTAAATGCTGAATACCAAAAATCTGTGTCATTGATGCTGGTCAAGAAAATGAGAGTCCAAGAAATAGCCAGCCCAATACCAAACCACCAACGAGGCATCATACTCTTCTCAGGATTTTATAGGCCCTAGGATATCCACCGCTGTAATTGCAATAGATCTTCATTTCCACACCTCGAATTTTTCCGGTAAAAGCCATGGCCAGAGTCTCATTCCACCAATTTTCTGGTCTTATTCGTACTGTGTCTATGAGTCCAAGAGTGATTCCGAGCCATGGCAGACCTCGCCTTGTCAACATCTCGGTCACCGCGGTTAACGTCGCCCAATATCCCAACTTTACTGAGGCCCGAACTCGAGGAGTATATAGATCCCCGTTAGTCTGTAAGTCAGCTCTTGAAATAAAGTGCTCGTTACATACCTTTGCGCCGGGATTTTGAGGGTAGGGATCACCAATAGATAGCGGTACAAGTCCCGCAACTATGCTATGTTTAGCAGTGCCTGTGTCAGTACAGTGAAACCCTACTGACTCATCTATTGCTACTACGATACTGTCTTCGTCTTCATAAAGTACATGATTAGCATGATCTGTTTCTAAGTAAGTTGAGGCATTTGCAATACCCACGTTCGCACCCAACGCCAACGTTACCAAGGTAACTATATGTACTATGAAACGTTTTTTTGAAACATAGTCTTGAAACCTTTCGATACATCTTAATGTGGTGAAATTCATTATACCTGTAGTAGATAAGCTAGTAAAGTAATATTTGTACAATTCTCCTAATTTTTCGCGGTGTGCTTTTAGGATGTTTGCTCCAATCTGCTAATCCTTGTTTCAAACGTCAGTGCTGACACACCGCCAAATGCTGGCATTTGTCCTGTACTACATCACAACAGCGGTAAACTAATCCTATGACTACATTTTCTCGCGCCGACGGTCGCTCAACCGATGAACTTCGCCCAGTTAAGATCACCCGGAATTTCCTTGATACTGGCGAAGGCTCTGTCCTCGTCGAATTTGGCAACACCAAAGTGCTGTGTGTTGCCTCCTTTACTGAAGGTGTTCCGCGGTGGCGCAAAGATTCTGGAGAAGGTTGGGTAACTGGCGAATACGCTATGTTGCCACGTGCCACCTCCACCCGTAACCAGCGTGAATCGGTGAAAGGAAAAGTTTCGGGCCGTACCCAAGAAATCTCCCGCCTAGTCGGACGCGCCTTGCGCGCCGTCGTCGATATGAGCGCCTTGGGGGAGAACACGATCGTCCTCGACTGTGACGTTTTACAGGCTGACGGCGGAACCCGCACCGCTTCAATCACCGGAGCTTATGTTGCACTCGCCGACGCCATCGACTGGGGTATCGCACAAGGGCATATTAAGCCACGAGTTGGTAAGCCAGTACTCAAAGATTCAGTCGCCGCGATCTCCGTCGGCATCATCGACGGCGTGCCATGTCTTGATCTGCCCTACGAAGAAGACGTGCGTGCGGAGACAGATATGAACGTGGTGATGACTGGCTCTGGAAAATTTGTTGAAGTCCAAGGAACCGCCGAAGGTGAACCATTCGACCGCGCCGAACTCGGCGTCCTACTTGATCTTGCAACAAAAGGCTGTGAAGAGCTTACTATTAAGCAGCGTCAAGCACGTGAAAACGGTAACTGATGACTATCGAGACTCCAGACGCACAACTGATTCTTGCCACACGCAACGCACACAAAGTCGGTGAACTGCGTGAAATACTAGGGCCGTTGCTCCCCGGCGTCAACATGAACCGCATCCAGTCGGTCGGGCACTACGATATCGAAGAACCAGTCGAAGACGCCGTTACGTTTGCTGGCAATGCGCTCATCAAAGCCCGTCAGATTGCTGGGCTCACCGGAATTGCGGCCGTGGCAGATGATTCGGGAATCTGCGTTGACGTGTTGGGCGGTGCACCAGGAATTTTCTCCGCGCGCTGGTGCGGAAAACACGGCGACGATCAAGCCAACTTGGATCTGCTTCTAGCCCAACTCTCCGACGTCAAAGCCGAACATCGTACCGGTTACTTCTTGTGCGCGGCAGCGCTGGTATTGCCAGACGGGCGAGAATTCGTTTGCGAAGGACGAATGATGGGACGACTACGATACGAAGTAGCAGGTGAAGGTGGTTTTGGATACGATCCGATTTTCCAGCCCGACGGTTACGATGTCACCTCAGCAGAACTAGAACCAGCGGAAAAGAACCGGATATCCCATCGTGGCCGGGCTTTTACGGAACTTGCGCCACTATTAGCGCAACACGTGTTTACCCGGTAAGGGAGTTACTCGATTCCTAAATATGCAATTGCTCGTTTTATTAACGGCAAATGCGTCGGGACGATCTCTGATTGCAACGAGGTGGTGAGAAGATCGCGCGGGGTAAACCACGTGATGTCCAGTGCGTCGGCATTTGCTGAGCAATTGCCGGCCACTGGAATAATGTAAGCCAAGGAAATGGCGTGTTGCCGGGGATCATGCCAGCCCTCGCCAGGCGTTGGAAAGTATTCTCCGATAGTGAACGGCGTCAGGTTGACTGGAAGCTGCGGGAGTGACATTAGGCCAAGATCCTTATCGACGTGTCGGATAATCGCATCACGGATCGACTCATGGAAAAGAACCCTGCCAGAAATAATCGAACGGGTGATACCCTCGTCTTTCGCGGAAAGAAGTAAACCAACCGCTTCAAGGTTTCCGGTTTCGTCAATATGTACCGGGATGATATCGACGTACACCATCGGAACTTTATTGCGAACAAATTCTAGTTCTTCCGGAGAAAGCCATGGTCCCATATCGTCAGATGCAATGTCACTCATACCTTGATTGTGCCAGTTTTTCCTTGTGTGCTACCTGATGTTGTGCCACTGGTGAACACTAACGGTAGGGTGGACAACAAGAAAGCATTGGGCAGAAGGATATCTGCGTCGGAGATTGGGAGAAAGCATGCGCAAATACGAACATCCGCTCATGATTGCTTCATTGAGTTTCGTTGGTGTCATGGCGATTCTTGGCTGGTGGACGATTCTCTCCGGAGGTGGAAACACGACCGGGATCATCATCGGTTTGATTGCTTCGCTGATGATTCCACTTGGTTTTATGGGGTGGCATAAGGATTCGTTAAACTTATGTGCGACGGCTGCGCTAGGAGCCGGGTTGCTGTTTCCGACGACGTTTGGTCTCATCCCAATGATCCTGGGATTCATTCTTTTTACGCTGATAGTGGCACTGGATCTCCTTGCTACCTTCCTGGGGGAGTAGACTGGGAAAAAGTGCGGTGTTCATGCTGGATACCGCTCGCTGACAGACAGAGGTAAAGGTTATGGCTCGTTTAGAAGAAGGCCAGCAGGCTCCCGATTTCACGTTAGATACAATCGGTGGCGGGCAGGTCTCGTTATCGGAAGAACTACACAAGGCTGAAAAAGGCGTCATTGTCTATTTCTATCCCCGGGCGATGACGCCTGGTTGTACCACCCAGGCATGTGATTTCCGTGATTCTGAAAACTCGTTGAGAAGTGCAGGATACTCGGTTATTGGAGTTTCCCCGGATAGCATCGCGTCACTCGAAAAATTTGTGGAGAAGAAAAACCTCAATTTTCCGTTGGCTTCAGATCCGTCGAAGGAGATGCTAACCGAATGGGGTGCGTATGGTGAGAAGAAGAGCTTCGGCCGGATTCTGCGCGGGGTTATACGGTCAACAATTATTGTTTCCAAGGATGGCACGGTTGCTAAGGCTTTCTACAACGTGAAAGCAACTGGCCATGTAGCGCGTATCCGCAAGGAACTCGGTATTGACGAGTGAAACTGTTTGTAATGTGATTTAGGCCAACGCGGTTGCTAAAATTTTGAGCAATCGCGTTGGATCTGTGTATGCTAGGTCGGTAGCAATCTTTGAGATTGGCTCACGCGCGAGTGGCGGAATTGGCAGACGCGCCAGATTTAGGTTCTGGTGCCTTCGGGTGTGAGGGTTCAAGTCCCTCCTCGCGCACTTTTAAAACGCTGATATATCAACAGAATTTCGTTTGGCATATGTAACTGGTACACAATCGAGTGCACACTGTCGGAAGAAGAAGTATAGAAAAGTCCCGCATCTTCGGATGTGGGACTTTTCTGTATATAGGCGCTTGCAAGAAGGTTGTGGCCTCGGTAAATAAGTCCTGTAAGTCGAGGTTGCTGTTGTGATGGCGTTTCACGTTCACAGTTCAGACAATTCAGGGCTAGCGGACAATTGTTATTGATGGTTTTGCTGTTTTTCGTTGCTAGGGTGGGGTTTTCTGGAAAGAAACTCGTTTCGACTCGAGTTTTTGGTTGGACAATAGTTATTGATTTTGTTGCCAGTTATCCGCGTGATAGCAGGGAAAAATTGTGGTGAAAGTCGGTTGCATACTAGTGGGTATGAGATCGAACAAGAAACACTGCCCTACTTGTGGTGAAGGCATGGTCAAAAACGGTAAAGACAAATGCGGCCACCAACGCTGGATCTGCCGCTCATGCAAGGTAACCTCGCGTTGGCATAACGACGTCACTTCGCGGGATTTGCGTGCGTTCTTAGACGTTCTGACTGGGAAAACCACGCAGCGAGAACTTCCTGGACAGGGCCGGACCTTCCGACGCAAGAGCGCTGTGTTGTGGGAGATCTGGCCGATATGCGAACCCGATGGGCAAGCCCACCGCGTGATTCATGTTGATGGTATCCATTTAGGCCGCGATGCTGTCATTCTGATCGCCTGCAGCCCCGAATATGTGATTGCCTGGCATGTGGCCAGACGTGAATCGACCCAAGCCTGGCTGGACCTGCTCGCGAAAATCCCACCACCCGGTATGGTCGTGGCTGACGGGGGCACAGGTTTCACAACAGCTCGGGCACAATTGTGGCCCTCCACGCGTGTCCAACGCTGCACGTTCCACGCCTATCAACAGGTCAAACGCTACACGACCACACGCTCACGAACTGAATGTGGCAGACAGCTCTACCGGATCGGTGTTGATCTATTGCATGTGAAAACTCCCGCACACGCGCACGTATGGATCGATAGCTTCTATGCTTGGCGTCACCGTTGGGCTGGGTTCCTGGCCGAGAAAACCCGTAACGAGAAAGGAAAACTAGTCGATAAACACGAGCGGCTCGTCAAGGCTGGCAATAGTCTGTCTAGGCTGGTCGATAGTGGCCATTTGTTCACGTTTCTCAATCCCGATCTTTACGATGACGGAGAAATAATCGGTTCTCTACCAGCGATGAATAACCAGATCGAGGGAGGTATCAACTCGCCTTTACGTGAACTGCTGCGCCGTCATCGGGGTATGAGTATCGATCACCGGATCCGTGCAGTGTCATGGTGGTGCTACCTACACACCGAGAACCCTGCCAACCCAGCCGAAATCCTGCGTATCATGCCCACCAACACGGACATCATGCGCGCTTACCAGCAAGCCGCAGCCCGACACCGAGCCGACCACAACAACCATCGCTGGGGCAACGGCCTTGACTGGAACGAACTCCACACCCACACACCCTACCGCAACGACTACTAACCCAAAATCAATAACTTTTGTCCTATAACCCACAATTCAGGCTAGATCTGGCTGGCCCGTGTTCCAAAATGGCGGTAGGCGGCACGGGAGCGTTATATAGCGCTCCGTATGCCGTCTATCGCCGATCTGATCCGGGCAGGTAGCCTGGGGTGCATCGAATTCACAGATTACACTTGCGTAGTGTCATAAATGGTGTCATAATGACACTATGAAATACACCGAGTCACCAAACCGCACAATTTCGTTTCCCGAAGAAAGCTCCGAGTATCTTGTTCAAGAACTCGAAGCAGCAACCGCACTCGCTTCGCCGGATATCCAAGCCGCGGTACCTGCGCTGGTACGTGCACTACGTCCTGCGATCAACCATATGCAATCGCAGATCCTGCTCAATCTCATCGAAGAGTTGCAAGATGTGGGCATAGCACACGGGTTATATGTGAAAACCTTTACCGACGGCCTAGAGTTAGCCTTTGAAGAACCAACAGCTGTACCAGATTCCGACGAAGATCTCGTGCGGATCACACTACGCATCCCGGAAACTATCCGGGATGCCATCACCGCAGAGATTGCTGACTCAGCGGTATCAATGAATTCCTGGATCGTCACTGCAGCCCGTGAAAAACTCGCTCGACGTCATGTCAGTACCCAGACATCTCGTCGGTTAACCGGTTGGTCCATGTAACACTCTGCGCTACAACAGTATCGGTCTCTCTATCGTCCAAACCTCAGATTAAAAGGAGAATCTCATGCAAACTTTTATTTCATTACGTAGCTTTGATCTCAAAATTCGACTAGACGAATCGCTAACCGAGCCGCATGTTGAACTTCCAGCTGATGCGCAAAGCATCTATGTCGATATCGCCGCATCCAGCGTGCGCATCGACGAACCGAAATCAGGCGGACACTCCGGATGGCTGAACCGAAACTCTGCTGAACACCACGATGAACCAATCATCCTTACTCTCCCGAGTGACATCACGGGTGGGGAGATCACCTGCAGTGCAGGTTCAATCACCACAGATGTTGCAGTTTCACATCTCAAAATCAAGGTCGGCGCCGGTGACATCTTCGCCGGAGAGGTGACAGCTTCTTCTATTAAATCCGGCGCAGGAACCATCAAGATCCGTCAGTTAGACAGCTCGGAAGTGAAAAATGGGGCAGGGGCCATCGACGTCGAACGGCTCACGACCGAAGGTGACTCGTCGCTGAAGTCAGGTGCGGGCGACGTCGTTGTGGCAACGATTGTTGGTGGCCAGACGGCACATAACGTGAGCCTAAAAACTGGTGTCGGCAGTATTCGTGCCGGTATCGCGCAGGGCACAGCTACCTACCTCGATCTCAAGTCTGGGTTAGGCAAAGTCTCCAGCGAACTTGCGCAAACGGATGCGCCTAGCGCAGACGTACACAAAGTGCGGATTGAAGGGAAGGCCGGAACCGGCGCAATAGAAATCTACCGCGCGGTCCAGTAATCAGGGTCGTTACAGCTCGTCCATCGCGGCTTCGAGTCGCTCAAGTTTGCCAGTTATTTCACCAGTGTAACCGGGGCGGATGTCGGCTTTGATGACGAGGGAGACTCGTGATCCGTAGGGTTCTACTGCTTGGGTTGCTCGTTTAATGACATCGAAGACTTCGTCCCATTCGCCTTCGATTTCAGTGAACATGCTCGAGGTGTGGTTGGGGAGGCCCGACTCGCGGACGATCTTTACGGCGGCTGCAACTGCGTCGTGTACTGAGCCGTCTGCGCGTCCGGTTCCTTCTGGAGCAACTGAAAAAGCGACAATCATGATTCATCCTTTGTTCGAGGTTAGTGGCCAGAGACGAGATAGTTCGATTTTATCGCCGAGCGGCCGAAGAATGCCAAGCAGTTGTTGGCGCAATGGACGTGCGGCAATGGTTAAATCGCGCTGACGCTCGATATATTCGGCTTTGCCGGCAGCAGTTTCGATGCGGATTGGATCGAGCCCGAGCGAGGAGCAGTCATACGGTGAGGCTGCCATGTCGATGGTGCGGGCGCGCATTGCCAGGTCAAAAGCAGAGATTAACAGTTCGCCGGGAATAATCGGTCCGAGCTGGATACATGCGCGCAAAATATCCATCGAGACGTGGATGCATCCGGGTTGTTCGTTCTCGAACACGGTTTCGTACGTAGGCTGAACCCTATTCAGCGCAACAGCATCAGGCATGAAGAATCGGAACGCGTCGAAATGGGTACAGCGAATGTGTGCGTGTTCGACGAGTCGGTTGGTCTCTTCTGCGCCGAGTCGCAAGGGGAGGGCATGTCGGGTCTCGTTAGCCCGATACACCATTGCCCATTCATGCCAGCCCAGGCATCCGAAAGTTGCTTCGCGGGTGAGAAGGATTTCGTGGAGTTGGGTCAGATGTTTGATTCCGTGGGTACGGTGGTCGAGGAATTCGTTGTTGACGACGACGATCTCACCGTCGTCGGTTTGTCGCACGTCGTGCCAAGGCAGGGATGCGTGGTGGAGCCACCAGGCCAATGGGTCCTCAAGCCTGGTACTGGCCGGGTTCCACGGTTTTGGTTCGCTGGTTCCTAGTGAAACTGGCGGTTTGAGTAACGCGTAGGGTTCGCCGTCGCCGGCAAAGCCGGGATGCCACACTGCTAACCGTCCCGGTCGCATCGGATAATACTCCCAGAGGAAATCTTCTAACGGATTTTTCTCACCAAGTTGGCGGCGCCGAACACGTCCCTGAGAACGCTTCTGAGCGGCATAAAAGTGATCTAGCGCACGGGGCCACCAAATGTCTGAAGAAAGAACATGCATAGATCTATTTTGGCATAGTCTTAAGGTATGAAAATTGCACGTTTATCAATGTCACAAGGCCCACGTTTCGCCGTCGTCGATGAAGAAACCGGCAACTATCAAATTATTGCAGGTGACCCGATGTACTCGGGCATCGAGCCAACCGGGGAAATCGTTGCTGCGGAAGAGGCAAATCTCGTTTCGCCAATTATCCCACGATCGAAAGTCGTCGGTTTGGGTGCTACCTACTATCAAGAAGGCCAGCCAGAACCAGATATTACGAAGGCCCCGGTAACATTCTTGAAGCCCAATACCGCCGTCGTCGGACCAAATGTGCCTATTGCAGAACCGAGCTTTGCGACAGACCTTCACCACGAGGCAGAACTGGCCATCATTATTTCGCGCTTGTGTAAAGATGTCCCAGAAGATCGCGTCGCTGAAGTTATCTTTGGTTACACCGTTGCTAACGATGTGACTGATGTTTCTACCGCGAAAACTGATCCACAGTGGGCCCGTGCGAAAGGCTTTGATACCTCGTGTCCAATCGGACCGGTCATCGTGACCGACCTCGACACCTCTGATTTAACTATTCGCCTGACGATCAACGGCGAAGTTGTTCAAGAAGGATCGACGTCGGCGATGGCCTACACAATCCCACAAATCGTTTCTTACGTCTCATCTTGCTTCACGTTGCTACCGGGCGACATCATCCTCACCGGTGCAGTAGCCCCCGGAATTCCGGGCGGACCGGGCGCTGAAGTCGAAGCATATGTTGAGGGTATTGGCACACTACGCAACCCGGTTGTGGCAGACTAACGTGAAACGGCGGTAAACTTTACTTATCATGACTACTTCAATTCCAGCGGACAAGATCCGCGTACGTTTTTGTCCTTCACCCACCGGCACCCCACACGTTGGAATGGTGCGTACCTGCCTCTTTAACTGGGCATATGCACGCCATGTTGGTGGCACATTCGTTTTCCGTATCGAAGATACTGATGCGGCTCGAGACTCCGAAGAGTCTTACCAGCAGATTCTTGATTCCCTGAACTGGCTTGGCCTGGATTGGGATGAGGGCATAGAAGTTGGCGGCCCGCATCCGCCATACCGCCAATCCCAGCGTATGGATATTTACGCAGATGTAGCGAAGAAGCTGCTCGAAGGTGGTTACGCTTACGAGTCGTTCTCGACGCCGGAAGAGGTCGAGGAGCGCCATAAGGCTAAGGGTGAAGATCCTAAGCTCGGTTATGACGGCTTCGACCGCGATTTGACCGAAGAGCAGAAGGCTGCTTATCGGGCCGAGGGCCGTCAGCCTGTATTACGTATGCGGATGCCTGATGAAGACATCACGTTTACCGATTTGGTGCGTGGTGAAATCACGTTCAAGTCTGGTTCGGTGCCAGATTATGTGATTATGCGTGGAAACGGTCAGCCGCTGTACACGTTGACGAATCCGGTTGACGATGCGCTGATGGAAATCACCCACGTGCTTCGTGGTGAGGATTTGTTGTCCTCGACTCCGCGTCAGATTATTTTGTACCGTGCCTTGGTTGAGCTCGGCATCGCGAAGTACACCCCGCACTTTGGTCACTTGCCATACGTGATGGGTGAGGGCAATAAGAAGTTGTCCAAGCGCGACCCAGAGTCGAATCTTTTGCTTCACCGTGAGCGTGGCATGATTCCGGAAGGTTTGTTGAACTATTTGGGTCTGTTGGGCTGGTCGATTGCGCCAGACAACGATTTGTTCACCAAGGATGAGCTTGTTGCCGCTTTCGATATTGCGGACGTGAATCCGAATCCGGCACGTTTTGACGACAAGAAGTGCGTGGCGATTAATGCTGAGCACATCCGTCGTCTTGACCCAGCTGATTTGCGTAACCGCCTGGTTCCTTACCTGCATTCGGCTGGCGTCTTGGCAGTCGATAAGTATGAGGATGCCGACGTTGAAACGCAGCGTTTGCTTGACGGTGCAGCTCCGCTTGTCCAGACACGTATCCAGCTTCTCGGTGAAGCGGCTGCGTTGATGGGTTTCTTGTTCCGCTCAGTTGATGAGCTCGAATACAACGAGAAGGCGGTAGGGAAGTTGCGCGACTCGGCTCCGGCCGTGCTCGATGCAGCGATTGCTGCGTTTGGCGAACTGAGCGATGCGGATTTCACTGTTGAGGGCGTGAAGGCTGCTGTGGACGAGAAGATCGTGGCAGGTATGGAAATCAAGCCACGCTTCGCTTTCGCTCCGCTGTTCGTTGCTATGACAGGAACGAATGTTTCCTTGCCAGTCGTTGATTCGATTGTGCTGTTGGGCAGGGAAGAGACGCTGAAGCGTCTGCGGCGGTTCCGAGCCACACTCTAAAAGAGTCATTGCTGTCCTTTTTAATAAAACAAGCCAGGGTGGGATATTCGTGTTCCTCCCTGGCTTGTTCCATACGTGCTCGCGTGCGAGCGTGACAACGCTCACGAGCCAGTAATTTGCGTATCTTTACATCGGTGCGTAAACTAAATATTCGTTGCAGACCGAAAGGTTGCACACCAAACTTTGGGGTATGGTGTAATTGGCAGCACGAGTGATTCTGGTTCATTTAGTCTAGGTTCGAGTCCTGGTACCCCAGCGAAACATCAAGAAATTGATGTGTCCTTGCCCCGTTCGTCTAGCGGCCTAGGACGTCGCCCTCTCACGGCGGTAACACCGGTTCAAATCCGGTACGGGGTACCATAACTTACGTACAACTGATATTCGTCAGTGGTGCTGTGGGTTAGCAGCGTCTGATGGAAACATCAGGTAGGCCCCGTTCGTCTAGCGGCCTAGGACGTCGCCCTCTCACGGCGGTAACACCGGTTCAAATCCGGTACGGGGTACGGATAAGTCCGAGCAATATTTGCTCGGACTTTTTGCGTATGTAGGGTAATAACGTACCGAATCCTGAGATTTTGTGGCTCTTCGGATTTTGGCGGGGTGTGAGGATGTGAAAGTGGTGAAGAGAGTTCATGCTTAGAGTGTGAGCAAAAAACCTGAAACTATCTTCACCAGTTCTGATCCTAACGTAATCGTGGCTCGTTTGCTGATTTTAAAAGATGTTGTGCCTGTGGCTTATCATCGTCTCGGACCACACCAATCAATCGAGATCGAGCAAGATCTTGATACCGTGGTGTGTCCTCGATGCAAAGTACGGGCACGAGTCAAGGATAAGCCACGACTTCCTTATATCGATCTGCCCGTTTACGGACGCCCCATGGGTCTGATCTGGCGTAAACACCGCTGGTATTGTCCTAACCATCAATGCGATATGGGGTCATGGACAAGCCAGGACAAACGCATTGCTAGTAGACACTCTCGGTTAACGACCAGGGCAGCTAAATGGACGACCAAGCAAGTAGGAATGGGACGGACAATAAGTAAAGTCGCTGGCGAGCTGGGCTGTGATTGGCACACGATTAACCATACCGTGACCGTCTACGGGCAGGCCTTACTTGATGCTGATCGTAAACGTTTATCTCAAACTCCTGCAATCGGTCTTGACGAGACACGTTTCGTTCGTCTTAAACAAACGCCCTACCCAATATGTGACCACGCTACGCGATATAACCAACCACCAGACCATTGATATTATTCCAAGCCGTAGCTATGTTGAGGTTGCCCGTTTCCTTCACCGCTTCCCTACCTATTGGAAACAAAAAATCAGCTATGCCCCACTCGATATGAGCCCGACCTACCGGGCTGTTTTCAACACGATCACACCGCACGCTACCCAAGTTGCTGACCACTTCCACGTCATCACATTAACTAACCAAGCCCTTGATCGTGTACGCCGGCGTGTTCAACAACAAACACTTGGACACCGCGGACGAAAAACCAACCCGCTCTACCGTATAAGACGCCAACTTGTCTACGGACAAGAAAAACTCACCGATAAAACACAACATCGGATCGAATCACTCTTACGCCTAGGAGAGCCCTATAGTGAAGTAGCTATCGCTTACCGTGTCAAAGAACGCCTACGAAATTTCTACACCCGACATCACCACCACTCAAACCATGCTTGATCAACTCATCAACCACACCAGCCAAGACTTCATACCCCAAGAAATCCAACAACTTAGCCGAACACTCAAAAAACTGGTATCACCAGATCCTGGCCTACCACCACGCCCGCCTATCGAACTCGATCACCGAAGCCATGAACAACCTCATCAAACGCATCAAAAGAACCGGCTACAGATTTACCAACTTCACCAACTACCACACCAGATGCCTCCGCTACGCAGGCAAACCCAACTAGCGACTCCTCAACACAATCTACCCCTAACCCCACCAAAATCCGAAGAGCCGCTTTTGCAACGATTCCGTGTGCGCCGGTGCGTTAACTTTGTCAACTGCACGTTGTTATATGAAACGTGTCCGATATCCAGTGTTCGTTTAATGATCTATGATACGATTAAGTTGATATGTACGAATAATAGCATCTAAAGGACTATATTAGCTGTCAAACCTTAAAGGATGCTGAATATTTTCAACTTTATTTAAGTTGACACTTTGGCTTGTGCTGTCAATGTTTTAGGGTCATTATTAAGTCAGGGCACGAGTCATAGATTCTGAGGGGGATCGAAGAATTAGTGATTCGCCCAAAAATACATAAGTATATAGATGCACTTGAGACCTGCGCTTTCGTGTATCTCTAAGTAGGAAAGATAGAGCAATGAAAAAGACAATTATTGCATTCTTAGTTCTTCTTCTCAGCGTTGCTGTACCAGCAAGTAGTGCGACTGCAGCAACTAACGCGCAAGATACACCTCCGGCTAATAGTCGAGCTATTTACGCTATTGCACATCGAGTTTTAACTACGCAAAGTGTAGATGATGCAATTGCTGTTGGAGCCAACGCTATGGAAATCGATTTCACCGCGTGGCGGCGAGGCTGGTGGGCCGATCATGACGGGCTACCAACAAGTGCCGGTGACCGTGCAGAAACTATTTTGAAGCACATCGCTGATAAGCGCAAAGAAGGTGCGAATATTTCATTCGTCTGGTTCGATATCAAGAATCCAGATCATTGCCCAAATCAAAGTAGCGTCTGCTCAATTACCGCATTACGGGACTTGTCGCGGAAGTACCTTGAACCTGCGGGTGTGCGCGCTCTTTATGGATTCTACAAGACTGTAGGCGGTGTAGGCTGGAACACAATCATCAACGACTTGCACGATAGTGAAGCTGTTGCGTTGTCCGGTCCAACGGACAACGTTCTGAGTGACTTCTCCAAAGCCGGAGACAAGATCCTTACTAAGCAAAAGATTGCGGATTACGGATACTACAATATCAACCAAGGATTTGGCACGTGCGAATCTTACGCCAATACAACATGTGATCAGCTTCGGAAATCAAGCGAAGCCCGCGCTCGTGGCGCACTAGGTAAGACATTTGGTTGGACAATTGCTACTGGACAAGACTGGAACGTTGATGCTCTTCTGGGTAAGGCTCACGTAGATGGTATGATATTCGGCTTCAAGGCAACGTACTTCTATCGTCACCCGAATACCATTAACGCCTTTAACTCCATCAAGAACTGGGTAGATAAGCACTCTGCTACTCATCACATGGCAACTAATGCAGACCGTCCGTGGTAGGCATTAATTGAAATTAAATGAGGGTTCCGGCAGATTTTCTGCCGGAACCCTCATGATGTTTACTCAGCTAAGCCACGCCGTTCCAGGAGAGCTTCCGGACGCGGCTCACGTCCACGGATGTCCTTAAAGGACTCCATAGGCGGACGAGAAGAACCACGCGATAAGAGTTTTTCACGTAACTCCATCCCAGCTTCACGAGTGAAGCCGCCATTGGTCTTTTCCCGGAACCATTGCTCGATATCTGCAACTAAAACCTCGGCCCACATATACGAGTAATAGCCGGCATCATATCCACCACCAAAGGTATGTGTGAAATAGGTTGATCGATACCGCGGAGGAACTAACGGACAAGAAACGCCAAACTTTTCTAACGCGGATTCTTCAAACGCTGCCACATCACTTGGAATCTCATCAACACCGAGTAAATGCCAAGCCTGATCCACCAGTGCCGCCTTTGTGAACTCAGTAGTTGCAAAAGCTTGACCAAACGTCTTGGAAGCGGACAAGGCCTCCACGAGTTCGGACGGCATGATTTCCCCGGTCTTATAGTGGCGTGCATAGTTAGCCAAGACCTCTGGGTGGTAAGCCCACATTTCGTTCAATTGCGAAGGGAACTCAACAAAATCGCGTGGCACATTCGTCCCTGCTGAGGACCGATACCGGGTCTGCGTGAGTAATCCATGAAGAGCGTGGCCAAATTCGTGGAAAACAGTTTCAACGTTGTCCCAGGTTAATAAACATAACTCGCCGTCGGCAGGTTCTGGGAAATTGCAGTTGTTGAGAATGACGGGTTTGGTCCTATCAATCTCGCATCCGGTAATCACCGAATGCATCCATGCGCCGCCCTTTTTGCCAGGGCGACGGAAAAAGTCCGCTTGGAAAAGACCAAGTGTGGTGCCGTCCTCATCTTTTACTTCCCAAGTTTTCATTGACGGAACGTAACCAGCAAGGTCTGGCCGAGGCTCAAATGAGATACCGTAGAGTCGGTTTGCGGCGAAGAATATGCCGTTTTCAACCACATTCGTTAGCTCAAGATACGGCATAATTTTGGCTTCCTCAACGCCTTGCTGAGCGCGTAACTGCTCCTCATAGAAAGTCCAGTCACCGGCTTCAATGCCATCAGCATCTGGATCTTTTTCAGCCAACTCAACCAAGTTTTCGTAGTCACGGTCAACCGCTGCGACAGCCTTATGTGCAACGGATGTTAACAGATTGAGAACCGCATCTGAATCTCCAGCCATTTCGCGCGCTGCAACAACCTGGGCATGGCTTTCGTAGCCAAGCAAAGCAGCCCGTTCTGCGCGAAGTTTGGCAATCTTTAACACGAGCTCACGAGTATCCGATTCTGCATGCTCTCCGAAACCGCGGGACAGCGACGCGGCGAGGATATCGCGACGAGTCTGGGGAACACGTATCTCAGTTTGAATCGGCTGATTTGAAAAATTCGCTAGCTCAATACGATAAGAGCCATCGTCAGTGCGCAAGCCAGCTAACTTATCGTCATCTAGCCCAGCTAATTGATCCGGATCATCTGTTATATAAGCCGCGTCAGACATCGCGCGTGTAGCACGCTTGACATATTCGATCTGTAGCCCAGAAAGCTCCGCATCAATAGCGCGCAACCGGTCGGCGTCGTCGTCGGAAAGTTCGATTCCGCTCGAACGGAATGTCTTCAACTCTTTTTCAACCCAATATTGGGTTTCGACATCAGCATCGGATACATCAAGCGCTTGAATACGCTGATAAATCCGCTTATCGAGTGAGTAAGCGTTCTCATGTTCGGAAAGCTTTGGGCCGATCTGTGCCTCAATATCATTGAGCTCATCCGTCCCCAGCGAAGAGAATAAGGTAAAGGCGACGGACAAAACACGATCAAATTCTTCGCCTGCATGCTCGATGGCTTCAACCGTGTTTTTGACCGTTGGCGGGTTTGGATCGGTAGCGATCTTTTCCCACGCCGCACGTTGGCGTGCCATAACCTGTTCGACGGCGGGCATGATGTGCTCCGGCTTAATATCAGCCCAGCGTGGCAATTGATATGGTAATAATGATTTTTCGAGTAATGGGTTTTCTGTCATAGTTGTAGTTTACCGTGCTTGCGTTAAAGAGTGCGTTCTCTTTCGCGTACCGGTAAACCACGGTCTTTAGCTGAGCAGACTAATCAGTGGCTTCGCAACGTCGCTCCACCGCCACTTGTGATCGACCCAGTCTCTACCCGCATCACCCATCCGGCGCGCTTCGTCGGGGTTCTCAAGGAAATAGCTAACAGCCGAAACAACTGCATTGACAGAACTACCGTTGACTACCAGGCCGGTCTCTTTATCTATTACTGCCTCGGGCGCGCCGCCGGAATCTCCGGCAACTACCGGTAGCCCAGCAGCATATGCTTCGAGATAGACGATCCCGAGTCCTTCGATATCTAAGCCGCCGCCGCGGGTACGGCATGGCATGGCAAAAATATTTCCCAGTGAATAATGAGCGGGAAGTTCTGCGTATGGTACTTCACCAGTGAAAACGATGTCAGTTTGTGCAGGCGATTGACTGGCAAGTTGCCGTAACTTTTTCTCGTAAGGTCCTTTACCGACGATCACAAGCTTTGTTCCCGGGAATCGGCTTGTCACCTGATGCCATCCTTTTATGAGAATGTCTTGTCCTTTTCGTGGCACGAGTCGAGAAATACATACGACGACGGGGGCGTGCTGACCGATTCCATAGCGGCGTCGCAAATCTGCCCGGGCTTGCCGGTCAAAGGCAAACATCTCCGGATCGATAGCCCCATGAAGTTGCATAATATCGGTGTCCCCGATGAATGGAGCTAGCCGGTGTAGCGTTGCATTAGTCAGGTAGGTGACGACGTCGGCATCTGTAAAAACTTTCCGAAGCATTTGACGAGAGCCCGGAAGCATAGACCAGCCGATCTCATGCCCATGGGTAGTGGCAATAACCTTATCAGCTCCAGCTGCATGTGCTGCATTAGCAAGCAATCCGAGCGGAGCGGCTGCGCCAAACCAAACATTTTTAACGTCCTGCTGGTGGATAAGACTAGTTATGGTACGGCTAACGTCCGGCGAAGGAAGCATAGTCGTCCCAGGATAGCGCACGACTGTGTACGGCTGTTGCTTGTCGTAGTCCAGCGCGGACTGCATCCCTGTTGGCGGAGTGGAGGCGTAAACCACGAGTTGAGTCGGGTCAAGTTGCGAGACGAAACCTTCAAGGAACGTTTGAATACCACCAGCTCGTGGTGGGAAATCGTTGGTAACAAGAAGTGTTTTGCGCATCGTATCACCCTAGGTTGTTGGTTCAGAGCGTTTGATAAGGTCGGTTAGTCGATTAGCGGCAGCGACGACGGCGGCTGCATAGTGGCGTCCCGGCTGGCGCCCCATTCGTTCGACTGGTCCAGAAATAGAAATTGCAGCGATAACTTGTCCATTGGCACCTCGCACTGGAGCCGAAATTGAGGCGACGCCGGGTTCATGTTCGCCCAACGATTGGGCCCAGCCACGACGTCGGACAGCTGATAACACGGTAGCGGTGAATTGTGCACCGTATAGTCCACGGTGTAACCGGTCCGGCTCGTCCCAGGCTAGAAGGACTTGGGCAACAGATCCTGCTTGCATAGAGAATGCTGAACCTACTGGAATGGAATCACGAAGGCCAGTAGTACGTTCTGCTGAAGCAACGCACACGTTTTGATCACCTTGGCGGCGATAGAGTTGAGCTGATTCGCCAGTGTGGTCGCGTAAGGCAATTAATATCGGATTCGCGGCAGTTAACAGGCGATCGTCGCCAGCGCGCGAGGACAATTCAGCTAGTCGCGGTCCTAAAATAAACCGACCCTGAGTATCTCGACTTGCGAGACGATGAAATTCGAGAGCGACTGCGAGCCGGTGCGCAGTAGGGCGCGCTAAATGTGTAGCTGAGACAAGTTGTGCTAATGTTAGTGGGCCTTGCTCGAGCGCTTGAAGAACTAATGCGGCTTTGTCGAGTACTCCGACCCCGCTACCTTGGGAATTGTCCATAAGTCCATCTTGCCATTCCATATTGTGAGACGCAACCCGTTTGGGGTTCTTGGTCTACGAAGAAAGACATCTTATGCGGTGCGTCGTATGCCTAGTCGAATAGAATGACAATTCGGGGTATTCTTGTTTCGTGGATTGGACGGAACAATGAATAGACTTCAGTCCACATTACCGAACTCGTACAACATGTCCGGAGAAGAGAACACATGTCAGGCGTTTTGAAAGTCACTGGTGGACAGCCACTTCACGGTACTATTGCAGTACGCGGAGCAAAAAACTTTGTCTCCAAAGCAATGGTGGCGGCTCTACTTACTGAAGAGACATCTGTTCTGCGCAACGTTCCATTGATCCGTGATGTTGATGTTGTTTCTGATCTTCTTCGGTTACACGGTGCCGATGTTGATTACGATCAAGACGCTGGGATAGTCACCATTACTCCGGGCAAGATCCACTTGCCAGATGACCCGGCGCAGATGGACCTTCTAGCTGGCTCATCGCGCATCCCCATTCTTTTCTGTGGACCGTTATTACATTCACTTGGTGAAGCATTCATTCCAGACCTCGGCGGCTGTCATATTGGAGACCGACCAGTTGATTTTCACCTACAAGTATTAGAAGACTTCGGTGCAATTCGTGACGAACAGGAGTTTGGTCTCCACTTAACAGCTCCTCGTGGACTTAAAGCCCGCAAAGTGACATTGCCGTATCCGTCAGTCGGAGCTACTGAACAAACGTTGTTAGCGGCCGTGCGAGCCGAAGGAATCACCGAGTTGCGTGGTGCTGCCGTAGAACCAGAAATCATGGACTTGATTTCCGTATTGCAAAAGATGGGTGCGCTCATCACAGTATCTACCGATCGTACGATCGTTGTTGAAGGAGTACGCCAGCTCCACGGATACAACCATTTTGCAATCGCAGATCGAATCGAAGCGGGATCTTGGGCCTGTGCTGCGCTAGCTACCGGCGGGGATATCATGATTAACGGGGCGCAACAAGAACCGATGATGAGCTTCCTCAACGTATACCGTAAAGTTGGAGGACAATTTGACGTGACTGATGAGGGCATTCGTTTTTGGCACCCTGGCGGGGAACTGAACTCGATTCCTATTGAAACAGATGTCCACCCAGGTTTTATGACTGACTGGCAACAGCCTCTCGTCGTCGCTCTTACACAAGCTAACGGAGTCTCGATCGTTCACGAAACAGTGTACGAAAATCGATTCGGCTTTGTGAAAGCACTAAACAAGATGGGTGCTCATATCCAAGTTTATCGAGAGTGTCTGGGCGGAAAACAGTGCCGGTTCGGTACTGAAAATTATTATCACTCCGCTGTGATCATGGGACCAACTCCGTTGACTGCTGCGGACATCACCGTTCCTGATTTGCGCGGTGGGTTCTCCCATCTTATTGCAGCTTTAGCGGCTGAAGGAACCTCGCACGTTCAAGGGATTGACCTAATTAATCGAGGCTACGAACACTTCATGACCAAGTTGCGTACTCTGCACGCAAACGTTGACCGAGTTTCGTAAAGCATATAGGCAAAACCACCGTGAAAGTTCCCGAAGCACAACCGTTCTTGCGCTTTATCGCTCCTATCATCATCAAGTTAAATAACGTCGTGCAGAATCTGACGATCACTGGACTGCACCATATTCCGCACGATGGTCCCGCGATAGTGATTGCAAATCATACAGTCCATGCAGACTCGCTTATTCTCGGTGAAGCAATCATTAAATCAGGTAGAACACCGCATTTCGTTGCTGGATCAGATTTTTTCGCAGTTCCTGGAGTGGCTTTCATACTTCGCGGAGTCAACGCAATTAAGGTGACACGAGGAACTTCTGCTGCTAAAGATTCGCTTGATGGAATCCGCGATATTCTCGACGCCGGTGGAATCGTTCTGCTCTTTCCAGAAGGCGGTCTCACTCACGATCCGCAGCTGTGGCCAATGCGCGGAAAAACGGGACTTGCAAGGTTAATGGCAACGCATCCAGACGTTCCAATTATTCCTTGTGCGCATTGGGGAAATGAACGCCTATTGAACCCGTGGAATTATGCCATCGATTGGAAACATATGGGGCGGCATACGCGTACCCACGTCGTTTTTGGTCCCGCACTAAACCTATCGGTCAGCGAGGATCCCGATTACGCTGAACTTACGGCAGTTACTGGAAAAATAATTGATCATTTGGAGCACATGCTGGTGCCATTGCGCCAAGCAAACCCGTTAGATTTCACAGTACAGCAACGCGAACGACGCTGGGATTGCCGGCTTGATGGTGACCCATTGAACGATGACTATGAACTTAATCGGGCCTTGCGCCAGGCACGGAAAAATCGGCGTCGGCGTAGGTGGAGAAAAATAACGGCACGCTGACAACAAGTCCTATCTGAGCAAAGCCCTGAGGTAACATTATTCTCATGTCGAATTCAAAGATCCGCGTCGCAATTATCTATGGTGGCGCATCAGGTGAGCATTCCATTTCTATTGCTACTGCAGGCGCTGTCATGCGAGCCTTAGATCCGGAACGTTATGAGGTTGTACCGATAGCTATTGCCCGCGATGGTACGTGGGTTCCAGGGGCGACTGATCCATCGAAGCTGACGCTTGATGCGGGCCTTCTTGAAGTTGAGAAAGCTCCAGAAGCTGTCACGATTCCTGCCGGAGACGGGAAACAATCGCTAGTTGCCTATAATTGTGAACACGCCAGCAACCTCGAACTTCTCGGCAACGTGGATGTTGTCTTTCCGCTACTGCACGGGCCCTTTGGAGAAGACGGAACAATTCAGGGGCTCCTTGAACTAGCTGGTATTCCATATGTTGGATGTGGCGTGTTCGCATCTGCAGCCGGAATGGACAAGCACTACATGAAGGTAGTCTTGGAGGCGGCCGGACTGCCGGTAGCACCTTACGTTGTTGCCACAGCTCGTCAGTGGCGCGATGAGCGTGAGGCAGTTCTTGCCAAGGTTGCTCAATTACAGTTCCCGGTCTATGTCAAGCCTGCACGAGCTGGATCTTCGCTCGGTATTACGCGTGTTAGCACGCTTGAGGATGTCTCGGAAGCTGTGGCTCAGGCTCAAATACATGATCCTAAGGTACTGATTGAGCAGGGCGTTGACGGACGTGAGATCGAATGTGCCGTCCTAGGCGGACGTAATGATTCGACCCCGCGCGCTTCCGTTGTTGGTGAAGTCCTTGTAGACCTTCCTGACGATGGCTTCTACGACTTTGAGCATAAATACTTGGAGACAGCCAATTTGAGACTATCTATCCCGGCTCAAGTCCCGCCAGAGATTTCAGATAAAATCCGTGATCAGGCGGTTAAAACTTTCGATGCGTTTGGTTGCGAAGGAATGTCTCGCGTCGATTTCTTCTTGACGCCTGAAGGTAAAACCTACGTCATCGAAATCAACACGATTCCAGGTTTCACACCGTTCTCAATGTATCCAGTTCTATGGGAGCACACTGGGCTCCCATATTCTCAGTTGCTCGATGAATTGATTGGTTTAGCATTGGAACGCCCAACAGGGCTTCGTTAAGGCAAGCGTGCTCGTTAAAGATCTCAACGAAAAAGAACTGCTTGCTCGGTTCGTTCCGCTATTGCCGCAGGCTACTAGCGTTGTAGTAGGCAACGGTGATGATTCTGCGGTGTTGCATATCGGCGGGGATACGACTGTCTCCACCGATATGCTCGTAGAAAATAGACATTTTCGGTGTGATTGGTCCACCGGATTTGATGTAGGTTATCGGGCGGCACAACAAAATATCGCCGATGCTCTTGCAATGGGAGCCACGCCAGTATCACTTGTTGTTGGGCTCGGGCTACCACCTACTACTGAGGTGACCTGGGTCGAAGACCTCGCTCGTGGTTTTGCTCAAGCCTGCCAGCCTTGGGAAGTAGGTGTTGACGGTGGTGACCTTGTTTCGGCGTCGGAGATAACTATCGGAGTCACCGTTATTGGTGATCTCCAAGGACGCAAGCCACTGCGCAGGGATAATGCGTTACCTGGTCAGAAAGTTATCTTTACTGGGAATCTTGGCCATGCTGCAGCTGGATATGAGTTACTCAAACACGGGTACACGCGCACAGACTCAGATGAGTATTTGGCATCCTTAATCGATGATTTTTTACGGCCGAAGCCGCCGATCGGGGCAGTGATGTCAGCGGTTAATGCTCACACCCTATGCGCTGGGATAGATGTTTCAGATGGGCTAGTAAAAGACATCGGGCGAGTGGCACAGTCTAGTCGGGTTTGGATCAATCTTGATGGTGCACAGCTTAATAAGCTTCTTGGACGACTAGGACGGGCGGCCGGACGCCTGGGGACTGACCGACGCTTGTGGGCGTTGGCCGGAGGAGAAGATCATGGCTTTGTTGCTACTATTGACTCAGCCACTGTTATTCCGGATGGCTTTAGTGTTATTGGGCAGGTTATGGGACCTGATGAGTATGGCCGAGTTACGCTTGACCAGCTTCCGCTTGATCCTGATCAGATCGGTTGGGACCATTTCCGGTCTGCATAGTTTAATGGCCGTTGTCCTTGACGATATGTGGTTTATGATATAAAAATATCCCTCGATGAAAATCGAGGGATATTTAAGCTTGGTTCGATCACACGTTACGGGTGACCTTGCCGGCCTTCAGGCACGAGGTGCACACGTTCAGACGCTTAGGGGCACCCTTAACGAGAGCACGAACACGCTGAATGTTCGGGTTCCAACGGCGGGAAGTACGCACGTGGGAGTGCGAAACACTCTTACCGAAGCTCGGGCCCTTGCCGCAGACTTCACATACAGACGCCACGGTTCTCTCCTTCATTAAAAGACGAATAGACGCTTTCGCGCCTCTACCAAAATTGGCAACTTCAAAAGTGTATCTAATTATTAGCTAGAAATCCAAGCCTAAAACGCGCACCAAAGCGTGCTGTTCGCCACGCTAGCTAAACTTAGCTCTGTTGCCATAGTGATACCTCACTGACTTTTGTCAGTATACCTGTTTTTTCTGGCATAGTTACATAGGAAAGAGAGGAACGGTCATGGCGAAGAGCTCACATCAGCCCGCGAGTGCTAGTGCGAACGATGCAGCGCAGCCGGCTAATTCTGCGCTACCTACGCCAGCCTTGGCCTCTGATGCGTGGACGACGCTCTCACGCCCCCTTGAACGTGTCCTTGGCAAACGTAGTGCGAACGCGTTAGCAAAACTCGGCCTAGACACCGTCGAAGACCTCCTCAATCATATTCCATTCCGTATCGCCCAACGAGGAGAATTACTACCACTCGATCAAGTTGCTGAAGGTGAATCAGTCACCGTCGTCGCCAACGTCGTCTCATCGCATATGCGGCCGATGAATAATCGGCGCGGCTTTATCCTCAACGTCACTATTTCAGACGGGGAACACGATCTGGATCTGACGTTCTTTGCCAAGCACCAGCGTCCGCTAGCGTTTCATGAAACTAAATTATCGCCAGGCACGATGGCCACCTTCGCGGGCACAATTTCGTCCTATCGCGGTCGGCTACAACTGGCTCATCCCGAATACGAAATAATGGAAAGCCTCGAAGATCTTGATGCGGCACAGATTCTGCGTCCCGTGCCGATTTATCACTCGACAGCGAAGGTTCCGTCCTGGCATATTCACCGAGCAGTGGCTACTATCCTCGACACCCTCTCACCAGGCGACGTTCCTGATCCGTTGCCTCAAGACTACCGCGATGAACACCAGCTGATTTCTCGATACGACGCGCTACGCGCCGTACACCAACCAGAAGACCCCGAGCAGTGGCGCGCCGCCCGCACCCGCTTCGCCCATGAAGAAGCCTTCGTCTTACAAGCTGCTCTTGCACAACGCGCCGCCCAGGTGGCACAAATGTCGGCACCGGCATGCCCGCCGCGCCCAGACGGCATCACCCACGCTTTCGACCAGCGCCTACCGTTCATCCTTACCGAGTCGCAGCTAAAAGTTGGAGAAGAACTGCGTGACACTCTGAGTAACTCCACACCCATGCGGTGCCTACTCCAAGGCGACGTCGGCGCCGGAAAGACGATTGTGGCGTTGCGTGCCATGCTCCAAGTAGTCGACGCCGGTCACCAAGCTGTGCTCGTTGCTCCCACCGAAGTCCTCGCACAACAACACTATGCGACGATGACGAAGATGCTGGGGGAGTTGGGGATGGCCGGCCAGCTCGGCGCCAACGAGAACGCCACATCTGTTCATCTGCTCACCGGTTCGCTAACGGCCAGCCAACGACGTCGAACACTGGCTCACCTAGCAAGTGGAGCGCCCAGTATTACTGTGGGAACACACGCCTTGTTCGGCGACCAGATCCAGCTGCCGTCGTTAGGTTTCGTCGTCGTCGATGAACAACACCGCTTCGGCGTCGATCAACGTGACAAGCTCGCCCACAATGCCCACCTGCTCGTCATGACGGCAACCCCGATACCGCGCACCATCGCTATGACAGTATTCGGTGACCTCGATGTCGCCGTTTTAGACAATCGCGAACGCAGCACAATCTCCACTAACGTCGTCCCAGCATACAACGACCGCTGGATGGCGCGTGTATGGCAACGCGCCCGCGAAGAAGTCGACGGCGGCGGTAAAGTCTTCGTCGTCTGCCCACGTATCTCGCCAACCGAAGATGACGTCCAAGCCGACCTTGTCGAACAACAAATCGATCTGATGGAACGTCCGCAGATGTCCGACGTCGAAACCCTCAGCCACCGACTCCAGCAACTGCCGGTACTAGCCGGCCTCGGTATCGGCGTACTACATGGGAAGATGAGCAGTGCGGAAAAAACCGAGGCAATGGCGGCTTTTATCGCCGGACAAACTCAGATCCTCGTCTCGACCACCGTTATCGAAGTCGGAGTAGATATTCCCGAAGCCACCTTGATGGTGATCATGGACGCTGATCGGTTCGGACTATCCCAACTTCACCAGTTACGTGGACGCGTTGGGCGAGGCGAAAAACCTGGGCTATGCCTGGCAGTCACCGGCGCTCCGGACGGCACGCTCGCCGCTGAGCGTGTCGCAGCCTTCGCCGCTACCACCGACGGTTTCGCACTCGCCGAAGCCGATGTAGCTTTGCGTTCCGTCGGCGACGTATTAGGCGCACAACAATCAGGGACCCAAAGCTCACTGCGTTTTGTGTCGGTGGTCAAAGATAAGATAATAATCGAACACGCCCGCCAGGGTGCACGAGAACTTATCGCCACCGATCCAGATCTTACGCACCATCGTGCATTGGCTATCGCTATCGCCGATATCAACGCGCGCAACCGAGAATATTTAGAGAAAAGCTAGGAGCCGACATGAGTCGTATTATTGCTGGGAGCGCTCGCGGTCGCCAACTGAGCGTGCCGAAGTCTGGTACTCGGCCAACTTCCTCGCGGGTTCGAGAAGCGCTTTTTTCTCACTTAGAACATCGCGATTTTATTGCTGACTGTGACATCCTTGATCTGTTTGCCGGATCAGGGGCGTTTGCGTTAGAAGCGTTGTCGCGCGGTGCACGGCGCGCCATCGGTGTTGATAGCGCGCCAGAAGCACATCGAGCTATGCAAACTAATGCCCGCACAACCGGTTTGGCACTGCAACATATTAAAGCCCAAGCATTGACGTACGTGAGCCAACCCGGTACTGACGGGCCATTCGACGTGGTGTTCCTCGATCCGCCATACGATTTCCCTGACGAGCAGCTGGCGGAGATCTTGGCGCAACTACCGCGGCATCTGAAATCTGACGGCGTCGTCGTCGTCGAACGAGCAAAACGGAGCTCACAACCACGCTGGCCTGCTCAGTTAGAAGCTGAACGCGAACGTACGTGGGGTGATACCCGCGTCTGGAGTGCCCATATGGCGGTAGAGGACGTAGAGTAATCCTATGAGTTGTGCAGTATGCCCTGGATCGTTTGATCCGATTACCCTTGGACATATCGACGTTATTGAACGTGCTCAGCGCATGTTTGATGAAGTCGTGGTAGCCGTTGCCCATAATTCGGCGAAGAATTATTTATTTACCGACGAAGAACGCCTCACGTTAGCGCGTGAAGCCGTAGCGCATCTCCCAGGCGTGCGCGTCGAGCTGATTACGGGGCTTGTTGCAGATTTTGCGCGCGAGGTCAATGCGCAAGCGATTGTTAAAGGTGTGCGTGGTTCTGCCGATTACGATTCAGAGATGCCAATGTCATTGCTGAACCGGCATTTGTCGGGCGTAGAGACGGTGTTTGTTATGGGCGAACCGAGTCTTGCACATATTGCGTCGTCATTCGTGAAAGAATTAGCCAGATATGGTGGTCCATATGAGGATATGGTTCCATTGAATGTAGCCCGAGCATTAAAAGAAAAGGTGGAAGCATGAGCGACCAAGGTGAATCTCTGCTCGAGATTTTAGATGAATTGCACGATATTGTCATCAACGCAAAAAATATGCCGTTGTCCGCATCGGTACTAGTGAATAAGTCAGAAATTATGGACTTACTCGATACCGCGCGTGAAATAGTTCCAGATCAGATCAAGCAAGCAGATGCAGTGCTATCGCAAGCAGGTCGAGTATCTGATCAAGCTCGTGAGGATGCAGATGTTGTTTTGCGTCATGCTCATGAAGAAGCCGATTCGATCCTCGCTGAGGCGCGCGAACAAGCATCACGTATGGTTGCCCAAGATCAGATCACGGTTGCAGCAAAATCTCAGGCCACACGGATTGTTGATGAGGCACACCAGAAAGCTTCACAACTTATTAACGGTGCCAACGAATACTCTGAACAGACTCTGGCTGAACTTGCTGCCCAGCTCGGTCATCTTCAAGAACAAATCGCTGCCGGCCAGGACGTCCTAGCCCAGCGTCGAGCTGAAGAACAATAAACTGCTACGCTTAATAGCATTTAAAGCCGAAGCAAAAAGAAGGAAGAAAGCTTTATGGATTTACGGTCCGAATATGTTGTGTCGGTATCCGATGTCACCTCTGGTACCCCCACACAGCTGGACCTGACACTCAACGCGCCAGAAGAGTGCGGTGTCGGTTTGATTGGTGTGCCAGCAGGGACTCCGATGAAGGTGACACTATCACTGCAATCAGTGTCCGAAGGTATTTTCGTACAGGGGGACATTCAAACAGTAGCCCATGGGCAATGTGCCCGATGTGCTCAAGACATCACTCAGCCGATGGACGAACCGATCGCAGAGCTAGTTTTTTGGCCAGAGCGGCGTGACGCTCTCATAAGTGAAGGCGACGACGAGATCGAAGATATGCCAATTATTGAAGAGATGCATATCGATCTTGAGCCGATTATTCGTGATGCCATCGTTTTGGCTTTGCCGTTTACGCCAGTATGTTCGCCTGACTGCCAAGGGCTGTGCTCAGAATGCGGTGAGCCATGGAATGAACTGCCAGCTGATCATACGCATGATTATTTCAACCCAGCATTCTCTGCTCTTGACGTGCTTGCTGAACAGATGAAGGACAAGTAATGCACGAACATAATCGCCGTGAGTTACTTGCCGCGTGGGGAGTTGATATCCCCTCAGATCTCCTCACACTCGCATTGACGCACCGTTCTTGGGCTTATGAACACGATAGTGCACATAATGAACGCCTCGAGTTTCTTGGGGATTCGATTTTGGGCGCGGTTGTGGCAGAACAAATCTTCCACGACTATCCAGATAAGTCCGAAGGCGAATTATCAAAGATTAAGTCCGCAGCTGTGTCCGAGCGTGCGTTGGCAGATATCGCTCGCAGTCTTAACCTCGGCTCCTATATTCGCCTCGGTAAAGGAGAAGAACAAACCGGTGGGCGAGATAAAGATTCTATCCTCTCAGACACGGTCGAGTCGTTGATCGCAGCGACTTACGAATCCCAAGGCATCGACGTCGTTATCTCCACGGTACGCACGCATTTACGGGAGAAGATCATTGAGGCGACGAATATGGGGCCAGCTCTCGATTGGCGAACCGCGATGGAAGAAAAAGCCCGTGAGCTTGGCTATAACGGCGATGTGACCTACCAGATCGACGCTGAGGGCCCAGATCACGCCAAAGTCTATACTGCCAAGGTCTCGATCGGGGGTACTCAGTGGGGTAGCGGGCAAGCAACTTCGCGCAAAGCTGCGAAACTTGCGGCTTGTCAAGACGCGTACCATTACCTGGTCGTTAGCGTCGAAACCACTGAAGCTGACAACCCAGGATCAACGAAGTAGTCTTCATAGGAAACGATCGCAGAATAGGGAACGATGCCAGAATTACCTGAGGTCGAAACCATTCGACGCGGTCTGGTACCGCACGTCGTTGGCAAAACAATCGCACGAGTAGATGCTCTCCACCCGCGGGTGGCCCGAATGTCCCCAGAAGGTCTTGACTCACTTGCCGGTATGACGATCAGCGGGGTAGTTCGCCGTGGGAAATTCATGTGGTTTTTGACTGGAGAACGCGCACTCGTCGCACATTTGGGGATGTCTGGCCAAATGCGGATCAATAGCGACTCGGTACACGTGCGTGCCCGGTTCCATTTTACTGACGGTACCAGCCTGGACTTTGTTGACCAACGCACATTCGGCTATTTGCATCCAGATCAACTCCTGCCCACCCCGGATAGTGGTCCGGGTGGCTACGGTAGCCAAGCCGCTATGATCCCGGCATCGGTTGCGCATATCGGGCGCGATCTCCTCGATCCACTTCTTGATCTGCGCGATGTGGCCCGTGCAGTCAAACACCGGAGAACCGAGATAAAACGCGCCATACTGAACCAGAATATCGCGTCAGGTATCGGCAATATTTATGCCGACGAAGCGCTGTGGGAGGCGTGCGTTCATCCACAGAAAATGACAACTGCGATGAGCCTGGCCAAAATTGCCGACGTTTACGAACACGCACGCGAGGTGATGGAGCGAGCCGTGGAAGCCGGCGGAACCTCGTTTGATGAGCTCTACGTCAACGTCAATGGTGAGTCTGGATACTTCGATCGTTCGTTGCATGTGTATGGCAAAACGGGTCAACCTTGTGATCGGTGTGGCAAGGAGATTCAGCGCATCACTTTTATGAACCGTTCATCACATTTATGCCCGGCATGTCAGCGTCGTTCAAGGTAGACTAAGAATCGTGAGTGAAGAAAATACGCAAATTAGCGTCATGATTATCGACGATCACGAAGTGGTCCGTCGCGGTATTGCAGAAGTTGTCGATCGAGCCAATGGTCTCCAAGTTATTGCAGAAGCCGGTTCGGTTGCCGAAGCAGTGCGCCGTGCAGAATTAATGATTCCGCAAGTTGCGCTTGTCGATCTACGTTTACCAGATGGTACAGGCATTGATATCATTAGCGAACTTCGCGAGCGTGTACCACAGGTCAAATGTATCGTGTTGACTTCGTTCGACGACGATGACGCACTTTCAGAAGCCCTCGATGCTGGCGCTAAAGCATACTTGCTTAAATCCGTACGTGGCGCTGAAATCACCGATGTGATTCGAGCCGTTGCTGACGGTCGAGTTCTGCTCGATGAACGAACTGTTACACGCCGGCGAGCCGATCATGATGACCCCACCGCGGATCTCACTCCGTCAGAGCGTAAGGTGCTTCAACTTATTGGTGATGGCTTGTCCAATCGTGAGATCGGCGAGAAGCTTGGCGTTGCTGAAAAAACAGTGAAGAACCATATCACCTCATTACTGTCGAAGATGGGGATGCAACGACGTACTCAGGTTGCGGCGTGGGTAGCTGGCCAGCGTGCAGCTGGTTGGCGCAACGCAGGCAGCTAAGCGACGCGCCCCTCAAACGTTAAGCACCCCGTGACCATAGATCACGGGGTGCTTTCCTGTATAACCGCTATGCAAGCTTTTAGATTAGTGGCGCTTCCCAGCAAACACGAGTGCCCGAAGTTTCATCAGTCGAGGAAATAGTAAACGAACCGCGATGCCGGCGCGCACGAGCTGCTAGATTCGATAATCCAGACCTGCGACCGAACGACTGTGTCACGCCACGACCATCGTCAATGACCTCAACACTGACATGCGTTGGGTCAACAGATAAACGCACTGCAACGGACGAAGCATGGGCATGACGGGCTGCATTTGATAAACCTTCGCGAACCACAGCAACCACATCGTCAGAAATATCGGCACCGACGGCGTCGTCGATCAGAACGAATGTATCTTCCGCACTGGTAACCTCACCGTTCCAGCTGATAATGAGCGATGGTGCAAAGCCCAAGACCTGCAGTGCGACTTTGGTTTCTTGTTGTAGGCGTTCAACCAAAGCAACAGAAGCTGAATCATCGCGCAAGGACTGAACAATAACTCGGATTTGACGAACCGATTCATCGATTGAAGAAATTGCTTGATCTAGGGCAGCGGAGACTTCTTCTGCATACCCTTTAGCGGCGAGGTCTTCTTTGACAGCAGTAATATGCATTCCTGAAGCGAACAATTGTTGGATAGCTAAGTCGTGCAGATCGCGCCCGATCCTTGACCGCTCATCGAGCTCGGAGGCGAGCTCTTCATTGAGGCGAGCTTCTGCCAGTTCAAGAGCAATAGCTGCCTGCTTAGCCGCATTTTCAGCCATAGCTAGATCATGGAGGTTAAACTCAACTCCGCTAATATTTCGTAACAATATAATCACTCCGGTACCAGCCGACTTTGAAGCGAGCGGCGCATACAATGCCGGTCCGAAGTTGCGCAGTTGCGCTACTCGGACTGTACGTAATCGTTGCATCGAGTCGACCACTAATCCAGCTTGCTCATTAACCACAGTCATAGCACGGCCCGTGTAGGGGAAGCGAATACCCACTAAGCTTTCGGAGCCTTCACCGTCGACGACTTCGGACACCCACGTGTTTTGAATCGAGGGCAGAACCATGATCGCTACATCTGCCTGTGCTGCGATGCGCATTTCGTGAACAATTACTTGGAGAGCTTCATCTTCATCGGAACCTTCTAATAGCGAAGCGACGATATTTTGTGAAGCAGTTAGCCACCGGGCACGGTTTTGCGAACGAGCAAACATTTGCGAATTTTGTGCTGCAATCGCAGCTGCACGAGCCAAGATTTCCATTTGTGCACCGTCGTCGTCGGTGAAACCACCGGGCTTATCTGTCAAGTACAGACGGCCCCATATTTGTTCTTTTACGGAAACTGCTACACCAAGATAATTGTCCATAATCGGATGGCCTGGTGGGAACCCGTAGCGGTTAGCATAAGTGGCGAGATCATTGACGATTAACCATCCATGCGCTGGAGTGTCATCGAAAACACCGTGCCCGCGCGGTGGGCGTCCGAGCAGCGCTGCAGCGAGCGGATCCATACCTGATTGAACAAACTCCATCGTTTCACCATGGGAGTCCAATACTGCTAGCGCAGCAAATTTTGCGCCAGTGAGTGCGCGAGCTGAGTCAACAAAGTGTTGATAAGCGGCGTCGCGTTCGAGCTTTCCGGTGAGTTCAAGGGCATGAGACACGACGGCGGTGAGACGATTAGAATCCATTGTTTATCCTTCTTGCTTCAGCGACCATTCGTATTGTGGGTTGCGTAGCAGGAGCTCGGCGTGAGTTCCTTCGTCGACTACGTGTGCCCGGCCGGTGTGGTCTGCACCGAGCATGATGACGTGATCGGCGGCATCGAGCGGGGAGAGCCGGTGGGTGACGACGACGACGGCGCGTTGAGCATCGGCAGATAACAAGATGTCGCGAATAAGCGTATCTGCGGTATGCGGATCGAGGTGTTCGCCTGGTTCATCAATAAGAAGTATGGATGCGGGGGCGGCGAGTGCACGGGCAAGTAAGAGACGACGTCGTTCACCGCCAGAAACGGTCGTGGCGTCTGCGCCTAGTTTGGTATCGATGCCTTCGGGCAGGTCTGCAATCCAGGAAGTGAGCCCGGCTTGTTCTAAGAGCTTGTGCGCTTGGGCAACGGTGATATCAGCCCGTGCTACCCGTAAATTTTCTAGGATGGAGGTATCGAAGATATGAGCGTCTTCCGCGGTGAAGCTGATGTGCTGTGAAAGCGTGGCGCGTTCAATATTGCTGACGTGATGTTCAGCGATAGTGACACTGCCTGAGTGTGGCGCAATGAGTCCAGCGAGGGTATTGAGAATCGTGGATTTGCCGATACCCGATGGTCCAACAATTGCCAGTGATTGCCCAGGCTTAATTGTGAAGCTCAGTGGAACGGTGACGTCTTTGTGACCAGGCCAGCCAGCAACCATATCAGTAGCAGTTAATGTGGTTCCGCTATCGATTTTCGGGGTGCTGGAAGCTGCCGGTGAGGCGTTGGCACGGTCGATCAGCGACATGACGCGCAGTGCGGCAGCACCAGAGCGCGTGAGTTGGATGAATGCTTGTGGCATGCGTGCTGTTGCTTCGAACGCCGATAACGGTGTCATGGCACAAACGACGAGATTTACCGGACTAAGCATGCTTTGTGATACTTGCCATGAGCCGATAACGATAGCACCGATCACTGCTAAGCCGAGTGCGAGAACATCAATCGTCGAGGCAAGAGCTGTGAAGCGTGCAGCTGCATCGCGTTGTTTCCACATGTCATGCTCGGTGTCTCGACGGCTTGTCTCGGTTGCCGATAAGAGCCCACCAACACGAAGTTGTGCAGCATTTTCTAACAGGTAGAGCGATTGTTCGTTGAGTCGAGCGCGAGTAGTGATTTTTTCTTGTTCGGCAAGTTTCGCTCCGGTCATCGCCAAGAGCGGACCAACGATGCCAGAGAGGAATAGTGCACAGGCAACAAGGATCGCGATCAGCGGGGACAGGAAACCGAGAATCCCAAGGGCTAGTAGCGAAACGAGGAGGGCTACTGCCATAGGTAACAGTGATTGCACAACAACGAGGCCGATTTCGTCGACGTCGGCATTCGTGCGAGTGAGCACGTCTCCGCGCTTGAGCGAGGTGACGACGTCAGTTGAGGATTCCGACAGTGAGCGGTAAACCTCGGTGCGCAAGGTTGCCATCCCATGGAGAGCTACCCAATGTGAAGCGATTCGTTCAAGGTAGCGGAAGATTGCTTTGCCAACACCGAAAGCGCGTACGCCGACTGAGGCCACGGAAAGGTCGAGTACTGGGGGTAGTTGAGCAGCTCGTGCGATCATCCATGCTGCGGTTGTTCCTAAGCCTACTGTTGATCCAATCGCGCTCGATCCGGCGAGCACTGACCAGCTGAATTTTTTCTTATCAACGTCGAGGAGAGTGATGGCTCGTTTTAGCGCGGCGCGTTCCTCGGATGGAAATGGATGCATCATCATAGTTTCTCTCCAGCAGCTCGGCTGCGCGATGCTACGTCGATAACGATATCGGCTATATCGGTCATAGCTGCGCGGTGGGCAATAACAATAAGTGTGTGTCCGTTGTTACGTAGTTCGTTAATGACTCGCGTGACGTACTCTTCAGCGACGGCATCGAGGTGTGCAGAAGGTTCGTCGAGAATAACGATTTGTGCCGCTGAGATTAGTGCTTTAGTTAAAGCAAGGCGTTGGCGTTGGCCAACAGACAGCCCGGTGCCACCGTGTCCGATACGAGTGTTCCAGCCGTCGGGGAGGTTGGCTACGACGTCGGCGAAGCCAGTGATGTGAGCGGCGTGGGCGACGTCGGCAGATTCTGGATCTGCATCGAGGTTTTCAGCGAGTGTGCCGGGGATGAGGACGGGACGTTGCGGTACCCAGGTGATGTTCGACCACCATGCTTGACGATCAAGATTTGAAAGTTCGGTTTCGCCGATAAGTATGCGGCCAGAGGTGACGGGGATTAACCCCAGGAGCGCGTTGATGGTGGTGGTTTTTCCAGATCCAGAGGCGCCGCGAATAACGGTTACTTCTCCGGGGTCAATCGTGGTGGTTAACGACGCCGGAGCGATAGTTTCACGACCAGGGGCAAGGATGGATACGTCGTCGAAACGAATCGGGGTGCAGGTCATATCTGGAACAGGCTGGTGGGCGGTGTGGTCGTATGGGACAGTTTCGAGGATCTTGAATACTCGATCGGCGGCGGCAACACCATTGGCCGATGCGTGGAATTGGGTTCCAACTTCGCGTAGTGGTCGTAATACTTCGGGGGTCAACATGATGACAACAAGCCCCTCCAAGAGAAGAATATCGCCGTTGACCATGCGCAGACCGATTGACACCGCAACGAGTGCTGTTGTTAACGTGGTGATGAATTCGAGTGCCGCACCGGACAGGAAGGCCACGTACAAGGTGTTCATGGTTCGTTGGGCGAATGATAGCCCGAGTTCTTCGACGCGCTTCGTGGGTCCGGTTTCCCGGCCGACTCCTTTCAAAGTTGGCAGGCCGGTGAGTAGATCGAGTAGTTGGCTACCCAAGCGTTGCATTGTCGCTAGGCGCTGGGCAGAATATGAGGCGGTCATCTTTCCGATGAGAATCATAAAGAGTGGGATAAGTGGCAGGCACAAGATGATCATGACTGCGCTGAGAAAATCCATATACGCCACGACGCATAACAACAGTGGGGTGGCGGTGGCGGTCAGGAAGAGCTCTGGCAAGAAGTGTACGAAATAGTCTTCGAGATCGTCTAAGCCGCGTGTGGCGAGGGTGACGACTTCATTCGTGTTACCTTTCGATAACCAACGTGATCCAAGATTTCCAGCATGGTCTAAAACCTGGGTGCGTAACTCGCTGATGACTCGAACTGCGGAGCGGTGGCCGATAGCTCCCTGGACATAACTCAGTAAGGAACGTGCACCGAAAACAACAACGAGGAATGTAGTGAGGAACAGATAGTTCGTGCTGGTTGATTGGTTATAGAAAACCGGAGAAATAATTGCGGCTATCAGGTAGGTTTGTGCGCCAATGAGCGCGGTGATAACTAAACCAAGTAAAACGAGTAAAGCTAAATAGCCACGAGTAGCTCGTGCATAGCGCAGTAGACGTGGATCGAAAGGTTTCACGGTTTCCTATCAAAGCAGGGGTACGTTCTCTAAGACTTTAGTCTAGCGCGCTGGAAATAAAACAGTGGTTTGTGAAGGGATTCTTATCAGATAATCACCTTTTTATGCTTCTGTCAGAAAAGGACTGCAGTCCTAGTGAGATGATTGTCGATGAATGAAAAAGTGGTGGGCTGGCAACGGATATCCGTTGCCAGCCCACCATGGAAGGTTATGTTAACCCGGTGAGATTACGCGCGTTCGAAAGCACGCACCTCAGTTGGGTGTAAACCAGCTGGTTCTTCAGAGAGCGAATCCACGCTCAAGCGGCGTGAGAACGATAGGTAGGACCAGATGGTGTAAATGGCGACGATCGGAACGAAGATAATCGCTGCGATGGTCATAACCGTTTGGGTGGCTGAGGTTGCCGAAGCTTGAACAAGGGTCAAGCTGTAGTTTTCGTCGATAGAGGACTTCAGTGCGTATGGCACGGTGGTCATAAAGATGAAGATGACAGCGAAGGCAACGCCACCCATGTTTGCGAAGAATCCAGCCTTTTCTGCTCCCTTGAGCGTGAAGAAAGTGGAAACTAGAAGACCAATAGCCGCTAGTGCTAGTGGGATGAGTGCGAACCAGGTGGTTGAGTAAGCAAAGAATGCCCACAGCGCCCAAACAGCGGTGAGGCCGGTGGAAACAAGAGAGGTCTTCTTTGCTAGTGCTTTTGCTCGTTCAGAGAAATCGCCGGAGGTTTTCAACGCTAACCAAAGCGCACCGTGGGTGAGGAACAAGGAGACAACAACCAAACCTGCAACGATGGTGAATGGCGTGAAGAGGGAGAAGAAGCCTCCAGTGAGGAAGTGCTGTGCACCATCTTGGAGGGCAACGTCAACCTGGGCAGGATCGGCAGGAATGAATGTTGACGGATCACCCGCAACTTCGTACTTTCCAACCTGAATTCCCATGCCTTGGACCAAGTTACCGAAGGCAACGCCCCACACGAGAGCTGCTAACCATGCCGAGCCAGTATGGATGTTGTCCCATGCTGACCGCCACTTATCTGAGTTGATCTTTCCGCGCCATTCGATTGCTGAAATACGCAGGATGAGAAGAACGAGGATGAGGACGAGTGCGAGGTACATACCGGAGAACATGGTTGCGTACCATTCTGGGAATGCTGCAAATGTTGCACCACCTGCGGTAAGAAGAAATACTTCGTTTCCGTCCCAGTGTGGTCCAATGGTGTTGAGTTGAAGACGGCGTTCTTTTTCGTTACGCGGCAAGATGCGCAATAGCATGCCGGTACCGAAGCCGAAACCTTCGAGGGTGACGTAGCCGATCCACAAAACGATGATGAGGATGAACCATAGGATTTGAAGGAATGAAAGTTCCATTTTTATGTGCCCTTTCCTCAGTATGCAAAGCTAAGCTTTACATCGGCATTCGTGTGGTCGAATTGGTGAGCGACGTCCTTGGTTGGGTTAACGCCCTCGCGCACGTAACGCTTGATGAGGATAAACCAGACGACGCCGAGTGCTGCATAAAGCAGCGTGAAGATAGTCAGCGAGATGAAGACTTCTGCTGGAACTACGTTTTGTGAAACACCGAAGTTAGTCAGTTGCTTGACCATCTCAGCTGGGGTAGCTGTCATTCCGTCGTGCATATTCGGGTAGACAACCCAAGGCTGACGTCCCATTTCGGTGAGAATCCAGCCGAAGGTTGATGCAATGAAGGGGAAAGTGATCGACCAGACAAAGAGCTTGGCAACTCCACCCGAACGGATGAGTCCATCGCCACGCAACATCCATAGACCAGCCGCGGCAAGTGCAATCGATGCAAAGCCGAGTGCCATCATAATTCGGAATGAATAGAAAGCAATGAATGGGTTTGGAATGTAATTGACATCAGTACCGTATTCGTCGCTAAACATCTCGGTGTACTGCTCTTGAACTTCTTTCGCTCCCATGAGCATCGATTCCGGGCCAGAGAAGTGGTTGGTGACCATGAATGACTCGAGGCCAGGAATGGGGAGGGTAATGATGTTCTCTTGTTTAAGCTCTGTTCCAGTGAGCAAGAGAGCTAGTGGGGCGTTCTCTTCATTTTGTGCGATGCCCATAGCTGCGACCATCTTTGACGGCTGGGTTTCGTACATGTGCTGGCCCATGAAATGGCCAGTAGTGACGGCGAGAATTCCGGCTACTGCAAGGACTTTGAGACCGAACTGTGCCGCGGGCTTCCATAGTTCACGTGCTTCAGCTTCGTTGGCACGTTGCACGTTGCGAACGATCCACCAGATCGATACACCGGCAATCATGGCGCCAGCAACCATCAAGGATGCGGCAATGGTGTGCGCGAATGCATAAAGAGTAGTTGTGGAGAAAACAACTTCGAGGAATCCGCCCATACCATCAAGTTCCGCACGACCAGTTTCCGGGTTAACAACAGCGCCCACTGGGTTTTGCATGAATGAATTTGCCGCGAGGATGAAAAGTGCGGAGATGTTTGTGCCCAGAGCTACGAGCCAGATTGAAATCGTATGTGCCTTAGGGGAGATCCGTCCGCGTCCAAAAATCCATACACCGAGGAATACAGATTCGAGGAAGAACGCAAGCAAAGCTTCAAATGCCAGCGGAGCACCAAAGATATCGCCCACATAACGGGAGTACTCAGACCAGGTCATTCCAAATTGGAACTCCTGGACAATTCCCGTGGCAATACCTAATGCGAAATTAATGAGAAGAATTTTTCCAAAGAATTCGGACAGCTTGAGCCATTTGGTGTCACCTGTTCGAAGCCATTTAGTTTGTAGATATGCAACGAGTGGAGAAAGCCCGATAGTGAGTGGTACCAAAATGAAGTGGTACACAGTCGTAATACCGAACTGCCACCGCGCAAGGTCGAGGACATCCACCTTATTCACCTTCCGTGCGACCTGTTTAACAGAGTAATTATCCGGATGGGCTCTTAAGACCCGCTTCAACATGAACCATTGAGCTCGAGTGTTTCTTTCTCAAACTTTTAGGGACACATTGAATCCATAATGTAATGATGACTTATTTACGTGCCGTCTGCCAGTTAAAACACCAAACATCTCCAAGTAATTTTGGGATTATTGTCCCATAACAGGTGCTCGTCCTAAACTTAAGAGAAATAAAGCCGACCTCAATGGCATCTATTCCATAAGTCCCGGAAAAACCGACTCCATTGGCGGGGCGAAGATGTGTTTGTTCGGCAAACGATGTAGACTGGCGGCAGGTTGTTATGCATCGAACTGCCAAAGTCGTTCAAGTGCGCCGCATTACGCGTTGCTGCCGGGATGACTACCCAATGAGACTTTCCACAGTTGAGGCTGTGATAATTAAGCTTAATATGCGAGATGCACGCATATGAAAATAGGGGGTATCCGATGGCGGATGAAGCCATGGATAATGTTGTGCCTGAAGAAAAGAGTGCACCACGCAAACGGACGCGTAAAACGTCTACTGAGAAGACTTCGAGCAAGTCCACTAAACAAGAAGTGGCGGACACGGTGGCGAAGTCACTCGCCGAACTTTCGAAAAAGCCACGCGCGAAAGTGAAGAAAAGCATCAGCCCGACGTCGATCGTTTTCTCTGCTGGCGTCGCTGAAGATCCGCAACCGGAGATGATACCGGAGGTTCCTGTTGTTGCTCCGATGACGTCTCTTCTCTTTCAAGAACCAGACGTAGCACGCGCTGTGCGTGCGCGACGGACACGCAAAGTTGACAACGATGAAGTGTCGGATTCTGCAGTTGAGGTTAAGGAAGCAATTTCCACCCCATCTGAGGATGCTGAAGAGTCCTCGGATAATGGACGTAAACGTCGTCGAGGTACTCGAGGTGGCCGCCGCTCAACTGAGGTTGAAGTCGACGAAACAGAAAAAGTAACACCGCAAGGTAAGGACGCCGCAGGGGAATCAGAACCGGCAGCGAATCAGCATAAAACCAAGAAGGCGAAAGCCAGCCAGGCTGAACTCACTGAGGCAGAAACTGAAAGCGAAGAGCCATCAGTACGTCGTCGTCGCCGTCGTCGATCTTCGGAAGCTGTATCTGATGAAGTGACTGCGCCAAAGGGGTCGACCCGACTTGAAGCAAAGCGTCAACGCAGGAAAGAAGGCCGTGATTCGAGCCGCCGTCGGCAAACAATCACCGAATCTGAGTACCTAGCGCGCCGCGAATCAGTAGACCGCGACATGCTTATCCGTGAACGTGATGGACTGAACCAAATTGCTGTTATTGAAGACGGTGTCTTAGTTGAGCATTACGTTGCACGTCATACTCAGTCCTCGATGGTCGGAAACGTCTATCTGGGCCGTGTGCAAAACGTATTACCATCCATGGAAGCAGCTTTTGTTGATATCGGTAAAGGCCGAAACGCAGTTCTCTACGCCGGTGAAGTCAATTGGGACGCCGCTGGTCTCGAAGGTAAGCCACGCAAGATCGAGCAGGCGTTGAAATCCGGAGATCCGGTTCTTGTCCAGGTGACTAAAGATCCGATCGGGCACAAGGGTGCGCGTTTGACAGCGCAGATTACCCTAGCAGGTCGTCATCTTGTCCTTGTTCCGTCAGGGGCAATGACTGGCATCTCGCGCAAACTTCCGGAGCGCGAACGTAACCGGTTGAAGAAAATCCTTAAGGAAGTTGTGCCAGCAGAACACGGGGTGATTGTTCGTACCGCCGCTGAAGGTGCCAGTGAGGATCAGCTTAAACAAGACGTTGAACGGTTGATGAAATCATGGGCCGATATCGAGCGTAAATCAAAATCTTCTAAGAACGCCCCGTCGTTACTCAAAGGGGAGCCAGAACTAGCTGTTCGAGTGGTTCGCGATATCTTCAACGAAGATTTCCGAACATTGAAGATCTCCGGCGATAATGCATGGGAGACAATTTCCCAATACGTACAAGAACTCTCTCCTGAGCTGGTTGATCGCCTCGAAAAGTGGGAATCGTCGAAAGATATTTTCCACGATAACCGCGTCGATGAGCAGCTTCAGAAAGCTTTTGATCGTAAGGTCTTCCTCCCATCGGGTGGTTCCTTAGTTATTGACCGTACTGAAGCTATGACGGTGATCGATGTCAATACTGGAAAGTTCACTGGTTCGGGTGGTTCGCTTGAAGAAACCGTGACCCGTAACAATCTTGAAGCGGCTGAGGAAATTGTCCGGCAGCTTCGTCTGCGCGATATCGGCGGAATTATTGTTGTCGACTTTATCGATATGGTTCTCGAAGCAAACCGTGATCTTGTGTTACGGCGCCTTATCGAGTGCCTCGGGCGCGATCGTACCCGTCATCAAGTGGCCGAAGTGACTTCGCTCGGATTGGTTCAGATGACGCGTAAACGCGTTGGTCAAGGCCTTGTAGAAGCTTTCTCAACTACCTGTGAGTGCTGCGAGGGTCGTGGATACATCACACACGATCATCCAGTTGAAAAGGATGAAGAGAAACCGCAGACTCAGCGTTCTCCGAAGAAAGAATCTAAGAAGAAGGAGAGCGCTCGCGCTCAGGATTCTGATCCGAAGCATGAAGAGGTCAAAGCAGCGCTAGCCAATATCGCCGCCGCAGCAACAACCAAGCATGAGAATTCTGAAGAACACACGGACGTTACCATGTCAGGTGAGACTGATGAACGCGACAATCCAAAGCTAGAAAGTCAGCCGCGCACTAAGGGTGGCCGACAACGCAAGAATACAGGTGCGAAGGCATCTGACTTGGGTGCAGATAACGGGCGTGGACGCCAGAGCTCCAAGCTTGAGCAAAAAGCTGATGATAAACAACACTCGGCGCCTGCAGCAGAACAACAGCCGGTGAAGAAAGTCAAGCGGCGGGTGACATCGTCTGGCACGATAATCCCGACAACTCGGACATCCTCGGCGATTATGAGCTTCCCAGTGAAGAAGTGATGAGGGGGAACGTCGGGAATTGTGGCCTGAATCGCTCGAGATGAACTTGTGTCAGCTCCAGTGTTTCAGTATCGTTAATTGCTGGCGTGCTTTATCGCGCTAATAAATTTCAGGGCACCCGAAACCGGGTGCATCAGTTTCGACAGAGATGAGCAGAACGTGGTTTACGCGATTGTCAAGGTAGGCGGCCGCCAGGAAAAGGTGTCTGTCGGTTCCGTCGTCGTTGTGGACAAGATTGCAGGCGAAGCTGGCGACAAGGTCGAGCTAGAGCCGATCATGCTCGTCGACGGTGACAAGATCACCTCAGCGGCCGATGGTATCAAAGCCAAGGTTAGCGCCGAGATTGTCCGCGATGAGAAGGGTCCAAAGATCTCCATCATCAAGTACAAGAACAAGACAGGCTACCGTAAGCGTCAAGGTCACCGCCAGAAGCTTACTCGTGTTAAGATCACCGATATTAAGTGATCATATAACTTACCGTCTAACGAGCTGTTAAATAGAAGAAGGTCTAGACATGGCACATAAGAAGGGCGCTAGCTCTACTAGCAACGGTCGCGACTCTAACGCAAAGCGCCTCGGCGTTAAGCGTTTCGGTGGCGAGTTTGTTAACGCAGGCGAGATCCTCGTGCGTCAGCGCGGCACTCACTTCCACCCGGGTGCCAATGTTGGCCGCGGTAAGGATGACACGCTGTTCGCACTTGAGACCGGTCACGTTGAGTTTGGTACTCGCCGTGATCGCAAGGTCGTGAACATCGTCGCGGCTCAAGCCTGATCGGCACGAGTCCCACACGACATACTCGAGAGGGTGGAGGGCTTTAGCTCTCCACCCTCTCGTGCATATATTTCAGCAATTTAAGGAAACTATCCACATGGCAAGCTTTATAGATCGAGTTGTTCTCCACCTGGAAGCAGGTAAGGGGGGTAACGGTGCAGCATCGGTACGTCGCGAGAAGTTTAAGCCGCTCGGTGGTCCCGACGGTGCAAATGGTGGCCACGGTGGAGATATTATATTCCGAGTTGACCCTCAAGAAACAACCCTCCTTGGATTGCATCACACTCCACACTTGAAGGCTACCAATGGCAAGCCGGGCGCCGGCGATCTACGCCATGGTAAACGTGGTGAGGACCTGATCGTCAACGTACCTAACGGCACAGTCGTTAAAGATATGGACGGCAATATTTTGGCTGATATGACCGGTCGTGACGTAGAGATCATTATTGCTGAAGGCGGTCAAGGTGGCCTCGGGAATGCTGCGTTGGCATCGCCTAAGCGTAAAGCCCCTGGTTTCGCTTTGCTTGGTGAAGAAGGTGAAGCGATCGACGTCGTTCTCGAACTGAAATCAGTAGCTGACGTTGCGCTCGTCGGGTTCCCGTCGGCGGGAAAGTCTTCGCTGATTGCTGCAATGTCTGCCGCGCGGCCAAAGATTGCTGACTATCCCTTTACAACTCTTGTTCCGAACCTCGGTGTGGTTCAGGCAGGGGAGATGCGCTACACCCTTGCTGACGTGCCTGGTCTTATTCCGGGAGCTTCTGAAGGTAAGGGGCTGGGGCACGAATTCTTGCGCCATATCGAGCGCTGTGCCGCGATCGTGCACGTTCTCGACTGTGCCACGCTTGAGCCTGGCCGTGATCCGTTGACAGATTTGGAAACAATCGAAGCTGAGCTTTCTGCCTATGCGCAAACTATTCCGCCGATTGAGGGACGGGTGCCGTTGATGCAACGCCCGCGTATCGTCGTGTTGAACAAGATTGACGTGCCAGATGCTCGTGAGATGGCTGAATTTGTTACTGATGAATTGAAGGCACGAGGTTTGGCAGTTTTCAGTGTCTCGGCGGTCTCTCGGGAAGGTTTACGTGAACTCGGCTTTGCGCTGGGTGAGATTGTGGATCATATTCGCGCGCAAGAAGTTGTGGCTGAAACCCAGCGTCCAGTTATCCGTCCACTAGATAAGAAAGAGGATTCGTCCTTTACAGTTACTGAACGCCGTCAGGGGGAGAAGATCTTCTACCAGGTGCGTGGAACGAAGCCAGAGCGGTGGGTTCGCCAGACTGACTTCTCCAACGATGAAGCTGTTGGCTATCTTGCTGATCGGTTGAACACTTTGGGTGTCGAAAAGCAACTGATGAAGGCTGGAGCCCGCGCTGGAGACATGGTTGTTATTGGTACCGAAGAAGACGGCATGATCTTTGATTGGGAGCCAACGATGGCTACGGGCGCCGAACTACTTAGTCCGCGTGGTACCGATATTCGTCTCGATGAAAGTGTCCGACCCACCCGTCGTGAGCGTAAGAGTCAATATCATGATCTGATGGACGCTAAAGAAGCTGCTCGGCAGGAATTATGGATGGAGCGCCAAGCTGGCGTGTGGACCGATCCGGATAGTGATGAGCTATAAAACTCTTGACTTTTGATGAGAACGTGGACCCAAGGAATTAGGTCCACGTTCTAATATTCTGAGAGTTTACCAAGACCGTGATCTACCTGATGGAAAACCATGATACGCCTCGTATACATGTGGTAATTCATGGTTTGCGATCAACTAAGCACCTATTGTGGGACATTTCACCTAGGTTTTGTTCAGTGCAGTTTTTGGCGGGTTCTTGGGTAAAACTTACCGTTCAACTCTTTAGGTCAAGATTCGGTAAGGGGAAAGTAATGCGCATGTCTTGTTTGTGAATTGTTGTCAGGGTAGATTTCTCAGTGTGGACTTGGAAGAGTCTTCGCGTCGACGATTCGTTGATGCTTAGTTGCAAGGAATGACTATGACGATCGATTTGAACGTTAGCCGAGATGCGGTAGTACAGGACGTAAGTAAAACTACTGGGGTAGGTCAGCGCGAGCATACTACCGCTGCATGGGTGGGTATCGATTTGTCCCTACTCGGAGTGCAAACATATCGGTTGCTTCCAGGCGAAGAGGTTGAGCCGTTTCACTACGGCAAAATGATTGCTGCAACGCGTGCGGCTAGCGCCGGCGGTTTAGATTTCGTCGCGTTGTCGTCAGAATTCCTTGCAGACACGGCGCATGCACATCCTTGTGGCGATGCAGTAGCGGTAGGAGCGCAGTTGCGTAGCATACCCGGCGTGGGTGTTGTGATGGAAGTTGCGGCGAATCCCCAGGCTGTAGCCGATGCGCTTAACGCTGTTGCAGTGGATGCCTCTAGTTGGGCATCGCTGGCTATTCACATCACCGATCAAACAGAATTCACAAGCGAACTTTGCGATGTATTGTGCGCGGTTCATCGTGCTGGGGTGGGACTGATTATCAATCTCTCGGCACAATCATTGACCGGTGAACTAACTTCGCTTGTGGCCCGATACGCAGATATGGTTCGCATGCGAGTACAAGACCCACATGTTGCACGTGGTTTGCGTTACGGGATTCGGGCTGCAGCGCACGAGGCCGGCCGAGATCTGCCAGTCGTCGCGGACTTAGGGGTTATTATCTCAGCGAATTCACAAGCGGCCCACGAACGTGCTCTACTTGTTGAAGCGATCTACGGAACAGAACTATTTGCTGGAATACCGAAAGTTGTTGGGACAGTCTATGACGTTGCGGACGCGATTGAACGTTGGGTTGGCCTGGGGGCTGCAGATGGCGTAGTTGTTTTGCCTGCGTCCCTACCAACTGATTTAGGTTCTTTGATCCGGGGTGTTCTGCCATTATTGTCGGGTCGGGCCGGTGTAGAGGTCAAACCTCAGTCGCTGATCTGAGCAGGCTGCCCGATATTATCTATGGCTATACCTTAAAGGGAAAATATGAAATGTGTGGTGGCGGCAAGCAAATTTCTGCTTACCGCCACCACACATTAAGCGGGGAAATGATTTAGTTCTTCTCGCCGGCCTTCTCGATCTGGGAGCGAACTTCGTCCATATCGAGTTCGGCAGCATTCTTCACCAATGCCTGGAGTTGATCACGGGCGAGGGCACCTGCACCTTCGTAAAGGCGGATGCCATCGCGGAAGACCATAACGGTAGGAATGGACATAACCTGGAAAGCCTGAGCTAATTCAGTTTGCTCTTCGGTGTTTACCTTGCCGAAAGTGACCTCAGGATTCTGCTCAGAAACAGCCTCAAAAGTCGGACCGAACATTCGGCACGGACCGCACCATTCTGCCCAGAAGTCGAGCACTGTAATACCGGAGTTTACATGATCTTTGAAGTTATCTGTTGTGATTTCAACGGTAGCCATCGGAGACCTTTCTTTGAGGTTATAGAACCATATGTCTTGTCATTAACCCTAACGCAAAAACTCCGTCGTTATTCCCCGGTAAATTAATTTTCGTTTCTAGCATATTCTCAATCGAGTTTTTTACTAGTATATTCAGTGCTTTCGGCAAGATCAGGTAATATATTGGCATGGTTAATTCCCAACATACAGGCCATAAAGAAGCCGCCGGTACTCCGTCACATATATCCCGTCGTCGTATTGGTATCATGGGCGGCACATTTGATCCGATTCACCACGGCCATCTTGTTGCGGCTTCAGAAGCTCAACATGTTTTCGGCTTAGACGAGGTGGTTTTCGTTCCTGCGGCCGATAATCCTTTTAAACAAGGGCGGCATATCTCGCTAGGGGAGCATCGATACTTGATGACGGTGATCGCTACCGCATCTAATCCACGCTTCACTGTTTCCCGGGTGGATATTGATCGCGGTGGGAAAACCTATACTGTCGATACTTTACGAGACATTCGCAAACAGTATCCAGATGATGAACTTTTCTTTATCACAGGCGCTGACGTGCTGCCACAAATCTTGCAATGGAAGGATTCCGCAGAGTTGTGGAGTCTTGCCCATTTTGTTGGGGTAAGCCGGCCAGGGCACGATCTAGATATGACTGGCTTGCCAAAAGATGGGGTGTCTTTACTTGAAATTCCGGCGATGGCGATATCGTCTACCGGTATTCGGAAACGAGTTCGTGATGGTGTGCCGGCATGGTATTTGGTCCCCGATGGCGTAGTTCAGTACATCAACAAGTATTATTTATATAGACCAGAAGAAGCCCAAACGACCGCACTTTCTTCTATTGCGGGCGGTTATACTGGGTTATTAGAGGAAGCGAATACCCCAGTGAAAGGGATGGATAGGCCATGAGTGACGAGAAACGATTGAGTCGTCGGCAGTTAAAGAAAATGGGTAAACTCGGCGTCCGTCCCGCAGATGGCATAGATATCAGTGAAACTACCGAACTCCACCTGCGTCGTCCTTCACGTAAAGAACTACGAGAGGCTCGCAAAGCTGAGACAGGTACTTTAGCGGCAGTTAGTGCTGAAATAAGTGAACACGAGACTGCGGAATCTGCGCTGGCTACTTCCGCTGACGAACAGCGTACTGAAAGCGTCAAACCAGAGCGCACGTCAGTATTTTCTCGGTTTAAGGTCACTAAGCCGGAAGAATCCCAAGTTTCCGCCGAGGATGTAGTGGAAGAACAAACTGGAGTAGAAGAGAACGTACAGGAAAGTACTTCTGGCGATACCGTCGCCGACAACGTCGAAGAAACTAGTGGCACGATCGAAAAACATGACGCCCTCATTGGTTATGCTCAAGAGCAGGGCTCTTCCGTAGAGACTCAAGAAGAGCGTGAACACACTAACGATGAGCAAGCAGTTGAACCCGATGAATGTGAAGAATCGGGTGCGGCTAACAGCGAAGCTGACGACACGATGGATACCCCAATGCGCGATCGTCTACTCTCGCTCACTCGCCGTCAGTCGGTTGACGATGAGACTAACGTCGAGCAATCTTCTGAGATTGCGCGTACCTCGGTAATGCCAGAAGGTAGTGATATTGAGGCTGAGGAATTGGGTCAGCTAACGTCGCCTGATCATACCCCAGAGTCTTCTCAAGAGATCCACGAACCTGCTGTATCTGCCACTTCGCGTGGTAGCATGTCCTACTACGAAGAAGACGAACTGGATGATGAGATCAGTACCAAGCGTACAATCCTCAACTATGTCCTTCTTCTGTTGATTGCCTCCCTTGTGGGAGTTCTCGTCGGATTAGGAATCACCTCGGTATTCTTCTCAGCCGATCCAATCACCACGTTTACCGACCAAACCACCGAACTTTTACTCTGATAGTTCAGCTATCGAAACAATTTAAGGAACCCAGTGAGCGCTACTCAAGAAGCTATCGACCTAACCATTATCGCCGCGCGCGCGGCTGCAGATGTTAAAGCAACATCAATTACTGCTATCGACGTCGCCGAACGTCTAGCATTAACCGACACGTTCCTCGTCGTATCCGGCTCAACCGAGCGTCAGGTACGAGCAATCGTGGATTCTGTCGAAGAAGCACTCCACAAGGCAGGCTGCCGCCGCAAGCGCCGCGAAGGCATGGAAGGTGAAGCACACTGGGTACTGCTTGATTTCGGTATCCTCATGGTTCACGTCCAGCAGGACGAAGACCGTGAATTCTATGCCCTTGAAAAGCTCTGGGGCGATTGTCCGGCTATTGAACTTCCGGAAGATATTCAGGCTTCCGAAGCCGCTCAAGAATCAGCTCTCGCAGCTTACTTCTCTGGCGGAATCGATAACGCTACTGGAGTAGACGCCACAACTGCCGCAGATCAGATCTCCTAGGTTAATGCTGTGAGTGTTAAGCAGGTCCTGATCCTACGCCACGGGCAGACTGCGAATAACGCGCAGCTGCGCATCCAGGGTATGCAAAATACTCCGTTGAACGACGTCGGCGTGGCTCAAGCGAAGTTTGTGGCCGGGGAGCTGAGCTCTTTCGGGATCACGCGAATCATTTCTTCGGATCTTGACCGCGCGGTAAACACTGCTCAGGCAGTCGCCGATCTTGTTGGCTTGCCAGTCGAGCACGATAGCCGCTTGCGTGAGCGCGGATATGGCTCGTGGGAAGGCATGACGTCGGACGAAATTAAAGAAGCTTATCCGCAAGGCTGGGCGCGGTGGCGAGCAGGTCACGAACCTGCCGTAGCTGGCGTTGAGACGCGGCTGTCCAATGGTGAGCGGGTTGCTGAGGCGATGCGCGAATACGTCCAGTGGGCGCAGGACGATTCAGTAGAGCACACGCTGCTTTTCGTTAGTCACGGTTCTGCCATTGTTAATGGTGTGAGTGTGCTGATGGGGATGAATCCTTCGGAATCTACCATGCTTCAAGGCCCAGATAATTGCCATTGGGCACAGCTTGTTGTACGTCCGCAGTCGACGCCGATCATGCGGGTGAAGTCGTGGAATCAATGGACGAATGACGCGCAGGCTTTCCAAGATTTAGTTCGGTGATTTGTTTCACGTAAGTTTGAAGTTTCTACGTTGGAATTTCAGCCCGTGAGTAGCTAAGATTAAATTCGTCTTACGGGGCATTGGCGCAGTTGGTAGCGCGCTTCCATGGCATGGAAGAGGTCAGGGGTTCGAATCCCCTATGCTCCACATAGTAAATCGGTCAAGGAAACTTGGCCGATTTTATTTTTCTCTTATCGTTGCTTAGGGCTATTGCTGTTTCGAGCGCGTTTTATTGTTTCGAGCACGCGGATAAGATGCGTTCGATAGTTGCGCGTTCGCGTTGCGTCATCGACAGCCCCCATTTGGCTTTGACATCGACTTGCCGGGTGACGTAGGCACAGTGGAAACTCCGGTTTTCGGGGAGCCATTGCCCGGCGTGTGCGGCGCCTTTTTCTTGGTTTTGATCGGCGTCGACGGCGAGCAGGTTTAACGGATCGTTAGCGAATTGTTCCCGTTTCGCGGCAGTCCACGTCCAGGCGCCGGACTGCCAGGCGTCTGCTAGTGCGACGACGTGATCGATTTGCACTAACGCCGAAGTTTCGCGGCCCCGCTGAAACTCGGTATGGAGACCGGTGTAGGGTTCGATAAAATCGCCGTGAGTAACGACGCAATTGTGTGTGCCGTTTTTGTAGGTGAGATGCTGCAGATCGCGCGTAAGAATATCGTTGCGGGTATCGCAACCGTTGTGGTCGACATCGGACCAGGCTGGTCCGAAATCGGAACGCTGGTATTTGGGTGCATTGGTTGTGGTGCGAGTAGGGATGGTGTCGAGCAACGCGGCTAGTTCGGCGTCGTTAATCTGATAAGAGGGTACGCGGGAGAGTGGACCTCGCCAGTCATCTGGGCCGACTTTCCAGCCGAGACTTTCTTCGAGAGTGAAGACGTCGGGGCCGATACCGGGGACGACGAGCCAGCCAATAATCGCACAGAAGACGACTTGAGCAGTTCGTTTAACGAGCGTTCGATTCATGTAGCGATTGTCGCATATATATCGGGCTGGAGATTTTACTCTTTCCACAAATAGTTGCTAAAATATTTGTGTTACGGGGCATTGGCGCAGTTGGTAGCGCGTTTCGTTCGCAATGAAAAGGTCAGGGGTTCGAATCCCCTATGCTCCACCATTTGTACTCAACTTTTGATACAAGGATGGTCGGGGTTTCATCGGGAATCAGATTGGCCTGTTGAATGCCTCGAATGCCTCGAATGCCTCAGATGCAGTGGCGCGTTCTGCTGTTGATTTTGCGCTACCGGTTCTGTTGGTTGCGGGTATTGAGGCTGGCGCGACCGAGGTGGGCATACTCAATGCTGTGGGCTCGATCGGCTTCATTCTCTTTGGGGTACCGCTCGGTTTTTTCGCGGATAAATCTACTACTTTTTGTGCCCTCGGCTTTAGCCTGGGACTCAAGGTGGGCGCGCTCTTAGCCCTTGTTGCTGCTGTTACCTTCGGTTGGCTGAGCTTTCCCATCATCCTCGGCATTGGCGCTTTATTTGGTCTTGGTGCAGTTGGTGCTGAATCTGCTCAAGTAGTTGCCGCCGGTCGTCTAGCGGGAAGCGATCAGATCGCTCGAGTATATGCTCGACTGCAATCGGTTGACAGCTCGGCTGTCATCGCAGTTCCTGTGCTGGCAGCCTTAATCCTCGGTTGGAGCTCCCACGTTTTTGCTTGGTCAGTGCTTGTGCTTGCCCTTATCTCCCTCGTATTAGGGCTTTTGATCCGTACGAATCCTACGGGTGACAAGGAAGCTTCAGCCGAGGAACAGGGCACGGCTAATGATTCATTGGGGCGGGGGCTTCGGGAAATTTGGGTCAATACGCCTTTACGTACCATCACGATTATAACGATCTTGACCAACTCTGCACTAGCAACGGCCTCGGCGATTGAGTCAGTCTTATTCCTTACCCATATGGGTGTTTCGGCAAGTGTTTACGCAATTTTCACAGGCATTGCCGGATTTGCGGCGCTCCTCGGATCACTAATAGCAACCAGGATCATCGATAGGCTTGGAAAGGAAAAGACGGTTTTCTTTGGATATGGACTACTTGCGGTTGCTGCACTTTTCTTGATTATTCCAAGCGTTGCTCCTGTTACTTGGGGTCTGGTGGCGGCTTATTTACACGCGACTCTATGGGGAGTAGCAATGGTGGTAGCTAATATTGCTATGGCGGGTTGGAGCGCAGAGCTTGTACCGGCCAACATCTTGGGAAGAACCTCCAGCGCGGGCAGGGCGTTGAGTATGGGTACTATTCCGTTCGGGTCCATCTTGGGTGGATTCCTCGCCGATCAAGCGGGGCTTCCAATAGTGCTGGTTATTTCGGCAATATTAACTGCTGTGGGATTCGCATTAACATTTACGCTGATAAATACGAAAAATCCATAGTCCCTATATTCGAAGTGGCAGAATCGATTGTCTTTTCGCGTACCGTCAAAACATGTCGTTACAAGCTGACCCGATTTATGAGGGTGAGTCAAATATTGGTCACTACCGGAAATTTTTCGAACGTATAATTGCAGAGGGAAAGTTACGATGCTGTGGCATTTCTGATAGCTAACCGGGGCGTCAGTGTCGTGTTAATCGTGGTCTGTGATGGGCTACAGGGCCCTGAATCAATCAGCGAGCAGGTCAAAAAGATGCAAGCTGGGCAGTAAAGAAACTTGCACATAAACTATTACTGGAAGGTCTAATCGGTGAAATCGCAGTTGGAGCAGCATGGTGCGGAGCAAAAGAAGGATGGGACTGGTGGAACAGTTAAAGAACGTGTAACTGGCTATTTCACGTTTGCGCTTGTTTTTCTTCTCTTACCTTTCGGAACCGCTACTTTCTTTGCTATTGAAGAAGGGATTTCAAGTAGGTCGTTAATATCTGGCTTGGTTGCTTTTGGTGTCATATTAACCATCGGGGTTGTTTTTGAACTGATTGCCTACGGTATATATCGCTGGAAGAACCGCTAACGAGATAGATACTGTCACGGGGTAGTCTATACTCTTTGTACAGACTACCCCGTTGCTGTGTCAATGGTTCTTCAACGATTTCGTCCCTGCGGACCTAACAGTCAGTGGGTAGAGCCCAGAATGCAGTTGGCGATAAGATTATCGATGCGTCGGACATCAATTTTCTTGCCAAGTTTAATCTTGAGGTGACCAGCACGTGTCCAAAGCTCAACTTCGGCGTTGAAATCCAAGCGTCCTGCGTTTTCAGTCGACCACATGTTGATTGATGAATATGGAATGGAGTAAATTTCGACCTTTTTCCCAGTGAGTCCTTGCGCATCGCGAATAACAAGTCTTTTTGAAGTGAAAATAGCTGAATCACGCATAGTCTTGTAAGCCGCATATGGCTCTTCACCCTGTATAAGGATCTGGTTTACATCCTCTGGGATAGGAATTTCTTCAAAGAAAGTCCACTCAATGATAGTTGAAGTTTCCATAATTATCCTCTCACTACAATGCTTTACTGACGGGCATGTCTAGGTTATTTCACTTTTTCTTTTTTGAGATTTGGACACGCTCGGCTGAAAGTTTATTTAGTTTGAAGATTGGTTTGGGGGTGAGTGGGTTTCAAAAAGCACGATTGCGGACATTATCCGTGAGATGCGAGTACACGGCTCGGAGATGGAGCTGGTGGCTTCCTTTTCCGATAAGAATGACAAGTCCACCGAAGCACCCACAGCCCGTAACTAGGTGCTTGACGATGAGATCGAGGCTCAGAAAGTAAAGATCGATACTGTGTGTGCTGCAATGGAAAACATAGTGACCTCGTTTTCTAAGGGGCTTGAAGCTGAGATTGCCGATAGGCGTGCCTGCTTCCTCGACCACCGAAGGAAATATTTGTGACAAGTCTCCACGTTGTTTTCGCAAACTATGATGATGGATGCCCGAGGACTTGTTCCATTAATGTCTATCGTTACTTTATTGGAATTTAGAGGTTGCTGATAGCTATTATTTGTAATTTTCTAAACATATCGGCGACGAAGGTAAGGGCCGAAAATAAATTCAGAACCTATCTTTGGGGTGCGTGGTTCGCCTCGCCAGAGCAGATCGGCAGAAATATATGAGTATGACTCCAGAAAAGAGAATCTGGACGAGCATATCTAATGTGAACAATGTATTTTTGGATATACGCTACGAAAGCTACAGAATTGTCTGCTACAAGGACAATCCCATAAAGACACTCATAGGACGGTTCTGAAAAATCTTCCGTTTCTATGCTGCTTCATGTGGTCTTCGTGTGCGCACACCTGCTCCAATGATGCCTTTGAGGTGAAAGAATATTGAATCCGGAGAACGTCCTTTATCGTAAGTTATACACTACGATGCTCATTAATTTGATCGGCGATGCTATTGCCCAGCTCGCGCTTCCGTTAGCTTTTCTTTACGCTACTGGTTCGATCGTATTGGCATCAACTCTTGCTACTGCTACTTTAACGACACAGTTATTCCTCACTTTACCGCTGGCAGCGATCGCTGATCGGTTACCGCGCAGGAAGATTGTTTTTGCAGGCTATCTCGTTGAAGGTGCGTGTTTGACAGCGCTGGGATGGCTACTGTTGGGCGGTGTTGTGAATCTTGCGATCATAGTGCTTATAGGTGTTATTCGTGGCGCGGTAAGTGAATTAGGCTCAGCTGCAAGTGCGGGCTATGTTCCTCAGGTTTTGGGACGCGAGTCCATGCTGAAATTTAACTCTCGAGTCGAGACGATAGAGGGAGTTGCCGCAATCGGCGGACCATCGATTTCAGGTGGTTTAGTGGGGATTCTTGGCGGAGCATATGCCATGTTTGTGCCTGCCATATTGTCATTCCTCAATGGTGCTATTTATTCGCGGCTTCCAGATAAACCAACGGTGCGTAAAGATGGAAACGAAAAGAAATTCTCGCTTCGTGTTATCGCCCATGATATTTATGAAGGTATTGGCTATGTGGTCAAGAGTCGCACACTCGCCGCAATGATGGCGGTACAGTTCGCATTGGGAGCAACAACTGCGGGCTACGCATACGGTGTTGTTGTTCATCTCGATGTCAATATGGAACTCACCCCATGGCAGGTTGGTTTCACAATGGCTGCTTCTGGTGTCGGAGGAATCATTGCTTCTCTAGTTCTCGAGCGTTTTGTTCCGCTGACGAACTATCGTGCTGTCCTCCTACTTTCCCTCATGGGCGTCGGGGCTATTCTTGGCACGTACTGGCTTGTTAACTCGGTAGCGTTAGCGTCGGCCGGGTTATTTTTCCTAGATTTCTGCTGGGTTGGCTTATTTATTTATTCGGGTACATTGAGTCAGTATATGACCGATGACGAGCATCTTTCGCGCGTGGATTCCATCGGTGGCCTGGTCTTTTTAGGCGCCTCATCTATTTCTGCTCTGCTCGCGGGTTTACTGATCGTCGATGGCCATGTTGCGACGTATCTTGTTGTTTTGTCCCTGACTGTTATTCCGGCGCTCGTGTCTTTAGTGTTCGTCAAGCACGACCAGTAACTGATTCAGATTCGTTAGGGGATGGACGGGGCATCTGTTTAAAACAGCCAGCTTTGTAGCACATAGGGTGTTCTCTAGTGCTTGCGTTGTCTACAGGCTCTTAGAATCGTGTAAGCATTATTGTTTTATGTGACGACGACGGAGATACAACTAGCATTCGCCACTGGCCACTCAACTACCGATCGGGTGGCCCAAGCTATCGAATAAATGGGGTTCTATCCATTGCGATTTCATGGGGGCAGAGGTTTTTTATCCGAAGATGTACTAGGGTGTATATAGGTGAAATTTGAATAATCTTTGAAAGTGCGGTCAGTGTCGTGGGTGAGGTTCTCCAACTTTTATGGACTAGGCAGTCCTTCTTTTTTGATCTATTTCTCCAGCACCTGCTGATCTGTTCCATCTCTATCGTGCTGGCATGCTTCCTCGGAATTAGCCTCGGTATTGGTGCAGCAGAGCGTAAACAAGCCAGCGGAATAGTGATGGGTACAGCGAATTTCGTTTACACCATCCCGTCGATTTCGATGCTCGGCTTCCTTATCCCATTGTCTGGAATCGGTAATACCACCGCCATTATTGCATTAACCATTTACGGTCTACTTCCAATGGTTCGAGCAACCTACACCGGTCTAACGAACGTAGATCCATTGCTTGTCGAAGCCGCCCGTGGAATGGGGTCGACTCCCCGGCAGTTGCTATGGAAAATTAAGATGCCGTTAGCTCTGCCGGTGATCATTTCAGGATTGCGGAATATGGTTGTTATGACCATCGCGCTCGCGGGTATCGCCTCATTTGTTGGAGCTGGTGGTCTTGGTGTTGCGATCTACCGCGGAATCACCCTCAACAATACTGCGATGACGGTGGCGGGCAGTTTACTTATCGCTATCTTAGCCCTCGCCTCAGACGCTTTAATTGGTGTGTTTGCGAAACTTCTCGCGCCAGGTGCTAAGCGCAACCGCTTTGCCGTCGGTGCTCTGGGCACCACGTTCGTAGCTGCTCTTCTTGTGCCGCTCGTCGTCGTAGCTTTTCAAGCAAGTGGGACTACTATTCACATCGCAACTAAGCCGATGACTGAGCAGTACATCATGGGCGAGATCATGAAACAAAAGATTGAGGCTGAGACTGACCTGAAGGTGCAAGTCACCCAGGGTGTTGGCGGTGGAACCTCCAATATCCAACCCGGTATGGAAAAGGGAGATTTTGATATCTATCCCGAATACACCGGAACTGGATGGGCTGCAGTGTTAAAGAACGATGGAAACTATTCTCAAACTGATTTCTCGCAGCTAAACCAGCAGTACCAAAGCGATTATGACATGGAGTGGATCACTTCATATGGGTTCCAAAATACCTACGGAATAGCTGTTCCCGATGAACTCGCCAAGCAGTACAACCTGAAAACTATTGCCGATCTTGCACCGATCGCCGACCAGTTAGTGTTCGGGGCAGAACCTGATTTCTTTGAGCGGCTCGACGGATACAAAGGCTTGACCTCGGCATACCGAATCGAATTCGCTAGTACAAAAGATATCGATGTTGGTTTGAAGTACGATGCTATGAAGAGCCGGCAGATTCAGGCGATGCCAATTTTCACCACCGACGGTCAATTGGCTGGTTCTGGTCTCACCGTATTGCACGATAATCTCGGTTACTACCCAGCCTATGATTGCATGAACGTTGTTCGCAGCGAGATCTTGCGTCAGTATCCGCAAGTGCGTGAGATTCTCGAGAGCCTCGATGGGATGATCGACGAAGAAACCATGATTTCCATGAACTCACGGGTTGAGAACGAAGGCGCTACCCCTGCTGAGGTAGCAGCCGACTTCCTCGCCCAGTTAGAGCAGACGAAAGGTGCCGCAAAATGACAGCGCAGCCATCCAATGAATGCAACGAAATCATCATTAGCTTCGACGATGTAAAAAAATCATACGGCGATAAAACCATCATCGAATCGCTGTCCCTTACTGTGAAGCGAGGGGAGTTCTTAACGATTCTAGGTGAATCGGGCAGTGGCAAATCTACGCTTTTGAAAATGATTAACGGGCTTGTCACCCCTGATAGTGGCACTATCATGGTGGCTGGCACCAAGGTTGCGACTCCGGCTCCAGACACCGCTGAACTAGTTAAATTGCGTCGGCAGATCGGATATGCAGTTCAAGGTTCGATACTTTTCCCGCACCTGAGCGTAGCTCAGAATATCGGTTATGTTCCAAAGATTTCCGGCGCGTCAAAAGAAGAAATCAAAGCTGATATCGAGCGTGCCTCGAAGATTGCCGGTCTCGATGCAGAGTTATTGGAGCGTATGCCTGACCAGCTATCTGGTGGACAAGCGCAGCGAGTCGGGATTGCTCGATCAATTGCAGGGCGTCCGGAGCTTTTGCTTATGGACGAGCCGTTCGGAGCAGTCGACGAGATAACCCGCAGAGCACTGCAAGACGAGATTATGGACATTGTTCAACGTGAAGGACTAACCTGCTTATTCGTCACCCACGATACGTCAGAAGCACTCAAGCTGGGCTCGAAGGTGTTGGTATTGAAAGACGGTGCCATCGAACAGTACGACACTCCGGACCAGATCGCTAACGATGGAGCAACTGAGTACGTGCGCACGTTGATTAACCATCAGCCTGCCTGAATCAGTTTTCCTTCCGGTCCTGGCGGCGGGTGCGCTGAATCCGACGTGGGCGTAATCCGTCAGGATGCTTCATCAACCAGCGAGATCCGAACGACGATTCGTTTTCGATAGTAGACAGCGCAGCACGCTGTTGCTTATGGATCAGGCGTACTAGGTCGCGTTGGGTTACCCAGCCTGCGATTGTTTCATCGTCGTTGACGACGACGACGGCCGAGGCGTTGTTGTCGATCAGTGACGAAAGGACCTGGGTCGGGAGCATCTCGGGCGTGATATGGGTATGGTCCAGATCGATGGCGGACAGCGGCGTATCTGGCGAGATTCCCTCGGTCGATACGTGTGCCCAGATCAACGCGGTGAAACAACCAACGTATTTTCCGTCGTCGTCAGTAACTGGTATCCGTGTTCCGCGTGTGCGGACTAAGACGTGGTTTGCTTCGCGAATTGTTGCAGAAGTAGTGACCGTAGCAGGTACCGGCGTCATGAGCTTTGCGGCTGGGACGCGCCCAACCAATGTGTGGTCAACCGGATCGTCGAGAATGTCGCCGCGCCGAATAAGTTTGGTTGTGTAAATCGTCTTACGTGTTAAGAACCGGCTGGTGGCGGTAGCAACCACCACAGCTAGCATCATCGGCATGATCAATGAATACTGGCCGGTCATTTCGATAATGATGAGAACGCCAGTCATGGGGGCGCGGGCAGCGCCAGCAAATGCCGCTCCCATTCCGATGACACCGAAAACTGAGGCGGAAGTGCTAGTCAGTGGAGCAATTGCTTGGCCGAATGCAGAACCTACCATCGCACCGATGAAAAGAGTTGGGGCGAAAACACCGCCAGAACCACCAATGCCGATGGTGGTTGCGGTGAAAATTGCGCGCATGAGGGCTAAAAGTAGCAAGAATCCGATAGCGTATTTACCTTCGAGCGCATCGAGCTGAATCGGATATCCTGAGCCATACATTTCTGGCAAGAAAAAGAGCATGATGCCGATTGCGATACCGCCGATACCTGGGCGAGCCCATTCTGGTAGATGGTAGATGGCGTCGATTAAATCTTCTACTGCATAGAGAATCTTTGAAAATCCGAGCCCTGCCAGGGCTGCGATGAATCCAACGAGAATAATCAAGATGAAGTCAATGCTATTGCCAACGCGCAACACATAGGGAATTGCTACGACAGGGACGTCCTCTAAGAAGGCGTGCCCAACGAGCGAGGACGCAACAGCCGCGATCACGCACATGCCGAATGTTTCGGCGGTGAAGTTAATAAGAATGAGTTCCAGTGCGAACACTGCGCCAGCTAGGGGAGCGTTGAAGGTAGCAGCGATACCAGCGGCCGATCCGCAGCCAACGAAGAGGACGACCTGGCGGGTAGTCAGATGTAACTTATTTGCGATTGATGAACCCAGGGCTGCTCCGACTTGAACGATGGGACCTTCGCGGCCAACCGAGCCACCGCCACCTAACGTTAGTGCTGAAGCAATGATTTTAACGACTGCGACCGCACCGGGAATCTTTCCGCCCTTGCGTTTGACTGCCAACATGACTTCGGGAATGCCGTGTCCGCGCGCCGACGGCGCCCACTTGGTGATCATCGGTCCATACAAAAATCCGGAGATGACTGGGGTGAGGGCAATAAACCACGATCCCCAACCTGCTAGACCGTGGCTCGCGCCCGGGTGGGCAGAATAGTCAGAGTAGCCGGTCATCAGATAGGTCCAGCCTTCAATACAGTAATGAAAGACTACCGAGGCTAAACCGACGACGGCGCCGATAACAGCGGCGACGATAGCTAGCGTTGAACGATGGGAACCCAGGATTTTCATAAAGGACTTCATGCTGTCAGGTAGGCTTTCCGGTGCTGCTAAAAGACGGGGTTTGATCATGTTTAGGATACACCTGCTGGCGAAGATGTTCCGCCCGTGAACTGTGAGGCGGATTGCTTGAAAACCTAGGTGGTAAGCGATTTTCCGCAATGGTATGCGGGAAGTGGATTTTGCGTGAATTAGGAGACATGAGGATGGAGTGATGGAGGGCGTGCGCGGTTTCTCGCGTGTGAAGACTCAGCCCTCACTTTTTCGTCCATCTATCTTTGACTATTACTATCGCCAGGCTGCCGCAAAGAATTACTAGACCAAGGACGTAGGAAATAGTGAACTCTTTTGGTACTCCGTCACTTCCAGAAAATATCCACTCAATTCCGGCGAGATAGAGGGCAAACGGAAGCGGGATAGCTAAGATAATGAGAACTGATAGCAGATACGCCAATGGCGTGGGTAAGGTCCAATTCTTCTTTTTCCGCTTCGCCATTTGTGCCTCCTCTATATGCGTAGTTCTATATTTCCTTATTCACGTACCGCCATTTAAGGTGCTAATGCACTAAAGGTATCAAGGTTCTGTAATATGTGGAAAATGACGTGCCAGTGCAGGTGAGCGTACGACGTCGTAGGCGATAGGTACACAAGGCTTCACTACCCGCTTGTGTGAACACTAACGACGGGCCGATCTCCAGGTTGTGAGCCGAAAGGATACGAAGTGGAAAAACTGGCGGTACGAAAACTGATCATCGGCCTGTGTATTCTTGCGGTAACTGTACTAATGGGAAAAGCGCTTTTTAAAGCTCATCCTCGGACTCCGTCGTCGCCAACCCCGTTCCACCCATGCTTAGCGAGCTAGAAGCCAAAGGAGAACTCAAGGAAAATCTTTCTGTGGTACAACTGCAAAAGGAACAAGAATTAGCCGAGGAGAAAGATGGCTACGAGTTACCTGCGGGTGGGTACGTTTGACGTTGAGTATTCGTTCCCGGAGTTAACTGGTCGGCTTTCCGAGATGGATGACCCGGACAAGCAAGGGTTTTCTATGGAGGACAAAGTCGAGGTTGAAAAAGTCTGTTACGAGCCGGAGTATTTCAAATCAGATGCGCTTGTCCAGTGAAAATGTGCGTGGCTGAAAGAGGCAGTAGTCGCCCAAGAAGCTGGCGATCGTAGTCGTTTCGTCGCTGCCAATGCTCAGCTACGTGCGTTTCCCAGTCGTGAAGAAGCCTCAATGTTTCCCGATTGCGATGTTTTCCTCAATGAAAACGTCGTGTCGTTAGAGGAGAGAAGAGTCCAGGCTACTTGCAGTTTCATCAACTCTGGCTACACATGTGTGAAACAAAATCAGTTAGATAACGAGTGGCTGTCTCGAGATGTGCCTAGACCCGGCGGGTTAGGTTGCCTAGGCGGCACAGATTTGCGTGCGTAGCAGGTTTTTCCGTTGATTATACGTGGAGAATAGAGAGTGTCTAAATAGTTCAATAAAAGTTGCGCAAAATAATTTGAAGTAATAATCTCGAGCTATGAATACTTGTGTAAAAACGACTAATACTACATCCTCACTCTGGAATCGCCCGGATTACCGATCATGGTTTTTAGGTGACACAGCGGCCAACTTTGCCGGCAGTATCCGAATGTTTGCACTGCCGTTCGCCGTCATGGCACTTACAGGGTCAGCCGTCCGGGCAGGATTGATAGCTACTATGGCACAAGCAATCGGAATTGTATGCATGATTCCTGGAGGGATAATAATTGATCGATTCGACAGGCGAAAGCTCATCTACATATTTTCAATCCTCGGCATTACCGTCTGGTCACTCATCGCAGTTTTATTCGCCACAGAAAAACTCACCTTTCCTATTCTTGTTGTCCTTACCTCAGTTGGTGCGACAAACACGGGACTCTTTGGATCTGCTACGGACGCCGTTTTACGCACGATTGTGCGTGGCGAATATTTAGTTAAAGCGCAGGCGGCAAATAGAGGACGCGACGCGACCGTAGAACTTGCTGCCCCTCCGCTAGGTGCGGCACTTTATTCTTTTGCGACGTGGGCGCCATTTGCGAGCTCCGTACTCGGGTATCTCATCCTCGGGCTATGTGGAGGACTGATCAAGAGCGATCTGCATCCCAGGGGTGGGGTAGTGGAGGAAAATCCTGTGGAGGAAAATTCTGAGTCCGGTGAATGTACGCAGAACCGAACGGGAATCGCGAAATCCTTCAGAAACGCCTATTGCACCTTTATTGCAGACTTTCGTGAAGGGTGGGGATGGATTCGTAACCACAGGCTCGTACTTCGCATTGCGCTCCCACTATCGCTCTTTAACGTGGGATTTACTGGCACACAATACACCTATACGTATGCGCTTGTGCTTTCCGGGCGGACACCCGAATCAATCGCAGTGTATAACATGGCCATCGCACTATTTGCGTTCGGTGGCGCGATACTCGCCGGATAATTTTCACCTCGAATCAAGACGGGGACGATATTCTCGATCGGAGTGCCAGCAGCGGTTCTTGTTTTGGTCCCGACGGTGTTCTCACTTGAATATTTCACCCTGATTCCATGTGTTGGCGCCTTCCTTCTGATAATGATTTTTGTTGAAGGGCACGCAAGTATTCTTTTCTCTGCAGCACCAGTTGATATGCAAGGTCGGCTGTGGTCTTTGATATCTCTGATCACATCGTTGCCGTTGGCTCTTGCTCCCACGATCGCCGGCTGGATGCTTGACTCAATTGGCTATACTCCAGCAGTCTCATCGTTTATCCTGCTGTCCTTTGTTACCGGAGCATCGTGGATACTGATGCCGGGAGTGCGTTCACTGCCGAAACCCGACCAGTGGGATACGATTGAACTATGACGATAAAGGCTAATTCCGATGTTGCCAAAGCGCTCGCTAACCCCATCCGGCTCAATATCGTATACGAGTTGCGGTTGCGTGGTAGGGCGCGTACTTCCGATTTAGCTAGAGTTCTTGATATTGCACCGAATAAGATGTCCTATCATCTCAAAACGCTCCAGAGCGCGGGAGTCATATATCAAGTTAATGGTGAAAGTGACCGTCGCGAAGTGTGGTGGTCGGCT